>JADFHN010000012.1 GCA_022567155.1 Bacteroidota bacterium
TTAGAGTCTGTCTATAAAGTCATTTATGCAAAGAAAAATTGAATGATTTTTTTGATAAACCCACCCTTACACCCCTCCAGGGAGGGGAATATTGGAATTCAATTTTTCTTTATTGCCAGATTGCCGGTTTATGGACAGACTCTATTTATATAAAAATTATGGACTATTTTACCTGTTTTATATAGTACTCCCCATTCTTAAGACCACCAAATACACTTTCTTAGTTGAAATTCAGAAAGTGTTTTTATCTTTACAAAATCAGGAGAAACGGGAAAAGGCTCTGCTGGCGAGCAACCTTTCAGGGTTATCCTGATTCTGTGAGAATGAGTCCCAATTGATGAAAGTTGGGACTTTTTTTAATCATTCTTTCATCCTAAAAGTTTTGTTTCTCTTGACAGATCGGACCATTTGCTCACAAACGACAATGATGCATCTTATGCCGGCAAGGTGATCTCAAGCTGGTTGGTTCGCTACCTTAACCTGGCTGACAAACCCAGATTGAACACCGATAAACAGGCTGTAGTCAGGACAGGGAGGCAAAAATACTATACGGAAATATTAACGGGCAATCATAGCCTGGTAGCCGATGAACCCCTGCATGTGCATGGTCAGGACCTGGGTCCTTCCCCTTACGACCTGCTTGTATCGGCGCTGGGTGCTTGCACCAGCATGACTTTGCGTATGTATGCCGATGCTAAAGGACTGGATGTTGAAGTTATAAAGGTACATCTTCAGCACACGAAAGAACATGTGGAAGATTCGCGGGTAGCAAAGGGCGGGAAAATTGACATAATCAGGCGTGAAATAGAGATTACGGGCAATATTACCCATGAGCAAAAGTTGCGGATGGTTGAAATTGCCAACCGCTGCCCGGATCATAAAACACTGCACAGTAATATTTTAGTCCTAACTTCGCTGAAAGATACCGAATTATGATGGATGATATGATCAGAATTTTGGTACAATAATGTGTTCGATATTTTTCAGGTTCCAGTCGATTACAAGACCACCGGCAATTCCTCTGGCAACTTTATTGCCATAAAGCAATTCAACCAGATACAAAGCAGGATCGTAGGATTTGGCGCCCCCGACGGAGGTAATAAGGTTATCATCGTGTACAAAACTTACCCCTTCGTGTACCGTAAGGTCAGGAAACATGGCCCGGTATTTTGGTATATCAGAGGGAAATGTAGTTGATTCATGATCAACAGTTAGCCCGGCTTTTGCGAGTACAAATGCCCCGTCACACAACGATATCACGTAGCTGGCTTTTTCTCCTGTGCTTCTGACGAAATCAATCAATGCCATATTTTCAAGATCCGAATCCATGCTATGTTTGGCGCTGGGCACCACCAATACATCAATAGGAGGTATGTCATCGTTAAACGAATAGTCGGGCAGAATATGTAGCCCCTCAAACGTGAGTATAGTATCTTTGTCGGGTGCTATCGTAAAAACTTTCATGCCCGGATCGGTGTGAAAAACAGTATGGTGAAGAATATCCATCGGAGCAATCAATTCGGAGTTATATACCCCGTCTACCACAAGAAAACCGACATTCCATATTTTATCAGGTTTGGAAACCTGCGGGATATATACATTTTCATTCTCCTGTGTTTTTACTTCGGTACTACTACACCTACCGGTTATCAGTCCTGATAGTGCCATTACCGAAACAACCACGGTCTGGTATAAGTAACTTTTTAAATATTTCATCGCTTACATTTATTGAGTAGTATAATTGATTCAGAAAATCCGTAGTTATGTTCTCTCGGTTGAAAAAATTAGTCTCCTCCGGAGCACTAATTTATATTTTATTCCGGGTTTCGTGACTCCAAAACAAGAAAATTATATGTATCAGAATAAATACGGATGAATTTGAAATAAATTGTCGGATATACGAAATGAGTACCGTATGTATTGGAATTATTTTTACAGAAGATCCCAAAAACGATAAAACCACGATAAAATGTAGTTCCGGTAATCGATGTAAAACCGTTTTTAATCAAAAGTTTTTTACAGTCTGCAAGCCTCCTGGCAGGTAGTCATGTCACTATCCGGAAAAACCAATACATGATAGCAAGTAATATCCGTTGCCACCAGATGCCTGTATTCCGAAAATCGGAAACCAATAAAAGGCCTGAACTGGTAAGCCGGCTGGCCACTTTTCTGACTATGTGTTTCACCTCTTTTCTATGAAACAGATCAAAAAAAAATTGTAATAACAACGTCAAATTTCCCGTTCAAGTTTGTGTTTTCAATGCGGGCATGATAAAAGGTTACCGGAAACTGTACATTTAAATTACGGGCTTTTTCAATCATTTTTAGTGACGAATCAACATTAACCACTTCCTTACAATCAGGAGGCAAATGATGTAGTATCCATCCGGTTTCGCCACCCGGTATTAAAATTCTTGCAGCCGGTTTAATCCGGTTAAAATGAACAATTTGCGACCTGAAAATGATTTTACCAGAAATGACCGTGCCAGCGGGTCGTAAATGGGAGTAATATGATCAAATGTCATATAATTCTGAATGAAACCCGGTTCAAAGCTTATCCCCGATGATTACTTATATAATAAAATACAAAACTGGTATCAGAAATATGAAATCGCCCATAATTCTATAACGCTCGTTTTTTGAAAACAAATTCTTTTTGAAAATAATTAAAAGTAGTACAAGGTCCATACATCCAACCAGGATTTGTGTTTTTAAAAAATCCGCATTTTGTGTATTTAGAAAAACACATAACACTGAAGTCAATAAAATTATGCCTGCCAGAATTTTAGTTATGATCATTACTTTATGATAACCAATTGACATAACAATGGAATTAAATTCTTCATGCCTATCAACATCTTTTTCAAATAGTGAGAAGATAAGCAAATTAATCAGCGCCAGCCCGGCATATTCAAGAAACAATAACCATATATCCCATGACACATCCCCCTCATAAATACTTAACGGTCCCACAAAGATGCCTGCTGCATACGCTACAGCCGCTACGGTTTCTTTATGATACAGCTGTCTTTTTCCCGATAATTTTATGGATATAAAATAAAATGTCACTAATAATACCAGTAACCCACCATAAACCAGCGTCATAGCAGGTAGCCGGAACAGAAATGAAAACGCTACAATGAGAAAAAAACTCCAGACTCCCCAGATATTTGTTGAGTTTTCCCAATGCAACTTATGCCTGAATGTAACTGGTTTGCGAAATAATGTTCCTGCATCCAGCAAATGATCGAGGGTATAAATGAGCCAGACAACAATAATTAACTCGAGTAAAGTAAATACACTCAACGTCACACCCAGGTATGCTGCAATAAACAAGGCGCCGATTCCTCCGCCAAGCGTGATATCAAGGCTTAAGGCCTGGAGGTGCTGAAAACCTGTTTTTAGTATTTTCATAAACGAATAAAGCTCATGTTAACATGAGCTTTATTTACAATTTAGTAAAATTGATGAATATATATTAACTAAGTGCCTCGGCCCCAGCAACAATTTCGAGGATTTCTTTGGTAATAGCAGCCTGTCGTGTCCGGTTATAAACAAGCCTGAGCTCGCCTAACAGCTCGCCGGCGTTCTCCGTTGCCTGCTCCATGGCCGTCATTCGTGCACCGTGTTCGGCGGCATTTGATTCAAGCATCGCTTTATAAAATTGAATTTTCAACGATTTCGGAATCATTTCTTCAATGATAACTTTTTTATTTGGCTGGAAAATGTAATCAATGATACCGGGCAGCTGTTCCGTATCAGAATCAGGAGCTATCGGAAGGAATTGTTCTACCCGTACCACTTGCCTTGCCACGTTTTTAAATTCATTATACACGATATCTACTTTGTCGTACTCACCCTGCAGGAATGCATTCATGACAAATTCAGCAGGTTCCCTTCCTTTTTTAAACGAAAGACCTCTGAAAATATCAGTGAATTTAGCAATCACATGGTACTTCCTTCTTCTGAAGAAATCAAAACCTTTTTTACCTAATGGGAGTATGTGCACGTCGCCGGCATCGAACTGGTATTTGTAGTTCTCTTCAATAAGCGCTACCGTGCGTTTGCTTACATTGTTGTTGAATGCACCACACAGGCCCCGGTCAGAAGTTATCACCATGATGAGCACTTTTTCGATTTCCCTTTCTGTTCCATAACCTTTCCCTTCATCAGCATCCAGATCCTTGGAAACATTAATCAGTATTTCATTCAGCTTTTCTGCAAAAGGCCTCATTTGTAAAATACTGTTCTTTGCCCTTCGGAGTTTCGAAACAGCAACCATCTTCATGGCTTTGGTAATCTGTTGCGTAGAAACAACGGAACTTATTCTGGTTTTAACTTCCTTTAAGTTAGGCATGTATAATTTTTAGCTTTGAACTTCAAAACTTTTGGCTATATCTTTTGCGGTAGATGTAAGGACCTCCGTAATGTTATCATCCAATTTCCCATCACTGAGTGTGATCAGTAAATCAGCATGATGAGAGGTAAGCAACTGGAGGTATTCCTTTTCAAATTCTTTAACCCTGTTTACAGGTACTTTGTCTATCAGGCCTTTGGTAGATGCAAATATAATTGCCACTTGTTCGCCAACTTTGTACGGAGAATACTGTGGTTGTTTCAGTATTTCCTGATTTCTTCTTCCGCGCTCAATGGTCAATAGAGTTGAAGCATCAAGGTCCGACCCGAATTGTGCAAAAGCCTCCAGTTCACGAAACTGAGCCTGATCCAATTTCAATGTACCTGCAACTTTTTTCATGGACTTTATCTGGGCAGCGCCACCCACCCTCGAAACAGAAATACCAACGTTAATAGCCGGCCTTATTCCCGAATTAAACAAATCCGTTTCAAGGAATATCTGCCCGTCCGTTATGGATATGACATTGGTTGGAATATAGGCCGAGACATCACCTGCCTGGGTTTCTATTATCGGAAGTGCAGTTAATGATCCACCTCCTTTTATCTTATCTTTTAAAGATTCCGGAATGTCATTCATTCCTTTTGCAATTTCATCATTATCAATGATCTTAGATGCACGTTCAAGAAGTCTGGAGTGAAGATAAAATACATCTCCCGGATATGCTTCGCGACCAGGAGGCCTCCGAAGCAACAGTGATACCTCACGATAGGCCACTGCCTGTTTTGACAGGTCGTCGTAAATTACTAGCGCCGGCCGGCCTGTATCCCTGAAATATTCTCCGATTGCCGCTCCTGTAAACGGTGCATAAAACTGCATAGGAGCAGGATCAGCAGCCGTTGCGGATACTATTATGGTGTAATCCATGGCACCATGTTTCTCAAGCATACTCACTATTCCGGCTACGTTCGAAGCTTTTTGGCCTATTGCAACGTATATGCAATAAACAGTTTCACCCTTTTCGTAAAACTCCTTCTGATTGATAATGGTATCGATTACAACTGCTGTTTTGCCTGTTTGGCGGTCGCCGATAATCAGTTCACGCTGTCCCCGGCCAATAGGAATCATGGCATCAATAGACTTAATACCAGTCTGAAGAGGCTCGTTTACAGGCTGACGGAAAATAACACCGGGAGCTTTTCTTTCGAGCGGCATTTCAAACGATTCTCCGGCAATAGGCCCTTTACCGTCGATGGGATTTGTAAGGGTATCCACCACCCT
Organism: Bacteroidota bacterium; assembly: GCA_022567155.1. Classification (GTDB taxonomy): domain Bacteria; phylum Bacteroidota; class Bacteroidia; order Cytophagales; family Cyclobacteriaceae; genus SZUA-230. Next base: position 5,636 of record JADFHN010000012.1, read on the forward strand.
GCCAACAAGTCCTTCACCTGCACGGATAGAAGCAATACGCCCGGTGCGTTTTACCGTGTCACCTTCTTTTATATCCTGGGAATGGCCCAACAATACCACCCCAACATTATCTTCTTCAAGGTTCAATACCAATCCGTTCAGACCGCTTTCAAACTCAATAAGTTCGCCTGATTCAACCTGGGTTAAACCATAAATGCGGGCAACTCCGTCGCCAATTTGCAAAACGGTTCCAATTTCTTCAAGTTCAGCTTCAGTTTTAACATTTGCCAGTTGTTCTTTTAGTATGGCTGATACCTCATCTGGTCTTACGTTTGTCATTTATTTTTGTATTAATGTTGATGTTGATTTCCCTTTCATTGCCCATACAGCATAGGAAAGTTGATTATTTTATTTAATTAGATCATGTTCAATTTTCTTCAGCATCGATTTCAGCGAAGAATCGATCCTTCGATCATCTATATTGAGGATATAACCTCCAATAATATCTTTTGACACCTCTTGGGAAAGGTCAGGATTTTTATTTGTAAGTGCTTTAACAATTTTATTGAATTCATTCCTAAGCGTATCGTCAAGCTTAAAAGTAGTTATTACTTTTGCCTTCTGGATTCCTTTAAATTCAAGATATTGCTTATGGAATTCACGGGTAATTTCATGAAGCACATCTGCTCTTCCTTTACTGATAGTTAATTTCAGGAATAAACGTGTAAACTTGTTAACTTTATTTCCGAAGATAGCTTCCACAATCTTGAATTTTTTGTCTTGCTTAATGATCGGGCTCCGGAGAACGAGAACGAGTTCGCGGTTTTGTTCACATGCCGAGTCAATCAATACCATGTCATTATTTACTTCTTCCACAAGGCTTTTATCCTTGCAAAGGTCAAGCAAAGATTTGGCATATCGTGAAGCTACCTTGAATACTGACATTTGAATTGGGAAACTTAATTAATTAAGATTTTTTTCTTTTAGATACTGGTCCACAAGCTCTTTTTGCGCAACATCTTCAGCAAGTGCCTTCTGAAGAAGTCTTTCGGCAATTTCAACTGATAATGAAACTACCAGATTTCTCACCTCTTGCAGTGCGGCATTTTTTTCAGATTCAATTTCTTTTCTTGCAACTTCGATCATCTTATCAGTGATTCCCGACGCTGCTGATTTTGCCTCATCTTTAATCTTGCTGGCTACGGTATTTGCCACCTTTAGAATTTTATCCCGCTCTTTACGTGCCTCCTGTAGCAGTTTTTCGTTTTCTGCTTTCAGTTGTGACATTTCTTCTTTTGCCTCTTTTGCAGAATCAAGTGCCTCCTGAATAGATTCCTCCCTTATTTTCAGGGAATGCAGGATAGGTTGCCAGGCAAATGTCTTTAATAACAACAATAATGAAACGAAGACAACAATTTGCCAGAAAAGAAGTCCGGAACCTGGTGTTAATAATTCCATCTTTTATTTTTTTACGTAATCATCAAATGATATCAAGAAGCTTGTCCCGGCCCAATGCCGGTATGACAAGCTCTTAATTTTTACAAAACAAAAGATTATACTCCTGTGTTTTGCGAAATGAGGAAAGCGATAACCACACCAAAAAGTGCAATCACTTCAATAAGCGCTGCAATAATCAGCATGGCAGTTTGTATCTTACCGGCTGCTTCAGGCTGTCTTGCAATGGCTTCCATTGCAGAACCACCGATTCTACCGATACCAATACCGGCGCCAATTGCAGCCAGTCCGGCACCGATACCAGCGCCCATAATCGCCAAACTCATGTCTAATAAAATGGTTGAAAGCATATCAGTTATAATTTATGTTGAACATTAATATATACATTTTTGTATTAGTGACCATCGCCTTCATCCAGGGCCATTCCAATATAAAGTGATGTAAACATTGTGAAAATATACGCCTGGATAGTTGCAACCAGAAGTTCAATTAACACAATAAATAATACTAACAGCGAGCTGCCAATACCTACCAGCCAGCTATGAAAAATGAAGGTAAGTATGATCAGGCTTAGCAGTACAATATGTCCTGCTGATATAGCCACAAAAAGTCGAATTGTCAGTGAAATAGGTTTGGTGAAAATCCCAATAATTTCAACCGGTACAATGATAAATTTTAGCGGCAACGGAATACCCGGAGTATTAAAAATATGGGTCCAGTAATTTTTAGTACCACTGATTGATGTGAGTATAAATGTTCCGGTGGCGAGTACCAAAGTTACGGCAATATTGCCGGTAAGATTAGCTGCACCCGGTATGAGTCCCATGAGATTTCCGAACCATACAAAAAAGAACAACGTCAGCAAATATGGCAGGTATCTTTCATATTTCGGACCAATATTAGGCTTCACAATTTCGTCACGAATGTAAAGGATGATGGGCTCAAAAAATGACTGAATACCCGACGGAGCTTTTCCTTCGTTTTTCCTGAATCCTCTGGCTACCGATATGAATACCCAACACAATAAAGCAGCAAGAATAAAAAGCGTCAGCACATTTTTGGTAATCGAAAAGTCATATATCTTTTCATCGCTCCCTTCCAGAAGGATTTGCTTATGCTCCAGCACATATCCATTATAACTTACAAGGTTATGGTGTTCATCATAAAAATGATGTGATGAAAATACTTCCAGTCCCCGCTCTTTTGAATAAACAATTACCGGCAGATAAAGCGTCCCGTATTTGCCATCAAAAAAGTGCCACGAATAATCATCTGTGATATGGTGCATGATCAGTTCACCTGGATTAAATCCCCCTCCATCATCTGATGAAGAGGCCCATGAAGGGGCTGAAAATGCAAAAAACAAACTAACAGAAAAAATGATTTTGGCGGCGATACCCGGATGCTTCATTGCGTCTAAAAATACCTTCATTTATTCCTGTAATTCAGGGGGATCAAAATAAGATTGCAAAGGTGATATTAAATCATCAAACAAAAAAATTATGGTATAAATTTTTACTCTTTTTGAGTAAGCATAAGATAACTGATTGATAATTCAAAAACGGTATAAAAAATATACAGAGTAAAGAATAGCACCACATTTCCTGTTGCATTGGGTTTGTCTGCGAGTATCAACAAAAATGCAAAAACAGCATATATAAAAAGCTTTAGCGTAATGGAAATGATGGTAAGGATAATGCGTTTTTGCGGACTTCTTTGATTGGCCAGAATCAACAGGTAATGTCCGACGGCAGTGATCACATATAGAATAATGAAAACAGCAATTGCCTTTGATGGCATTGCGATCCCGGGAAACAAATTGAAAACAGAGATCACAATTAGACCGAGGAAAAATGTAAATACGGTTAGACTTTTCAAGAAAGAAAAGAAATGATTTCCTGTATTGCTGTACATCTAATTGTCCTGCAAAGACCTTATCAATCGATAAATCGAACCGGTAAGTCCTGTTAAGATAAAAACAAAGAGGAATACCGGGAAATTCAGGTTAAGCCAGATGTCAATTTTATAGCCTAAAAAGGCCATCAACCCTATTGTGATGGCCATTTGAAGTGCGAGGCCCGAATACTTCAGATACGTATCAGACGTTTTTGACTTCCGATTGTGGTTTGAGGGTTTGTGCCGGCTGGCCATTTACGCCTATTTTAATTTCCTTTATGGTAACGCCCATTTTACAACCTCCATTAAATGTAGCGCCTGATTCCACAATCAACTTGTTTGTTATGATATCACCGCTGATAACTGCGGTTGATTTCAATAACAGCAATTCCGTCACTTCAACCGTTCCACTGACTTCACCTGCAACTTCTGCATTTTGCGCAAGTATATTACCTTCTACTCTTGAAGACTGTCCCAGGGCTACTTTGGATTTGGTTTTTATGTTCCCGATTACCTGTCCTTCAACCCGAATGTTGCCATAGGTTTCCAGATTGCCTTCCACCATAGTACCTTTTCCTATGATATTGCTCGAATTACTAATTTCTTCAGCCACTTTTTTCTCTTCTTTATTAAACATTTCCTTTACAAGTTAAAATGAAATAAAATCTTCCGGGTTTACCGGGTTGCCATTATACCATAATTCAATATGCAGGTGAGGCCCGTCAGTAAGATCACCGGTATTACCGATAATTGCAATCACTTCACCGCCGAGTACAAAATTACCAACTTTTTTCATTAATTCTGAATTATGCTTATAAACTGAAATAAGATTTTCCGAATGCTGAACGGCAAGTACATATCCGGAATCTTGCGTCCAACTGGATAAAACCACCGTTCCATTAGCTACACACATGATCGGTTCATTGTTTTTTGCCACAATATCAACCCCGTAATGTTCCTCCTGCATATTGTATTTTTTTGATACATATCCCGAAATGGGAGTAAAGAAAAACAACTCGGTCAGTTCTGAGGTCCCGGCCGTATTGTAGGAGATCAAATTAAACTCTTCGCTTTCAAATTCAGTTCTGAACTGTGAATCTATGGGGGCAATTTCTGTAGCGTCAAAATTTGTACTAATTACTCTCGCTTCGGGTTGTTCCCACAATAAGGCGGCACTGTCGGCATTTCCGGCTAGTATATTTTTAAATGTGGCAATAAACAAATCCTTTTGTCCAACCTCTTCTTCCAGCGAATCCAGTTTCATGGTAAGCTCAAAGAGTTTTTTCCTGTTCTCGATCTGTGCATGCCTCGGGTCAAACCATTGTGCCAGTACTGACCTGGTAAGGAATAATGCAATTGTCATAACAACAAAAAACAGAAAAACAGAAAGTAGTACGAGTTTTGCATATGTAAAGCTAATAGAAGACTTTTCCGCAAAATTTTCTTCATTTCTGATTATCAGCAAATACCTTTCTGAAAGCCAGTTGGAAAATGTTTTTCGTATTTTCAACGTTAAAATTGTATTATATACGCCACAAAAATATATAACAATACCGTTTATTGTATTATTTATAATAATTTTTGCGTTTATATCGTATATCAGGAAGCATCTTGAAATTTATCTGGCAGACCATACAGCTAACTGCAGTTCTTGCACCTTTCGTGCTTCTGAATGCCTGCTCCTCAGAAAAAACGAATGCAATCAGTATATCATATCATAATACAACGGCCAGATATAATGCATATTATATTGCAAGGGAAAGAATCCGTGAAATTGAGAGTTCGATAATTGCGAGTCAGGACAACAATTATGACGATATCCTGAATGTTTTGCCTCCACTCGATTCATCCATTGCGAACACCTATGATGCTCAGATCGAAGACTGTCTGAAAAAAGCCTCTTTGGTAATTCAAAATCATCCCAACTCCAGGTGGGTGGATGATAGTTATAATCTTGTTGGCCTGGCCAGGCTCTACGGAAATAATTATACCCATGCCATTGAGACATTCAAGTATGTATTTACCAAAGGTGAAAACGACGCTGCCAGGCACCTTGCGCTCATAAACCTGATGCGTACCTACATTGCCTACAATGAAATGAACAACGCGCTTGCGGCAGCGGACTACCTTAAAAAAGAAAAACTAAATAAAAAGAATCTTAAGAAACTCTACCTTACAAATGCCTGGTATTTTCAAAAAAAAGAGGATTATAATAATATGGTAAGCAATCTGGTAGAAGCAACCCCTATGTTTAAACCAAAAGATAACAAAGCAAGGATATATTTTATTATCGGCCAGGTGTATCAGAAGATGGGGTTCGAGTCGGAAGCCTTCAGCAACTTTAAGAAATGCATTTCCAGCAATCCGGAGTATGAACTGTCATTTTATGCCAGGCTATACATGGCCCGGGTTACGCAACTCGACAAGCTAAAGGATATCAGGCACATTCGTAAAGATTTCAAAAAATTGGTTCGTGATGCTAAAAACAAAGAGTTTATTGACAGAATTTATTATGAATGGGGCGAATTTGAACTACGGCAAAATAACTTGCAGGAAGGAATCGAAAAATTCAATCTTTCCATCAAAACAAGCCTGAGCAACCCCAGGCAAAAAGGTCGGGCATATCTTAAATTAGGCCAGCTTTATTATGATACGCTGAAAAATTATCAAACGGCAAAGGCGTATTATGACAGCACGATTCAGGTACTTCCAAAAGACTATGAAGGATACGATGATATCAAGTCACGGCAAATGGTGCTTGATGATTTTGTAGTTCAGTTAAACACCATTGAAATTCAGGATAGCCTGTTGGCGCTTTCAAAAATGGATTCTGTTGCTTTAATGGTGTTAATTGATTCGGTAATTGTACAGCAAAAAGAATCCGAACTTGCTAAACAGAGGGCTCTAAAGAAAAAATCAGAAGAACGAAGCAAACAACTTACCAATATATCGCCTTTTGAATCTTCTGGAATTACCTCAGGCACATCAAACTGGTATTTCAACAATCCATCTGCACTGGCATTGGGTCGCAGCGAATTTGTGCGGATATGGGGCAATCGTAAACTTGAAGACAACTGGCGGCGTTCAGTTAAAGATTCAGGAGCGTTTATGGAAGAACAAACGATAAGCGATGATTCAAATGTGACCGATAAAGCTTCAGGGGAGGATACAAGCCTGGTTGAATCCGACAATGGAAGTGAAAATGAAAGAAATTCATTTTACGCTTCGGTGCCAAAAACCGCGGAAGATAAAAATGCGGCATTAAAAAAAATAGAAGATGCATACTTCCAACTTGGCAATATTTACTATTTTGACCTGAAGGAAGAACTAAACGCCATTGATGCATTCGAAACATTAATAACACGCTTTCCTGAAACAATAAATAAGCCCGATGCTTTGTACCAGCTATATCTGCTGTATGGAGATCAAGATCCTTCACGGGCGGAGAAATACAAAGCCACATTAATTGCTTCATTTCCAGAAACAACTTTTGCAAAACTTTTGATAAATCCCAATTATCAAAAGGAAAGCCAGGCAGTAAACGAAATTCTCAAAAAGGAATATGAACGTGCTTACTGGTTATTTGAATCGGGCGATTATGTTTCGACTGAAAATGTACTCAACAACGCCATATCAGAATACCCGGGTGGGAATTTCATTCCAAACCTTGAATTGCTTAAGATTCTCATTGTTGGCAAAACCGAAGGGTTGTTTAAATATCAGTTTCAGCTTGGTGAGTTTATTAAAACGCATCCCGACAGCGACATCACGTCCTATGCCAAAACGTTACTGGCAGCTTCTGAAAACTACAAGGAAAGACTGATTAAGCTCAAAGCAGCCAAATATAAGATTTCGAAAGAAGATGAACATTATTTTATCGCAATTTACCAAACAGGGTTAGAGGGCTCTGAGATAATACTCACAGAAATTGAATCATTCAATAACGAATATTTCTCCGGGCAAAATTTAAAAACAGGTACACTTAAACTTGATGGTTCCAATACCATTATTCTTGTTGACCATTTCAATGATCAGGAAAAAGCGTTGTATTATTATGATTTATTTAAAGCTGAAGAAAATATACAATCTGAGTTGCCTGGTTTAAAATTTGATAAATTTGTGATTTCAAAAGAGAATTTTGAAGTACTGTACAAAGCAAAAGAGCTTGATACATACAGAAAGTTTCACGCACTCCATTACTGAACAATATGGGAGCTAACACTAACAATACTAATAACCGTACATCACGCAAAACTATCATCGGCATATGGTTGATACTTTTTGTACTGTTTTTGTCAGGCCCATTGTATATCTATACTGTAAGTATTGATTTGTGGGGAATGTTTGGAGGGATGCCGGGAATAAAACAGCTAGAAAATCCTGAAAATGACCTCTCGTCAGAGCTATATTTTGCGGACGGGTCATTAATTAGCCGATATTACAGGTATAACAGAAGCCCGGTATCTTTTGATAAACTCTCGCCTCATCTGGTAAACACCTTGCTCATATCGGAAGACCACCGGTTTTATAAACATTCGGGACTTGATTTTATCGCCTATTTGCGGGTTTTTAAGGGCCTTGTTACTTTCAGCTATGCGGGTGGAGGCAGCACGCTTACTCAGCAGCTTGGCAAAAACCTGTATAATACAATGGGTGGAGAGCTTGAAGGTCGTATATCAAAGTGGAGCCGTAATTTGGGAAAGCCCGGGTTTTATATTCGAAGGCTGATTGCCAAAACGAAGGAATGGATCATTTCGGTTAAACTTGAACAGACCTTTACAAAAGAAGAAATTATTGCGCTTTATCTGAACACGGTGGAGTTTAGCAGTAATTCATATGGCATCCGGTCAGCAAGTGAAACGTATTTCGGCAAAGAGCCTGCCAGCCTGAATGTACAGGAGTCGGCTGTGCTGGTGGGTTTGCTGCAGGCACCTACTACATTCAACCCTAAATTGAACTATGACAATTCATTCCGAAAAAGGAATCAGGTGCTGTATAAATTATACAAACGTGATTACTTTACCAAAGACGAATATGATTCGTTAATCCTTCTGCCGATCGACCTCAGCAACTATAAAGTGGATAATTTGCATACACGGCCTGCGTCCTATTTCAGGTTTACCATCCTATGGGATTTGCTAAAGTTCTGCAAAGAAAATGATCTTGATTTATATGAGGGTGGACTTCGCATATACACTACCATTGATAAAACATTGCAGGAATATGCTGAAGAGTCGGTATTATGGTGGATGGATTCGTTGCAAACCATTTTCTTAGATGAGTGGGAAGGGAAAAATCCATGGGTAGATGAGAACAACAGGGAAATCCGAGGATTTATAAAACAGGTAACAAAAAGAACCAAACAATATAAAGCGCTGGTAACAAGGTATGGGGACGGTCATGATTCGGTCGATATTGTCATGAATATTCCCAGGCCGATGACGGTATTTTCGTGGGACGGTGAAATAGATACGGTAATGAGTTCGATGGATTCAATCCGTTATTATAAAAAGTTTCTGCAAGCAGGTTTTATGGCAATGGATCCGCATAGCGGACACATTCTGGCGTGGGTAGGAGGTATCAACCACAAATACTTTGAATTTGATCATGTAAAACAAGGCAGGAATCAACCCGGATCAACCTTTAAGCCCATTGTTTATGCCACTGCCATCGAAAATGGGTACCACCCTTGTTTCGTTCTGGAAGACGTCCGGAAAACATACCAGACCTTCAGCAATCCGCCTACCTGGACACCCCGAAATGCTGATGGAAAGTATTCCGGCGAAAAAATGACGATACGAAAGGCAATGGCACAATCCAAAAATTCGATAACCGCTCAAATTATTTATGAGGTCGGCCCCCGCAATGTGATTGCCAAAGCCAGAATGCTTGGTATCGAGAGCCCGCTTTCACCGGTACTTTCGCTAGCGTTGGGTGTAAGCGATGTATCGGTTTATGAATTGGTTGGTGCGTATTCTGCTTTTGTAAACCAGGGCACCTGGACTAAGCCACACTACATCACACGGATTGAAGATAAATACGGTAATGTAATTAAAAATTTTGTGCCTGAAAGAAAAGAAGCATTGAGTGAAGAAGATGCGTATATCATGTTGTATATGCTGCGTGGCACGGTAGAAGAGGAGGGCGGAACCGCCCGTGGCCTTGCAAGGTGGGATTTACTGGGTGAAAATAATGAAATTGGTGCAAAAACAGGGACAACCCAAAACTATTCTGATGGGTGGTTTATAGGTGTTACAAAAGACCTGGTAGCTGGCGTCTGGGTGGGAGGTGACGATCGCGCCATACACTTTCCTTCAATTCGCTGGGGACAGGGCGCCAGAATGGCAATGCCAATATGGGCCGACTTTATGACCAAAGTATATACGGATACAACGTTAAACTATACAAGAGGTCCGTTTCCAACCCCACGCCGACGCTTATCTATACAATTGGACTGCTCTCAATACGGACTTGTGGATGAAATTGATTCACTTACGCTAAAAAAATTGGACTCTCTTCAGCAAATTGATGAGTCTGATATTTTTTAAATCCAACATGTCATGAAAGAACGTGATGCCCGCATTCAAGGCTGCGAACTTCTTCCTGAAAAGCCCGGGATTTACAAATTTATTAATTCCGTGAATAACCTCATTTATGTTGGTAAAGCAAAAAATATAAAAAAACGTGTTCTTTCGTACTTTACAAAAAAGGCGCATTACAATCGAAAAACCAGCAGATTAGTGCAGGAAACCGCTAAAGTGGAATTTACAATAGCTGATTCTGAGTTTGATGCATTTCTTCTTGAAAATAACCTTATAAAAGAAAATCAGCCCAGGTACAACATTTTGCTTAAAGATGATAAATCCTTCCCGTTTATCTGTATCGTCAACGAAAGATTCCCACGGATATTCAGCACCAGAAGAATGATTACCTCACAAGGAAAATATTTCGGCCCTTACACCAGCGTAGTTGCAATGAATAATGTTCTGGATCTCATCAGAAAGCTTTATAAAATCCGGACCTGTAAATACAATCTTTCCGAAAAGAATATAAAAGCCGGAAAATTCAGATTATGCCTCGAGTATCACCTGGGCAATTGCCTCGGCCCATGTGAAAATCTGCAGACAGAAGAGAATTACAATAACGATATAAAACAAGCCGAATATATCCTTAAAGGCCACCTTGGAGTAGTTAGAAATTTTTTCAGGAAGGCAATGCAAAAACACGCTGATAGGCTTGAGTATGAGAAAGCACTTCTTTTTAAGGAAAAAATTGCATTGCTTGAAAAATTCAGAAGTAAATCGATCATTGTAAACCCGAAATTATCAGATATTCATGTGTGCTCCATTGTATCAGATGAAAAGGAAGCTTTTCTTAACTATTTACGAATTCAGAATGGGGCCATCAACTTTACAAAAACCACACGCATAAAGAAAAAGCTGGATGAATCTTCAGGGGAACTAATTAAATACATGTTGTTCTCGGTAAATATTTCTGATTACAAACCACCCATTAAACTGCTCTGCAATATCAGATTTGATATGTTGAAAGATATAATAGTGTCATCCGTGCCTACACGGGGCGACAAAAAAAGCCTGATGAACCTTTCGCTTAAAAATGCGCTGCAATTGAAGCATGAATATATGGCCTCAAAAACTAAACTGAAGGGCGCAGCCAGAGAAACGCTTATTATGCTCAAACAGGATTTGAACCTAAAAGATATTCCGTTGCACATCGAATGTTTTGACAACTCCAATCTGATGGGAACGAATGCTGTGGCATCGATGGTATGTTTTAAAAACGGTGTTCCGTCTAAAAAGAATTACAGGCATTATAACATTCGGACTGTAGATGGGCCGGATGATTTTTCATCCATGCGTGAGATTGTTTACCGTAGGTATAAGCGTGTACTTGAAGAATCAGAGAAATTACCGGATCTGGTTATAATTGACGGGGGAAAAGGTCAGCTGAGTTCTGCTACTTCAGCATTACGTGAATTAGATATTTACGGTAAAATCCCTGTTGTGGGCATTGCCAAAAGGCTGGAGGAAATATATTTTCCGGAAGATGCTTACCCGCTGCATATCCAGAAAAAATCACCTTCGCTACGACTCATACAACGTATTCGTGATGAAGCGCACCGGTTTGCCATTGCCTTCCACCGGAATAAGCGAAGTAAAAACACCTTTAAATCCAAATTGGAAGAGATACCGGGAGTGGGCAAAACCACGGCAGACAAACTTCTGAGGCATTTTAAGTCACTAAGGAAAATAAAATCGGCACATTTTGAGGAGTTAAAATCCGTTACCGGTCCACGGTTGGCGCAGGCAATCAGGAATTACGAGTGGAAATAAAAAAAGACTCCGTTCAGGAGCCTTTTTAATTCGTTTAAATTATCCGTAGTGTTAATACGACCAGAGATTATGCTCTTTTTCCATCAACTCCATTTCCAGCCATTCTGCAGCAAAGACCCATTCTTTTGGAAATTGACCATAAGTTTCCTGAATAAGCTCGTTATCCGGATTTTCAACCTTGGTCAGGTTTCCCCTGAAAAGACGCATCAAAAATGCATCCGCCAGGTTTTTATTTTCGGCGCTGTTATACTGGTTATACCAGATGCACACGTCAGGCCGTCTTCTGAAATAATCTTCAATTTCTTTGTATGAAAACACGCCCAGTGGTGTATCAATATTATCAAGCGTTTCCGAACCTGGTATAATTAATGTAATGGACTGGATATCATAATATAACCTCGATCTCCTCTTGTCAAAAATGATATCTTCTTTGATATCAATTAATGAGATCTGTCTATTTTCGTAAATTAAAGCTTCTAACTCCTCTATTCTCCAGAATTCAGGCGAAGTATCAGGTGTGTTTCCTTCGTTGTCATCCTGCAGGCTTTCGTAATTTACATCATTGTAGCTAACAGGATCACCCATAAAATATGGTTCGTCGTCATACCACTCATCTTCTTCAAAGCCTTCATCCTCCTCATACATGTTGCGCCTGGCAAGAAACTCCTCTTTGGTGATTTCAGTTGTAAGGGAATCATTTTCATATATATGGCTGATTTCACCCGACATCACTCCTTCAATAAGTATTTTTGAAAGCTCATTGTTAAATGCAAAATAGCCCTTATTCTGCTTCTCTTTCAAATCAATACGTCGCCATACGGTTACTTTATATAGTTGTTCATACTTAGGAATAGGAGCTACTGAATGTGGATTATACTGGGGTATATCAGCTATACTCTGCTGCGCTGAAGCTACCTGATTGCCAACCACAAAAAGGGCCAACAAACCAATGGATAATATGTTAACATACTTCTTCATTCCGGATAATTTTATCATTATCAATTGAATTAGTGAATTGGAATATGCCATATCAATGCTCTTGCAGCCACCGGATCACGGTCGCCACGGAAGTTCCGCCTGCTTACACGTGTGATTTTAATCGTCAGAACGTTGCCGCTACGTGGCGTTGCTTGTTGAATCTTGCGAAGGTTTACCCTACCGCTATTTTCTTTTATTTGTGACTTTGGTGTAGTACCGACACGAAGTGTCACTTCCACGCGCTCGACTCTGTAGCGAGCATCATTCGGAACATCTTGCTTAAAGTTTGCCTCGGCTAAAACTTCAATAGTAAGCCTGCCACGAACGGCATTTGCGCTGATACCGTTCTCCATGTCGATTTCAGTGTTTCCCAGTTTGAATGAATAACTGGGCAATGGTATGTTCTTAACCCTGAATGTCTCTGTTCCGATGAGCATACCTGCATTACTTACCGTCATTTTTACACTCCGGTTGCTTGTGGGTATGATAGTTACGTTTCCTACGCCCGGGCGCATTATTTTATCTGCATTGGTTAGAGAGATAAAGGGCTGGTAGGCAATGCCTAATGCAGGTACCTCAACTATCAACTCGTTGGCGCAGTTTTTCCACAAAGCTGACAGCGCTCCGGACGAAATCTTCATTACAGGCTGAATGGTGAAATACTCAACGGTATCCCGGTAAACGGAATCAGCCAGCGTTATTTCTGCAATAAATGTTTTCCTTTTATATGGAGTGCCGGGTACCGAAGTACCTCCACTGCTGACGGTAAACTCCACTCTTCCAAACTTGATTGAGCTATTACCAATTGCCATGGTATCCAACGGTATTTCCTTACCGTCAACAGCCATTTCAGGACTGAATGCAGAGGAAGATGCGGCAATAAACATCTCCGCAATATACTTTCCTCCCACAGCTACAATATTAGATTCAGGTCGTATTAATGGAAATACCTGGTCAAAATCAATGTCCTTGATACCCACTTGTTCGCCCAGTATCTTCAAGGCTCTCGTTTCATACTGTAAAATCTCTGACTGAAGTTGCGACATGGAACTTAGGCCTGCTCCAACCGGTGTATTTTCAAAGAACAATTGTGAGAAGTTCTTCTCCCGCTGGGTATGATCGTCCTTGAATTCATTATAGTCCGCTGCATCCTTCGCAATAGGAGGAAAGTCTTCGAGAGACGCTGTTTCCACACCAAGCATGGAAGCGTAAACATTAAGTCGTTTTTTCAATATCCTGCCATTTTTTTGGTGGATCATATAAATTGAAAATGCATCCTGGTCCGTTGCGCCAACCAATGCTCCATTCTCTGTAAGTCCCCCTGAAATCTCTATCATATCATTCTTGATGGACTCAAGTTCGCTGATCAGGGTAATCGTTTCCTGTCGCACTTTTGTAGCTTTATCCAATACTTTCTTATCGTCAGGCCTGTTTCCTTTATCCTGAACAGATGATTCAATTCCTCCAAAAAGTTTTTGGTTGGATGCATTGATCTCAACAATCTGATGCTCCAGTGTTTTATTGATTAACGTAAATTTTTCAAGAATTGCGGTATCCACCTGCAAAGCGAGCAGCGCCGTATAAAACAGGTACATCATTCCGATCATCTTTTGACGCGGGGTTTCTCTTACACCAGACATAATTAAATAGTTTTAAGTTATTTACTCAGTGTGTTCAAATTATTAACGTGCTTCGCCGGTGCTTACTGTTCCACCTGCATTGCCGCTTGTTCCTCCTCCTCCTCTCATAGCAGTAAGCATGCTGCCATAAATGTTATTGAGAGATGAAAGGTTGCCGGTTAGTTTCTTAAGTTCACCTGAGAACTGCTCAGATTCTTTTCCAGCTTTTTCCATACTAGTCATAACGGTAGACACATTGGAATAAAATCGCTGCATGGCTTTCACATGACTGTTTGCATCTTGTAACTCCATTTCGTAAACTGCATTCAGGGCTCCCAGGTTCTTGGTTACATTCTTCACCTGATCATGATACTCTTTGGTATCTTTTGACGCCGTTGCCATTTCTGACATAGCCGACATTGCCTCGGAGTAAGACTTATTCATATTGGTGAGTGACTGAGATGCCGTTCTTACATTCTTTGAGTAATCTTCTGTAGCCGCTGCCGCGTTTGAGAGGCCGGACATGGATTTAACATTGGTTGCAATATTTTGCATACCCTTGCCGAGACTCTCAATCAGCTCCGGCCCTATTTTAGCCTTTTCAAGCATATGATCCATCTTCTGAGAAACAGAATCGCTAGGTCCTGCTGATTCGGCGCCAGTAATTCTGGGCTTTACCGCAGCGCCGGCAAAGTCTTCAGCTAATTCGGGATAAACTTTTGTCCAGTCCAATTCTTTATGTGGCGGTTCAAACGCACTTAGAAAGAATATGACTGCTTCCGTCGACAACCCGATACCAAGCATGGCCGCTGCACCCGGAAGGTGAAGGATTTTAAACATTGCCCCCATTATTACAACAGCGGCACCAATACCATATACCTTCGGCATTATGGTGGTAAATAGAAGGTCTGAAAATCCGCCTTTTTTACTGCTCATTTTATTTTAGTTTTGGTTAGTTAATGTTTACGACGTAAAATATACGCTATTTATTTAAATAATTAAAACTCTCGTCCGGAAGATCGTCCTAAATGTGTCAAAGCACACCTGAATCCGATATAAGCCCTGGTAGAATCTTTATATTCAAATGTTCTTGTTCCGGTTTCTAAAAAATACGCCACATCCTTCCAGCTACCTCCACGAATTACTTTTCGCGCGTTATAGTTGGGGTCAAACATATTTTTGGAATCATATAAAGTTTCGCCCTGGTTTCTTGTGTCAGCTCTCGGATCGATATACTTTGGGTTGAGGTCCCAAACAGTTGCAACTGCAGCTTCGTTGAAATCATCAAGCACCCATTCCGACACATTGCCTGACATGTCATAAATGCCGTAGTCATTGGCAAAATAGGCTTGTATGGGGGAGGTGTATGCAAACCCGTCGTCATAGTAATTTCCTCTGCCAGGTTTAAAGTTGGCAAGCATACATCCTTTGGCATTTCTGATGTACGGATTACCCCATGGGTACTTGGCAAGGTCTCTTCCGCCTCTTGCGGCATACTCCCACTCGGCTTCGGTGGGTAACCTGAAATTAGGCATTGGAAAATCATTCAGAACATTCACTCTGTAGTCGTTCAGATAGGCCGTACGCCAGGCACAAAAAAAGTTTGCTGCTTCCCAGTCAACACCTACAACCGGATAATCGTCAAAAGCCGGATGTGACCAATAAAATTCCATTAACGGATCACCAAAGTGATGTGCGAAGTCTCTTACAAACACCATCGTATCAGGATAATACTTTTCCCTAAACTCATCGAGTGAGATGGTCTCTACAGAGGCTTCTGCAGCAAGGCTTCCAGGCAAAGAGGTGTTCCCGTCCACTGTAAAGTAATGAACAAACTGGCGGTATTCGTTGTTGGTAATTTCGGTATCATCCATAAAGAAGCTACCCAATGTAACCTGCTTGTTGAAACTGATATTCGATGCCGGTACATCCTGATCGGCCTGACCCATATGAAAGGTTCCGGCCGGCACAGGCACCATACCATGAGGGATAACCATTTGCCATCCTTCCCGATTCGGAACACCTACCAGGTTTCCCTCGTCACCGCCGTTGCCACCCAACCCCAACAGGCCGCATCCGCCAACAAACATCACCGACATTATCAACAAGCCTGATAATAAACTGTTCTTGATTTCCACAGACTTCATCATATTTATTGCTTTACTATAATCTATAGTACAAGATTAACTAATGCTACTCGAATTTATTGTATAAAAAACTAATGAGTAAGAATTTTCTCTTCCTCAATTTCCAAGGAAAATGGAAAAAAATAAAATTTAAACAAAACTTTCGCCGACCCAAATTGTAGAATTTATCCTAAAAAGCAAAATATTTTGGTAATTAATGCCTGAATCTTGGGGTTCGGATTATTTTTCGTCCACCAAAAGGGCTTACCGGCATGATATAACTCAACATAATTTCATGCGATGTGGCCTGTTTAGCCTCCTGATTTTGAATTATATAATCAAATGAATATCCAAATTTCATAGAATTGTCCTTTAACAGGCTATATCCCAAAATTATGATAGCTGCTTCTGACTGACGAAAAGAAAGGCCTCCCCACATTTTCTCGTTATATGTAACGATTGCTGAAATATCAAACGTATAAGTTTTGAAATCTGACTTGACCAGTACTGATGGTGACAATACCAGATTGTATGAAATTGCATAATTATACCCGCCCAATATATAAATATTACTTTCAAGTGTATTGCGCAGATCATCAAGTCCGAAGTTGAATTGCGATTCAAGCAGGTGATTCACACTTATTCCGGCAAAGTACTTTTCTGCCCGATAGTATACGCCAACGGCGAGGTCCGGTTGAATCTGGGTCTCTTTGCCTTCAAGACGTAGCGGATCGTCGGGATTTGCCCACCGGTACTCATCAAAATTTATTGATTGCGAAATAACACCAAATCTGACACCCATGCTTAGTTTTGAATTCTTTACATTCAAATGATACGCATAAGTAGCCTGAATATCAAGTGAATTGAGCGGTCCCAGGTTATCATTGGTAATGCTACCACCGAATCCGCTTTGAAATTTATATATAGGTGTTGAAAAATTAATGGTAGTAGTACGAGGGGCCCCTCCTTTGCTGTCAAATGAAGATTTATAACCTGCCCACTGGGTTCTGTGTAACAAGGTAAACTTTGGGGCACCTTCAACTCCGGCAAACCCGGGGTTGTAAAATAACTGATTGAACATGTATTGGGTATATTGAGGGTCCTGCTGAGCCCTTAACCCTGAAACTATGCAGCCTGTAAATAATATAGCTAATAAAGCATTTCTCATTCCTCAATATCTACAATTTATAAAGATACAGCCTAAATTATAATGTCAACGCAATTTTTAACAGATTTTTAAACATAAGTTAGATCTTCCGTAAATATTTTTTTGAGTGAATTCCGTTACTACGCTGTTGTGAACGCAGTTGTCAGGGACCTTGTTATTCCACTTTCAGAATTCGCACTTCTACCCGCCGGTTGAGCCGGCGTGCTTCCGGCGTAGCTTCTTTGGAAACCGGTTGGGTGCCACCAAAAGCTTTTGTCTTGATCCTTACTGCATCAATCCCCTTTACTACCAGATAGTTTTTAACTGCGTTTACCCTGTCTTGCGACAGCTTCATGTTAGCGTCTGTATTACCTTCAGGATCAGTATGCCCCTCCAGTTGGATTACCATATTTGGATATTCGTTAAGTCTGGCAACAAGGAGGTTATCAAGCTCGCCAAATGAAGCAGAAGTTATTTCATAGCTGCCAACTTCAAAAATCAGATTATGCAATCTAAATACATAATCCACATCTCCTGACGCAAGTGAAATATGCATGGTAATGTTTCCATCGTCACCCATAGCCTGATTCACATCCAACTCCTCAATATGAGAGAAAAAACCCTTCGAACCAACTTTTATTGAATAGTTGGAATTATCATGAAGGTATATAGTGAATTCACCATTGTTATTAGAACTAATGGTTCCAATTTCACTTCCATACGGAAGTTTTTTGTATTCAACAATCGCCTTCAGAGGCTCTTTGCTATCCTCAGATATAACCTGGCCGGATACAGTCACAATAGTATCCGGAGCCATACCGGTGTTTGACAGCACTATTACCGGCAATAATATGATAAATATAATGATCAGTATTTTTTTCATAGCCCTCAGCTTTTAAAATCAGGATTTACTTTTCAACAATTTTAAATTCAACTCTCCTGTTTAGTTTTCTTCCTTCCCTGGTATCATTGGTAGCCACTGGTTTTGATTCGCCAAAATATGTAACTGTTATCCTTTCCGTACTTATCCCTTTATCCAAATAGTACTTTCGCACCGATTGTGCACGCCGGTGCGACAACCCAAGGTTGTACTGTTCAGGACCGGTAGCATCGGCATGGCCTGAAATTTCGATCTTAATGGTACCGTTGTCTTCAAGAAACGCTGTGATACGATCCAACTCAGGTTTGGATTCAGGTTTTAAAACAGCTTTGTCAAAATCGAAGAATATGTTGTTCATTACAATAGTAACTTCAACTATTATCGGAACCAGTTTCAGGTCCTGGGTTATGTTTTCGTAATCTTTGTCAACATCTCTGAGGTCAATATTTTCTGATATCGCTACAAATCCATCTGATTCTGCCCGGTATCCGTAAAGATCACCTACCGGCAACACGATCTCAAACTCACCTGTTTCCGCACTTGATTTTGTAATTCCAACCTGCAGGCCGTCGTTCAGACGCTCATAAATTATTTTAGCTTCGATAGGTTCGCCTGTTTCCGAGTTTATTATTTTTCCTTTTACTATTATAATCTGTTCAGGCATAATGGTGAGTGGAAGTGATACTCTGTAAATATCAGCGTCGTTTTCATTCACTCCTCTCGAATAATAGGCATAGTTACCTATTGCCGGAATATAAAAAAACAAGTCTTCCTGATCCGTATTGATTTCCGGACCCATATTTTGCGGGTCAGACCAGTGCAGCCATGTATCATCCAGCCTGGTGGTTACATATATGTCGTAACCGCCATACCCTGAGTATCCATTGGATGAGAAGTACAGTGTTTTATCATCAGCCGCCAGAAACGGTGCGCTTTCATCAGCAGCGGTATTTACATTTACCCCGATATTCATCGGTTCTGTCCATCTGCTGTCGTCCATCAGAAAACTTATATAAATATCCCTGTCTCCCTTTGTGTCATCTCTTTCTACAACAAGAAAAAGTACCTGACGATTATTGGAAAGGAAATAATTGGCCTTTTCCGAATAATTATAGTCATTGATTATTTCAAGGTTCTGTGGGGCGCCCCATTTATCACCATCTTTGGTAGCAATCGACACACCCGCCTCAAGCTTGCCATTATCTTTATATCTGTTGCCCAGCAGCATGACCACAGTTAATCCGTCAGGTGTAAGTGCACTGATGAAGTTAGGCCCGGGGGTATTTAGTTGTTCGGCATTTACCGCTTCTTTCCACTCGCCGTTATCGTCCAGTTCAGAATACCAGATGTCCTCCGGGTCGTCCACTCCGCCAACATTACCCGGGTGATTCTGCCTACTGAAAAAAAGTGTTTTACCGTCGGGAGCAAGCAGAGGCTTATACTCTTTATAGGGACTGTTTATCTTTTCACTAAGCCGTTCGGTAGATAGTTCGGCGTTCAGGTTTTCAGGCAGGTTTACATCCACTTCAAAAGGAATCGGAGAATCTGAAATCCCTATGGCATCGATGCTGTAGAATTCCGGAACGGCAGATCCGTCGAGCTCAACCTTTACGGCAGAAACGCGGTAGGATGTCTGATTAAAGATAATGTTCAGAAGTCTTCCATTTACAGGTATCTGGCCCGGCTGAAATGTATGTATCAGGTGTTCCTGATCCTGCGAGTCATAGGCATATACTGCGGTTATTGTACTGGGGCTGTAGGACTCCGCAACTATAATCTGCATAATGCGCATGGGATTTTCAAATCCTACTTTTAAAAACTCGGCTTTGTTGGATCGGTCCGGGGTCCAGGCATTCGGACTTTCGCCTCCTATCGGCAACACATTGGGTTTACCCAATGCCTGGTCAGCAGCATACTGAATGTCAGTTAATTCGGAAGAAAACTCAATAACCCGGCTTGCCCATTGAACATTTTGTGCTCTTGCAAATCCGGAGAATAATAAACAAGCCAGTAAAAATCTAAACGCCATAAAATAAGAAAATATGTTAAAAATATCAGACACTGGTATTAAACCAACGTAAACATAAGTAAAAAAACATTTTTTTTATATAAAAAGTGTATACTTAAACAGGAAAACTACCCAAAATAATAAAACTATTGTTCTTTTCTGGTCAGCAGCAGTTCCGCTTCCATATAAGATATGGTGTCCAGGGCAGCGAGTAGTATGTCACGGTGTGTATTGAAATCTATGATTTTTTCCTTTTTTATTGGCTCGGAAGGAGGGAGATGCACTTTCATTGCATCTATCTGAACGCCGTTTTTCCAGAACCGGAAACATACATGGTTACCATTAGCCAATCCGGTATTACCGACATACCCTATCACTTGCCCCTGTTTCACTTTTGTACCCGGGCGTATGACGCTTGCAATTTTCAACATATGGAGATATCCGGTAATGTAATTTCCGTTATGTTTTACTTTCACATAATTGCCGTTGAATTGATGGTATCGTGCTTCCAGGATAATTCCGTCACCCACGCTCCGTATGGGGGTACCTATCGGGGCAACAAAATCTGTTCCACGGTGTGCTTTCCATCGTTTCAGCACCGGGTGAAACCGTCTGCCGGAATACCTTGAACTTATTCTGGAAAATTTAACGGGGTATCTCAACAACGCTTTCCTCAGGCTGTTTCCTTCTTCATCAAAAAAATCAAATCCACTTCCCTGATCATAATAAATGGCATAGTAGTCATTTCCTGCATGCTGAAAGTATGCACCTTTAATAGCGGCATTACCGACAATATGACCATCTACCGTTTCTTCTTCAAAGAATACCTTGAATTTATCGTCGGGATATAAATGAAAAAAATCAATCTGCCATGCAAATATATCTGCAAAATCATTGGTGAGCTGAGGAGATAAGTTCAGGTTGTCCATTGTGACTGCCAGCGATGAATGAATAATACCTGCTGCAAATCGTTGAATCCGCTTCGTTTCCTTAACCTTTTTTTCTACATGTAGTGTGTCTTCCAGATTGAAAATAACATATTCTACATCAGAAGGCTCATAAACCATTGCCCGGAGCGTCTGAATCGAATCCGGATTTAAAATAAATGTTATCTTTCTGTTCGTTACCATTTTACGTACGTCAAAAATGCCCTTCGAAGCTTCTGATAATCCATAGATGGTTTCGTAATCTACATTGTATTTTGCCAATATGGTTGACAGGGTTTGATTTCGCCTTACTTTTTCCTCAATTACAATGAGGCCGTCAATTTCAAAACCGTAAAGCATTTCAGGTTCTGCCAGAGGAGCGCTTAAGGTATCGGCTGGTGTTTCATTATTAGAACTGAAGGCTGGTTCAACCTCTAAAGGAAGCAGATACGGAGCAGTACAAATGAGTGCTGTGATGATCAATATGGCTGTACCAATAACAATATGCTTTTTTTTCATGCTTTTTTTGAACGCAAAATTCGATGCAATATTACAGAATTATGTGGAATTACACGTGTAATAGATATTGAGCCATACATGGTTGGAGGTATAAACACCTCCCTGACTTGCATCCTTCTGTATCCGTACGGATTAGATTTTTTTCCTTGCAAGCCTCAGGCTATTGAGAACCACTGAGAGCGAACTAAAGACCATAGCTCCTCCCGCAATCATGGGGCTGAGCAGAAATCCGTTAATGGGATATAAAATGCCTGCAGCAACCGGAATAGCCACTACATTATAAAAGAATGCCCAGAACAGGTTTTGACGAATGGTCTTGTTGGTGGCTTTCGATAATTGAATCATTTTCAGGATTTTGGTAAGGTCTCCTTTCAGAATTGTAATAGGGGCGGTTTCCATGGCTACATCTGTTCCGTCGCCCATGGCAATTCCCACATTGGCCTTTGCAAGGGCCGGGGCATCATTGATGCCATCACCTGCCATCCCGACTATATAGTTTTTGTTCTGATAGTCAGTAATGATTTCCAGTTTTTTTTCCGGATAAATTTCTGCATAACAGACATCGATATTTACTTTGTCAGCGACATAGCTGGCCACCTGTTCACTATCCCCTGTCAGCATTACGATACTAATATTTTCAGAATGAATGCCTTCTACTGCTCTTGCAGCATTTTCTTTGATTTTATCACCAATACCAAATGCAGCTACTGCTGTTCCATCCCGCACAACCACCACAATGGTTATAAGGTCATTTGCCCACTCATTAAGAGTGTCTTTAAATTCAGCAGTGAGGACCACACCGTTATCCTGAATGTATTTAAGGCTTGTGATCATAAAGGTTTCGTTTTTTACTTTGCCTCTGATTCCGGTGCCTGTGAGATTTTCAAAATTTATAATTTCCATAGACGCTTCAAATCCCTGTGCTTCCAGGTAAGTAACGATGGCATTTGCGAGCGGATGGGTAGAATGTCTTTCAAGGTTTAAAACCACTTCCTTTAGATAGTCTTCATCTGCCTGATTCCCGTTTTCCGACAGTTGCCACTTGATCACCTGTGGCTTTCCTTCGGTGATAGTGCCGGTTTTGTCAATGCATAGTACATTCATTTCACGGGATTTGCTTAGCGCAGAAGCGTCTTTTACGAGAATACCCATACTTGCAGCTTTACCAATGCCAATGGTAACCGCCGTCGGAGTAGCAAGTCCGAGGGCACAGGGGCAGGCAATGATAAGCACCGATACCAGGATAACAAACGCGTGTGTAAACGTTGGTTCGGGACCGAAAACCATCCAGATTACAAAACTGAAAATGGCTATGAGAATTACCACAGGAACAAAAACAGCAGTAACCTTGTCTGCAAGCTTTTGTTCTTCAGCTTTGGATCCCTGCGCCTGTCTGACCATTTCAATGATTCTTGAAAGCAATGTCTGGCTACCCACACCGGTAGCTTCCATCTGAAATGATCCGTTTTCATTTATTGTACCAGCAAGCACTTTGTCGCCGGCTCTTTTTTCGATACCCAATGATTCGCCCGTAACCATACTTTCATTCACAGTGGACGCTCCTTTTATTACAATCCCATCTACAGGCACTTTGTCGCCGGGCCGTATGACCAGCATATCACCTGTCCGGATGTCTTCGATGTACACATCAATTTCTTTATCATCCATCACTGCCCGGGCTTTCTTAGGCTGAAGTCCGATCAGTTTCTGAATAGCACCGGTTGATCTCTTTTTTGCCCTTGTTTCCAGTAAATTACCGATCAGGATCAGGGTTATAATAACCGTTGCGGATTCATAATAGACATGTGGTTCCAGACCCCATTGTAACAAATATGCAGGGAAGAAAGTATTAAAAAGACTGAACAGAAAGGCCGCTCCTGTACCAAGAGATATCAACGTATCCATGTTGGTCTTTCGGTGTTTCAGTTTTTTCCAGGCGCTCACGTAAAAATGCCAGCCTGAATAAAATATTACCGGTAGAGTAAGTACGAGCAGTAATATATTTTTAAACGGAAAGTCACCCACAAACATGGAAAGGATGAATACAGGCATGGTAAA
This sequence comes from Bacteroidota bacterium, assembly GCA_022567155.1. Lineage (GTDB taxonomy): Bacteria > Bacteroidota > Bacteroidia > Cytophagales > Cyclobacteriaceae > SZUA-230. The sequence goes on from JADFHN010000012.1 coordinate 29,581, forward strand.
AATCAATGAAACAACAAGACCTGTTTTTTGTTTCAAGTATTCCTTCACCTCTTCCTGCTTCAACGATTCAGGGCTGGCCCCTACCACAAGATCATATCCGATACTGTCGATCTGCTTGCCAAGTTCTTCTAGGGACACGGTTTCCGGATCATATTCAATCAGCACATTATTTGCCACATAGTTTACCTGTACCTTTTCTACACCTTGCTGTGCCTTCAGGATTGTTTCTATGCTGTTTGCGCAGGCTGCACAACTCATGCCTTTGACCGGATAAACTTCCTTTACCATAATTCTGACAGAATTTACAAAGGTAAACAGTTTGTGCAAGAGATGATACTTTTCAACAGAAGGTAACCATTCAGATTAGAATGGTTTTCCATCTTCCCTGCTGGGAAAAAATTACATAAACCACCGATAAAAAAACTTCAGTTACTGCGATTGCCAGAAATACGCCCGAAGGGCCCATTGCAAAATTTGCTGAGAGTACATAGGCCAATGGTAACTGCAAAGTCCAGTATATGAAAAAGTTGATGATTGTCGGAGTTCGGGTGTCGCCGGCACCATCGAAAGCCTTGCTGATTACCATGCCGTAGGCAAAAATATATAGCTTGAGCAAATGTAACGTAGGGCGATAATACTATTATGAATTACCTTTTCATCGCCATTGAACAGTAAGATTATTTTCTCGGAAATAACAAAATATATAACCGAAATAATACCTAAAAAATATAAATTCAGCTTCGCACACTTCCAGACTGATTTTTCGGCCCTGGCCGGATTTGCCGCACCGAGGTTCTGCCCTACAAGCGTAGCCGCTGCATTCGACACACCCCATGACGGCAGGATGGAGAACATAATAACCCTGACCGCAAAGGTGTAACCTGCCAGCGCTTCGCTTCCGAATGCAGAAACGATCCTTACGCGGCATGCCACCATCGCCGTAGTAGCCATCGCCAGCCTAATAGTAATAGCATATACAAGAAATTATGACCGACTCCGTAATCCCGATGGTTGCAATGGCATTAATGCTTACTCTGGATACGAAAAACGCATCTACCATGGTAAAAAACGATTCCATGACCATTGCAAGGATCATTGGCACACTGAGCATCAAAATAGCCCGGTTAATGCTCCCAGTTGTGAAATTCTTCTCCATATCCTGCTAAAGAAGCTTTTAGCTGGATAAAAAATACTTAATATGATATGTGTGTGATTGATCATTCATGACAAATACTGATTATATTGGAAAGAAACAATTAAACCGAATGCTAGACTGCAGGATCCGGCCTCACCGGAACCTACGCGTTGAAAATGACGATTACAGGAATGAACTTCATGAATGATCTGTTTGAATTGGAAGGTAAAGTAGTGTAATTAATTGTCTTTTTCAAATCTGATACCTTGATTTGCATTATGAATGATTGCCGCTGCTGATCAGGTGACCGGGATCTTATGCGGTGTTTTCCTGTAAATATCAAGTGTATGAAATTTTTTAACATAAGATTTGCAACTATCTATCTTAATTTCATGATGCTCTTATTGTGCATGTCCATATTTTTTGCATGCAATAAAACAAGTGAAAAAGCTGACAGGTGGTATAGAGGTAACTTGCATGCACATTCATACTGGAGCGACGGGGATGAATTTCCTGAGATGATCATGGACTGGTACAAATCCAACGGATATCATTTTGTTGTACTTTCTGATCATAATATTCTGGCGCAGGATGAAAAATGGAAATTAATTCCAAAAGGATTTATTTACAAAAAGGCATTTGATAAATACCTTGAAAAATACGGGCACGATTGGGTGGAATACCGGGAAGACACTGGACGAATAAGTGTAAAACTCAAAACCTTTAGTGAATACAAGCCGCTTTTTGAAGAAAAGAACCAGTTTCTGATCATTCAATCAGAGGAGATAACCGATTCTTTTGATGGCAAACCCCTTCATTTGAATGCCACAAACGTACGTGAATTTATTGAACCACAAGGTGGGGGCAGTGTGGTAGAGGTGCTCCAGAATAATATTGATGCCGTCATTAAACAAAAAGAAGAAACGGGCAATCCTATGATCGTGCACATCAATCACCCAAACTTTTATTATGCCGTATCACTCCAGGATATGATTGAATTAGAGAGGGAGCGGTTTTTCGAAGTTTTTAACGGGCATCCGAAAGTGAATAATTACGGTGACTCCATACATATCGGTACGGAAGAAATGTGGGACCTGATAAATATCGCATACGTAAAAAGCGGTAAACCACTTATCTACGGCATTGCTACCGATGACAGTCACAACTACCATTTATTCGGTATCGAGTACAGCAATGCCGGGAGGGGCTGGATAATGGTGCAGGCTGATTCCTTGACATCAGGTTCGCTCATTAATGCGATGGAAAAAGGCCGGTTTTATGCAACCACAGGAGTAACGCTAACACAAATTAATTTCAAAACCAATGTACTGGAGATACATGTTGACACCGAACCTGGAGTGGAATACGAAATACAATTTATAGGCGTGGAAAACGGCAAACAGGATTCTGATATCCTAATAACGGAGACAGGGGCTGTTGCAACCTATACATTAAGTGAAGATCTGCTTTTTGTACGGGCAAAGATCATTTCGAGTAAATTGAAGGAAAATCCATATCAGGAAGATGATTTTGAAGTTGCCTGGACCCAGCCTGTGATTTATTCAGAGAAGGAATAGGTTATCTGTGTTACACCTATTTCCTGGCCAGGCTTACGCGTTTGTAAAACTCCTCTTTGGCGGCGTCCAGAAAGGCTGTAAAATCTTCAATATTAAGGTTATAGGCAATAGGAGTAACAAGCAACTGCTCATTCTGATCAAGAATTATATAGAAAGGTTGCGCATTGTTCTGATACCTGGTGATCTGAAAATCTGCATTTTGTCTTCCGATCGTCTTTTTCACTTTACCATCATACGATGAAGTGTGCCATTGCGATTCGGGCAGTTTTGTTTTATCATCGACATACAAGGCTACCATTACGAAATCATTTTTCAGCCTTCGCAATACTTTTGGGTCAGACCATACGCGGGCTTCCATTTCACGGCAGTTTACACAGCCATGGCCTGTAAAGTCAATAAACAGTGGCTTATTCTGTTCCCTGGCACAGGCGATGGCCTGGTCAAAATCAAAATAACCCTGTATGCCATGTGGAAATTCAAGAAAACCGGCATATTTCGGTTCTTCACACAGACCATCATTTTCAGCAAACCCATAACCGGATTTTCCCTGATTATCCATTAACTGCACGAGGTTAAAATCATGAGTGCTCATTGGAGGCATATAACCGGCAAGCGCTTTAAGCGGGGCGCCCCACAGGCCTGGTATCAGATAAATAACAAATGCAAAAGTACCTATGGACAAAAACAACCTTGAAACACTGACTGACTCTGTTTTACTGTCGTTAGGCAATCTGATTTTTCCCAGCAGGTAAAAGCCCATGAGTGCAAATATCACAATCCACAGGGCAAGATATACTTCCCTGTCGAGCAGATTCCAGTGATAGGCCTGATCTGCTATACTAAGGAATTTCAAACCCAACGCAAGTTCAAGAAATCCGAGTACAACTTTCACAGAATTTATCCAGCCACCCGATTTGGGTATATTTTTTAACCATTCCGGAAATATCGCAAACAGTGTAAAAGGTATAGCAAATGCCAGCGAAAAAGCAAACATGCCCAACACCGGTTTGATAAACTGCCCCTGCGCGGAAAGCACGAGAACAGTCCCTACAATCGGGAAGGTGCAGGAAAAAGACACCAATGCCAGGGTTGCCGCCATGAAAAATACTCCTCCTAACCCTCCCTTGTCTGCTTTCCGGTCCAGCTTATTTACCCAGGAACTGGGCAAAGAGAGCTCATACATACCCAGAAAAGAGAGGGCAAAAAAAACAAAGATGATAAATATGAAAACATTGGGCAGCCAGTGCGTAGCCATCTGGTTGAGCGATTCGGCCCCGAACAGGAAGGCAACCAGCAGTCCCAGAATAGTAAATATCAGAATAATTGAAATCCCGAAAATGACACCCTTTCTTACACCCTGCCCTTTGGCTGCTTCGTCTTCTTTAAGAAAGAAGGTAACCGTCATAGGGATCATCGGAAATACGCAGGGAGTCAGCAGCGCCACAAATCCTGTAATAAATGCAAAGATCATGAAGCCCAGCACCGATTTGTTTTCAGGCATGTTTTCATCAACCAGACTTGCGGCAATTACACGATCTTCGGTTTCTGATCTGACCGTTTTGTCAGCTCCAGGGCTGCCAGTTATAAAATCTTCATCAAAAGGGATGCATTTGCCATCAATATCTGTGCAAACCTGGTAGGCATACGAGCCGGTGACCGTAAGTGGAACCTTAAGTACTTTTATCTTTTGCCGGAATTCACCATGTTTCCGGAAGTACGTGTATTCTCCTTCGAATATTTCGTCGTACTTCTTTTTTGGGTTAATGGCTTCAATACCTCCGAGAAGTTCATACGACTCGTTGGATTCGAAATCAAACTCCGTAACCATTGGCCCAACTTCCGGATCGAAATCGGATGAATACAAATACCAATTGTCGTCAATCGCAACGTTAAATACTACTTCAATTTCATCCCCGGGCTTATAATCCTCAGGCGACAGTGATACTTTCCATTGTGCCGGGTGCAGTATTCCCTGATTCGGATCTGTGGATACTGAAGAAACAATATTAAAAGGATAGGAATTTGCAGATATGCGTACTTCTTTTGTTTCTTTCTCTGCAATTGCAAGACGATGATTCCCTGACGGAATAACTTTAATGCTGAAATCGGCATCAGAAAAGTCAGCGTCAAACGGTATGCACTTTCCATCGATATCTGTACATACCTGGTAGGCATAATTACCTGAAAACCGAAGGTTTTCTTTCAGCACCCTTATGGTTTGCCGGAACTCACCTTTATCTCTGAAATACGTATAGTCACCTTCAAATATCTTATCGTATTTCTTTTTTGGATTGATGGCGCGGATACCATCCACCAGTTCATAACTATCATCCGGTTCGAAATTAAATTCAGTGACCATGGGTCCCAGATCCGGATCAAAGTCAGAGGAGTACAGGTACCAGTCTTTATCAATTGTAGCAGTGAATATCAGCTCTACTTCGTCGCCTGCCTGTACTTGTGTAGCTGACTGGCTGTAAGTCCAGCTTGCCGGCTTCAGCACCTGCGCAAACGAAACGGATGTAATCAGTGCACTTATAAATAATATACCTAAAATATTTATTCTCATGCTTTTCAGTCTTGTTCAAAGGTTATAAACGTACCACCAAAATGCTTAGTTCAATTTTTTTACATCTAAATTTAAACGCTGTTATGAAGTTCGGAAAAATATTTATGAAACAGCGGGATGGTTTCAATGCCCTTATAAAAGTTAAATAAACCATAATGTTCGTTCGGACTATGGATAGCATCTGAATCCAGGCCAAATCCCATCAACACCGTATCAGCACCGAGCGCATCTTTGAAAAGCGCTACAATCGGGATACTGCCACCGTCCCTTGTTGGAATGGGTTTTTTACCCCAGGATTCTTCAAATGCCATGCTGGCTGCAAGGTACGCAATGGAATCAGTCGGGGTGAGTGCCGGCTGACCGCCATGGTGCGGTGTCACTTTCACTTCTACACTGTCAGGTGCGATGGATTTAAAATATTTTGTAAACATTTCGGTGATCTCTTTATTATTCTGGTTGGGTACCAGCCGCATCGAAATTTTTGCATATGCTTTTGAAGGCAACACCGTTTTTGCGCCAGCCCCGGTATAGCCACCCCAAATGCCGTTTATGTCCAATGATGGCCTGATGCCCACTCTCTCAAGTGTGGTATATCCCTTTTCGCCTGCTACAGACCGGATACCCAGATCTTTTTTGTATTCATCAAGGTCAAAAGGGGCTTCGTTCAGAGCTTTTCTGTCTTCCTCAGAAAGTTCAATTACACGGTCATAAAATCCGGGAATGGTGATACGGTTGTTTTTGTCCTTCAATGCGTCAATCATTTTGCACAATACGTTTACCGGATTGTCAACGGCTCCTCCATAAACGCCCGAGTGAAGATCACGGCTAGGACCTGTCACTTCCACTTCCACATAGCTCAGCCCCCGTAGCCCAACTGTCAGTGAAGGGGTATCATTATCGATGAGCGTAGTATCCGATATCAGGATGACATCGGTTTTTAACTTTTCCTTATTTTCATTAATAAATATTTCCAGATTGTTTGAGCCTACTTCCTCCTCTCCTTCAATGATAAACTTAATATTGCAGGGCATATCGCCCAGGTGGTTCATCACTTCCATGGCCTTAATATGCATATACATCTGTCCTTTATCGTCACATGAACCTCGAGCATAGATTTTTCCGTTGCGTATTACCGGCTCGAATGGCGGGGTTTCCCACAGGTCATAGGGATCGGCAGGTTGCACATCATAGTGGCCGTAAACAAGCACAGTGGGTTTGGACGGGTCTGTAATTTTTTCTCCGAATACAATCGGGTGCCCGGCTGTTTCACATATTTCAGCATGATCTGCGCCGGCCTCCTTCAGCTTTTCAACAATGTAATTTGCCGCCCTGATTATATCCTCTTTGAATTTTTCATCGGCACTTACGGAAGATAACCGGATCAATCCGAAAAGTTCATCAAGAAAACGATCTTTGTTTGATTCCAGGTAGGTTTTTATCTGTAGTTTATCCACAATATCAATGAATATGTATAAAAAAGTGCTGATTCCAGAAATGAGAGTGCAAATATAGAATATTTGTGAAGGTTATGGAAGCGTTCACAGTGATCAGAATCCTTCATCATCATCATCCGAAACATCCTTCTTTTTTTCCTCATCGGCCTGTATATCTGCGCCCAGGTCATAAGGTTCCTTAATCCCGTAATAAATCCGGCGGAATTCATTAACAAAGCTCTGGGTTTCACCACGATCGCCAGGGGCAAACACAAACTCATTGATTTTTGTTTTTCCCTGATTGGTTTTTTGTTTGACCAGGTCATTCAGCTCCTTTACTGAAGAATAAATAAGCAGTTTGTTATCCTCATAACTGAAATAGTACCAATATTCAGGCGCTGCTTTGATAAACAGGTCGATCCGGTCGCCGTCAACCCCTTTTCGAATCTCAAAAAAGCTTTCAAAAGATGCATTAATATCGTTACGAAGAACATTTGAAATACCCAGAACCCCCTTATCGTTATAAAATGCTTTCTGATCGTCCGACCACTTCAAACTAAGCTCGCTGAACGTAAATGGTTTTACCAGTTTTGGCGACATGGAGGCAAGCGGAATATAGGCTTCCGATGATCGTTTTTCGTATTCTTTCGCGGCTTTGTCGCCAATCATATCTGCAAGTTTAAATAACAGCGTAGTGCGGTCTTCAATAGCTTCCGGAGGTCCCAGCAGGTCGATCGCCTGAAGAAAACCGTCGCTCATAATTTCGTAAATTCCTGTGGGCACCTGGAAGTCCATGGTAAGAAATACATCAAAACTAAATTCATTGGTTTCCAGGTTGCCGTCGCCGATTACGGTCGCATAGATGTTCCGGTCCTTATTGTTTTCGATAAAGCTTACGGGACCTTCAATATGTAGGTGGGAGGTTTCTTCCTTGTAAACCATCATTTTACCTGCATATGATAGCCCGAGATCCTTATCCTGTTCAACAATGACATATTCACTGCTGTCCGGCCTGAAACTCAGCAACCCATTGGGGATAAAAAAATCTTCATCGCCAACTTCGCGTTTGTCATTTATGAACGTACTGTACAGGCTGTAATCCCTGTAGTCGAAATGCAGGCCTGCGGTCAGCTTCTGGTCGAATTCCGTCAGACTGTAATCGAAATCAAGAATAACTTCCTGTTGCTCGGCATCACTCTCATATTGAATCCAGGTATTATAATCGCTGATCTTTTTCAAATCAAGTTTTATAAATCCATCAAGCTTAAGCGCAGGCTTTTGGGCTTCCATGATAATATTTCCGCGGTAGAGCATTCCTGGCGATATAAGCAGCGCTTCTTTTTCCGAAACCAATCCATTCGCTACAGTTTGTAGTTCGTTTGTGCTTCTTCTCTTTTTGTCGGTTATTGGTTCAAGCCTGAAATTTTCAAGTTTGATGGCGAACGTATCCTGAACGGCATTTATAAAGCGATAGGTAGCAGACCCCGAAAATTCGTTTCTTGAAATAATGTCAATGTTTCCATCATATAGCTGGTGGTATGCATAAAGTGTATCAATTATCAGTGTGGTGTTGGAAAGACTGCCGATCCGGGAATTTTCAAGAATCAGTACTTCGCCGTTTTCCGGCGTTATTTTAGCATCAGCTACAGTGATATAGGGTATGCCGCTTACTGTTAATTCCAGCGTGTTGATGTCATATACCGCCTGGGTGGCATTGAAGCTTAGCGAATCCAGGTCTTCCCTGGTGGTATAAAAATAAGAATACTGAATATCTACATTCTCAGGTTTACTCATGGTAACCTTTGATTCGGCCAAATCCCATACCGCTGTAGGAATAGATGTTTTGAATTGTGCATATGGAAATTCCAGGGCTGCCTCCCCTTCAATTTCAGGGCTGATGGTGACGGTGTTTCTTAGCAGGTCAAAATTGAGACGGATATCATTACCTGCCAGCGCCGGTTTTTCCGGATCAGACGACTTAATTTCAAAATCAGCGTGCCTGGCTCTAATGCGATCGTATTGAAAGTTATATGCTTTTGAAACTGTTTCAGAACCAAGGCTGATCAGTTTGCCTTTTCCGAACACGCCCTTATGGGTTAAGGTAGTTAGCCCGTCCAGTGATGCCAGGCCGTCGTATAATTTTATGTGCGAATCGTTGTTCCGGATATGCATACTGTCAACCGAGGGCAACCATTTCATATCAAAATTTTCGACATATATTTTTGGGTAGATCAGGCCATTAAACTCTTCTTCCTTCATATCAAACGTCAGCCCTTTTGTTGTAATCGAATCAGGATAGTAAATAAAGTCTTCTGACTGGATAGTTGTCGTGAGATATTCCATTTTCCCTTCACTTCTCAGCCCGCGCTTATCAAGAATGATCCGGTTAAAAATGCGGGCATCTCCATTAAAAAGCGGGTACCCCTCTTGGGTAACGCTATGGTCAAACCCAAGTGAATTGTCCGCCATAATATGCAATTTCTCTTTAAATTCGGGCATCATGCCACGCGAGTGAAATGTGCCAGCAAAGTTGATGGCAGCTGGATCGCTGTCACTCAGACTATCCAGATCAAATGGGGGAAGAACAAAATAGAGTGATTTGCCATATACACCGTCCATATATTCTTTGCCGGAAAAATATACGATTGACCCCATGCCTCCTCCACTAAACCTGGGATATTCTGGATACACTTTTCGACCGGCTTTGTTATCGGGTTTGTTTACATAAAGCGTACCCGAAGTGCCCTGAAATTCACCTAAACCTGCGATGTCTAAGGAGTCTTCTTCTGTGATCCCGGCTATCACGTTATCAATCTTCGTTTTTTTGGAGGAACGGCTGTTCTCATCCTGAATATAAAACCGGATTTTCTCAATGTTGTTCAGATCGATAAGAAAACTATCATACCTGAAATTAAAATCCTTACCCACATACTCGAAATTGCCTGCAAACAGCCTGCCATTAAATTTAAAGCTACGGTTTTCGCCCATTGTAATCCGATTACTGTCGGGTATGATATACACATCCAGCTCTTGGGATATATAAAATTTTTCAATTCCGTTTATATATATTTCGTCTGCTTCCAAGTCGAATATGACGTTAGGCCCGGATGATACGTTAGAAAGAATCAGTAAGTTATCGTAATCCACTTTTCCTCTTTTTGCCATAAAGTAGTGCCTGGCTTTTTTCTTCAGGGTAAAGGTGTAAGTATTGCGGTCATAATTTATATAACCCCACTGAGCCAGTTCTTTCATTGCATTTTCTACCGTATTCGGATTGAGGTCATACTGTTTTGCAATCACATCGGGGAGAACTTCCTGGCCTTTGTTTTTCCTTACAAAATCTACGGCAAGCATCAACGGATTAAAACCATAATTTTTCGACAAAGCATGCAATATTTGTGCATTGTAATATTCTTCGGACTGAAATATGACAGGCAATTCAGATCGTCCGCTGATAATGGATATTTCGAGGCTGTCGGAATTCAGGTTCCATTTAATAATATCAGCCGTTATGTCCATATTGATAAAACTGGAGTAGAAGGGGGTATATATGTAATTGCCATCGGCACTACGTACAATAAGATCCCGGGTATATGGATTATATCTTATGATTGCAGATGGATGAAAAATGGAATCCATTTTATGATAAATGGTAACTGAACTGCTGGATGATTCGATAAGCGAATCCTGAATTGTAAAAAATCGTGCAATCGCCTTGAACCTGATAACTCCCTGATCTTCAACACTCAATACCGAAATTCCAAGCATTTGCGACACTGTGATGATCTGATCGCCTGCCAATGTAAATCCTCCTGATAATGAGGTGCCTGAACCTTCCTTAATCCGGATTCGTATATCATCTTTATAGGACACAAACCTGATCCCTGATTTACCTTTTTTACCATCATAGCTGAATTCTCCTTCGATGGGTGCTTCGATTTTATCCGGATATTCCAGCTTAACTGCCTTTGCACCGAAATCCGGACGACGTACATCAAAATTATATTCCGCCAGTGTTACCACAGCACGCTCTCCAAGCCCCCCGGAGGTCCAATTGACGGTGCCTTTACTTCCGGAAAACAGTCCTTTCAAAATGATAAATGAGCCTGACGTATTTTTTATTTCCGCTTCCTTCTTAGCCGAAATTATTTTAAGATCGGTCTTATGAAAGGTAATAACGGGTCCCTCAAGGGGAGGAGGTGGATCCGGAAAATATTCCTCTTCCAATTCCTCCCCTGCATAATTATCTTCACTGTAATCATCTTCGTACGTGTCGTATCCGTAATCATCCTCATATTCATCTTCATCTTCATCTTCATAATATTCGTCTTCGTCCTCCGCATATTCATCTTCATAAAATGCATCCTGGTTTTCCTCAGCATCCATGTTGTCCACCAAAAAATCATTTACTACGGAAGATTCATGGTATTCGAAAGTGTAACTGTGATTTGTAACGATCAGGCGGTTCGAAGAAGAAAAATACAGTGAATGGTTTTCGAAAAAATGTATGAGCGCATTAAAATACGTAATCAGTTCCGTCGCGGAATGCAGCCTGATCACTTTTTCATTTACGTTCAACAATGCAATAAACTGCTGATCATTTAATTGCTCACTATTAATTGCAAGATCAATTATCTTAAAATATTTTAGATAGTAGGGTTTGATTTTATAGTTATGTTCAACCATGGCTTTCGCATGATTGATAATTTTAATCCGCTGGTCAGGTCCGAAACTCACCCAAAGTTTTTCAAAACTTTCTCCTATATCCATTGCTTCAGCAGATGAAGCTTTTGCAAGGTTTTCTTTTACCCAGATTCCGAATTCATCTACGTTATCCGGAAGATCAAATTGCTGGGCCTTGACCATTGTAGCGGTCATGATAAGCATTACGGATAGTATAACTTGTATTTTCTTCACTAAAACAAGCCGGTTAAAACCTGAAATTCCGAAATAATTACTAATTAACAAATTACGGAGGCAACACTTTATACATTATTAAACGGGTAATTTTTGCAAACTATATAGCTAATCCATTAAAAATTCGCCGGATATCCACCTGTTTCGTTCGGAAAATGAAAGGTATTTCAATTGATTCAATCTTGATTTTTCCTTCATTTCATCAAGATCCGGACGATAAAATCTGCTTAAAATCAGTTTTCTGCCTGAAACCAGTAAACGTGCATAATAAGGCGTATCATACAAAAGTACATTTTTATTGATATTGGCAAGCACGAGATCGTACCGGTTATTGCCGGCCATGTCTTCTGCCATACACTGCAAAAACCTGATTTTCCTGATATCGTTTAAAGCAGCATTTTCCTTTGTATTTTCAATCGCCCAGTCATCAATATCTATTCATGTCACATTTTTTGACCCAGGCATTTTAGCAAATATGGTCAAAATTCCTGTGCCACAACCGCAATCCAGGACGTCCATGCCACTGTGATCGGTTTGTAGCTGCGCTTCTATCATCAGCGAAGTGGTTTCGTGATTTACGGTGCCAAACGACATTTTCAGGTCAATTACGATTTCAATATCATACGAAGCATCTGGTTCATGAAATGATTCCCTGATCCTGCATTTGCTGCCTATTTCAACTGGGCAGAAATTTTCTTCCCACTGTTTATTCCAGTTTTGGCGTTTGATCTTTACAACCTCCAATGAAAGGCTGGCAACTTGCCTGTACCTGCTTTTCAGTTCATCCAGTATTTTGCCTTAAAAACACTTGCAGGTACATTGGCATTAAATCCAACACTTGTTTCGATCATACTATCAAAACCTGCATCAGCAATATCAGCAAGCAGAATCTCTCTGTAGTTTTCCTTACACGAAACTTTCAGTTCAATAAAATATATGGTTAGCACACTTACACTTAAGTAAGGTGGCACGTCTGATCAAAATGACCGGATAATATCCACAAAGTCTGCCGGATTCAGCGAGGCGCCGCCTATCAGGCCGCCGTCAACATCATCAAGTGCAAAGAGTTCCTTCGCATTCGACGGTTTACAGCTTCCCCCGTATAAAATACGGCAGTTTTTAGCCGCCTTCTGACCATATTTTGATGCAAGATGGTTTCGGATAGCCTTATGCATCTCCTGAGCCTGGGCTGCAGAGGCAGTAACACCGGTACCGATAGCCCAGATGGGTTCATATGCGATTACTACCTTGCCAAACGACTCTTCGCTAAGGTGGAAGAGGCCGTTGGTCAGTTGTGTGAATACAAAATCTTCCTGACCGTTCGATTCCCTGACCGAAAGCGGTTCTCCACAACAAAAAATAGGCGTAAGCCCGTTACTCAGTGCTTGATTTACCTTGGTTGCAAGCAATTCGTCCGATTCATTGAAATACGCGCGGCGTTCGCTATGGCCTATGATCACATAGTCCACGCCGGAAGACTTGAGCATGGCAGTCGAAACTTCACCTGTATAAGCTCCTGAATCATGCTCATTGCAATTCTGGGCTCCCAGGCAAATCTGGTCATAGTCCTGAAGAAGTTTATCCAAAACGGTTAGATGTATAAACGGCGGGACGATGATTATTTCTACCTCATTTACCGGATCTTCCTTTATCATGGTTGCTATTTCAGATACCAGCTTTAAGCCATCGTCGAGGCTATTGTTCATCTTCCAATTTCCTGCTATTATATTTTTTTTCATAAATTAAAATTTTTTATGCATCTAAAATAGGCTATTGTTTTGCGAAGTAGGGGTATTTTTAAAAATTTTCTCAACGATCTGCTCGATTCTATTTTTCAGATTTTTCGGGTACTGTTCAAGCACACTATCCGCTCTTCCCTGCCATACAATCTCTCCTTTTTTTCTTTCAATAATATTAATAAAAATGGAGCCAACTTTATAATTGTAAAAATCAGTTTGAAATCCCTGCCAGTATCGATAATCTGTGGTTCGCTGTGCAACGGTATCGATTTTATTCTTAATAACAATCACAAGCTCCACCAGCAGATCCGGATATGTTTCCTGCATCTCGTAATTGCGGGATTCCATTTCAGAAATTAACGCGTCCCTGATCAGCCGTCTGATTTCTTCGTTATCATAACGCGGCATTCTGTGGTCTATTCCTTCCTGGCAGTCAGCGCAGTAAAATGTTTCATACCTGGCAAAATCGGCTAAAGGGCTGACCGATGCAGTGTATTTCGGATTACTGCATCCTGCCAGTGTAAATAATGAAGATATAAGCAGGATCAAGAGCCTCCTCATAATAATCTCCAATTTACTAAATTCCGGTTTTTAATTCAACTTTATTCTACCAAAATCAAATCACTCCCTGCGCTATCATCGACTGGGCCACCCTTACAAAGCCGGCCACATTTGCGCCCAGCATATAGTTGCCGCTATCGCCGTACGAGTAAGATGCATCCATGCAGGTTTTATGAATGTTTTTCATAATAAATTTCAGCTTCACATCCACTTCTTCACTTGTCCATTTGCTTCCGCTGAAGTTCTGGATCATTTCCAGCCCGGAAGTAGCCACACCTCCTGCGTTTGATGCCTTGCCGGGGGCGTACGGAATCCCGTTTTCTAAAAATATCTTGACGGCTTCCGGTTCGCAGGGCATGTTTGCGCCTTCTGCAACCAACTGAATACCGTTGTTTACCATATTCTGTGCATCCCGGGCATTTATCTCATTCTGGGTTGCGCAGGGGAAAGCACAGTCGGCTTTATGATCCCAAAGCGGGTTGTAATCAATGTCCGGATCGCGTGGTATAAAAGTGGCGGATGGGTGTGCCTCGGCATATTCATTTATCCGGCCCCTGCGTTTTATTTTCAAATCCTGAATGAATTTGAGTTTCGCTTTGTCGATACCTTCAGGGTCATAAATATATCCCGATGAATCTGATGCGGTAATGGGTGTACCCCCTTCATGCAATATCTTTTCGATCACGTATTGCGCCACATTGCCCGATCCTGAAATCAGGCATTTTTTGCCTGCTATCGAATCTCTCTTTTCTGCAAGCATGCAGGATGCAAAGTATACCAACCCGTATCCCGTTGCTTCGGCACGGATCAGACTTCCGCCCCAGTCAACGCCTTTGCCTGTAAGAACACCGGAAAACTCATTGGTGATCTTCTTAAACATTCCGAACAAAAAACCGATCTCACGGACTCCAACACCTATATCGCCGGCGGGTATATCCACCCTGTGACCTATGTGCCTGTTGAGTTCGAGCATAAAACTCTGACAAAAACGCATCACTTCCATCTCAGATTTACCTTTCGGGTCAAAATCTGACCCGCCTTTTCCTCCTCCAAGAGACAGTCCTGTCAGCGAATTTTTAAACACCTGTTCGAAAGCAAGAAACTTTAATATGGAGTAATTTACCGAAGGATGAAATCGCAGCCCTCCTTTAAAGGGACCGAGGGCGCTGTTCATCTGAACGCGGAATCCCCTGTTAACATGTATTTCTCCCTGATCATCAACCCAGGGTACCCTGAAGGAGATCACCCTTTCGGGCTCAACCATTTGTTCCAGTATTTTAAACTTCGCATACTTGGGATTTCTCTCCAGAACCTTCGTAACCGAATGATACACTTCTTCTACCGCCTGCTGAAATTCTGATTCGCCGGGGTTTCTTTGTTTTACGACTGCTAATAAATCTAAAGAGGACATATCTAATATTTTTTTTTGCTAATTAAAGTACAATTGATGGTATCACAAACAATTAAATCGAATTTTAATCATTTCCCCTGAAAGTTGTGACTAAACCTCCAGGCCAGAAATACATTTTTTTATTACTACACCAGAAGCTTCGGCCTGAGATATTTAGCCGTTATGTTCTCTTTTTCGCCCATCATGCCTTCCGGAATTCCCGCATACATGATGTTTCCACCATTTTCTCCTCCGTCAGGACCAAGGTCTATGATCCAGTCTGCACATTTGATTACTTCCACATTGTGTTCAATGATAACCACGGTGTTTCCGTGATCCACCAATGCGTTGATGGCTTTCAAGAGAATGTTTATATCGTGAAAATGAAGCCCTGTGGTTGGCTCATCAAAGATAAATAGTATATGTTCTGATTTATTGCCTTCATTTTTGCCAATAAAAGAGGCCAGTTTTACCCTCTGTGCTTCCCCTCCACTCAGCGAACTCGAAGATTGGCCAAGCCTGATATACCCAAGCCCTACATTATACAAGGGTTTGAGCCTGGAGAGCACCGGGATGTTTTCACTGAAAAACTCCAGACTGTCTTCCAATGTCATTTCTAACACCTCCGCAATGTTTTTTTCGTTGTAGGTTACGTCCAGTATCTCCTGTTTAAATCGTTTACCCTTGCAACTCTCACAGGTGAGATAGATATCAGCCATAAATTGCATTTCTATTTTTACTGTTCCTTCACCCTGGCATGTTTCGCACCGGCCTCCGTCCACATTGAATGAAAAATGGGCCGGTTTATAGCCCCGCTGCTTAGAAAGCGTTTGCGATGCAAATAATTGCCTGATATGGTCATAGGCTTTCACATAAGTAACCGGGTTGGAACGAGATGATTTGCCAATCGGATTCTGATTGACAAATTCAATACGGTCTATTTTCTGATAAGCTCCTTCCATCCGGTTAAATTTGCCGGTTGCCTCCGCTATCATGCCCAGGGTTTTACCAAGCGCAGGATACAGGATATTACGCAACAACGTAGATTTTCCCGATCCACTTACACCCGTGATCACGGTCATCACTCCCAGGGGAATTTTTACATCGATATTCTTCAGGTTGTTTTCACGTATTCCCAGCAGGTTAATACTCTCACTCCATTTTCTTCGCTTTTCAGGTACGGGTATGGCTTCTTCCCCGTTCAGATATTTTGCCGTATGGGTCTTTATGCTGGCATCGATTTCGCTTAGACTACCCTGAAAAACCAGTTCTCCGCCATGCGAACCTGCATCTGGTCCGATATCGATTATCTGGTCAGCGGCGCGCATCACCTCCTCTTCATGCTCAACGATCACCACAGTATTTCCCATATCACGCAGGGACTTGAGTACATTCACCAACCTATTGGTATCTCTGGGATGTAACCCGATGGTTGGCTCATCCAGTATATACATGGAGCCAACCAGTGCACTGCCCAGCGAGGTGGCCAGCTTAATACGCTGAAACTCTCCCCCTGACAATGTGGATGTCATTCTGTTCAAAGTCAGATAGCCCAGACCAACTTTGTTAAGATATTCCAGCCGGTAGATTATCTCCGTCAAAATGCGGCCAGCTACTTGCTGATCGTGTTTGCCTGGTTTGAAATGCAGAAAAAATTCCTCCAGCCTGGTTATGGGTATTAATACCAGGTCAGTTATTGACTTACCTCCAATTCTCACATAATCCGCGTCTTTTCGAATCCTCGTTCCGCGGCAATCCGGGCATTTTTTTCTTCCCCTGTAGCGTGATAATAGCACCCGGTACTGGATCTTGTGGGATTTGGATTCCAAAAACCTGAAAAAATCATTGATCCCCTTAAAATGTTCATTCCCTTTCCATAACAAATCCATTTGTTCTTCCGAAAGCGCAATAACCGGTTTGTGAATCGGGAAATCAAAGTGAACGGTTGCTTTGATGAAAGCCTCCAGCCATTTTTTCATGGTCTCGCTGCGCCACGGGGCGATGGCTTCCTCATAAACCGAGAGACTTTTATCGGGAATTACCAGATCCGAGTCAATGCCCAGTATTTTTCCGAACCCTTCACACCTGCGGCAGGCGCCATAGGGGTTGTTGAAACTGAACATATTCACCCCGGGTTTTTCAAAAGTGATACCATCCAGTTCAAACCGGTCTGTGAATTTTCTTTTCTTTTTACCGGGAATATCGATAATACAATCGCCATGTCCTTCAAAAAATGCCGTCTGAATCGAATCAGCCAGCCGGAACCTGCTGTCTTCATCAGCCGCCACGATGCTTCTGTCAACCAGGATGAACACGTCATTTTTATTTTGCAACCGGCTTGTGTCCTCAAGAAAATTCTCAATAAATTCAATGGTACTTCCGGTTACCAAACGCGTGTATCCTTTGCTCAGCAGAATATTCAGTTCCTGCTCCAGAGTCCGCTCGGCTGGAACATGCATGGGATACAGTACCATGTACCGGGCACCCTCTTTCTGCCGTAGCATATAATCTACTACATCACTCACTGAGTCACTTTTTACAACGGCGCCACTCACCGGCGAATATGTAATTCCAATTCTTGCATACAGTAATTTTAAATAATCATATATCTCAGTGGTGGTGCCTACCGTTGACCTCGGATTACGTGTATTTACCTTCTGTTCGATGGCAATGGCGGGAGAAACCCCTTTTATATAGTCCACTTCGGGTTTTTCCATACGGCCTAGAAACTGCCTGGCATATGCACTGAGGCTTTCCACATACATACGCTGGCCTTCGGCAAACAGCGTGTCAAATGCAAGCGAAGACTTACCTGAGCCGGAAAGGCCGGTGATTACTACCATCTTGTTACGCGGAATGGCCACACTCAGGTTTTTCAGATTGTTTACCCGGGCGCCTTTTATTATGATATACTCCTTGGGGTCAAGTTTGTCAATATCAACCCTATTATTATTTGATGATAAATGCATGTGGAGGCAAAGTTAATGTAACGCCTTCTTGTTGAGAGAAATGACATTGGAATTTTTTTTAAATATAGTTGATCAGAATACAATATCCGGATATCCTTATACGTTATATGGGGTTATGCTGCTTAAAAAGCTGTTTTTTTAATTAATTATACAAAAAATAATTAAAAATAATTTGCATTTATTCCATCTGTTTCCTTACATTTGATTTTACCAAAAAGGAAAATTCGTTAATAATCTTAAAAAAAGGCAATATGATATAGACCACTACGTTTACTAAACGAAGTATCTAATGAGAAGGAATAATTTGAGCGACAGTGAGTTGGTTGCACTATATCAAAACGGTAACGAAGAGGCCTTTGAGGAATTGGTTAACAGGTACAAGGCCAGAATATTCACATCCATATATCTTATCGTCAAAGATAATTATCTGGCGGAAGACATTTTGCAGGAAACTTTTATCAAAGCCATTAATACAATTAAGCGTGGCAAATATAACGAAGAAGGTAAATTTCTTCCCTGGATTATGAGAATTGCCCATAACCTTGCCGTAGATCATTTCAGAAAAAGCAAACGGTTTCCTGTAGTCGTCATGGAAGACGGCAGTCCCGTTTTCAATACCGTTAATTTTTCTGAGGCACCCTTTGAAACGGTTCAAATTCAAAAAGAAATACAGGATAAAGTACGATACCTGATACAGGATCTTCCTGATACACAAAAGCAGGTACTGATCATGAGACATTATATGGATCTTAGTTTTCAGGAAATTGCCGATACCACTGGCGTAAGTATAAATACGGCATTGGGAAGGATGCGGTATGCCCTGATCAATTTACGTAAGAGAATGAAAAAATATAAAATTGCCTATGACCAAAATTTTTACCCATGATGATGTAGTCAGGTATCTTTATAATGAAATACCATCAGATCAAAAATCAGAGTTTGAAAATGCATTGATATGCGACAATGAGCTGCTGGATTTATTCCATGAGTTAAGAGCAGTGAAGAAGAAATTAGGAAAAGCAGTAAAAAATCCGTCCAATCAGGTCATCAAAAGTATTCTTGATTACTCCAAATCCTTTAATTTGCATGCTATAAAAAACAAATACAGACATGCAAAGAAAAGAGCGGTTTAAAGAGTTAATTGACTATTTTACACACCACAACCCTGACGCAGAAACCGAGCTTGAATACGGTAGTCCCTATGAGCTTCTGGTTGCAACAATACTTAGTGCCCGGTGCACTGATAAGCGGGTGAACATCGTTACGCCGGCTTTGTTCGAAAAATTCCCGACGGCCGAACATATGGCCTCAGGTAGCGCCGAGGAAGTTTTTCCCTATATTAAATCAGTTACATTCCCCAACAACAAATCGAAGCACCTCTACGGTATGGCACGTATGCTTGTGGATGATTTTGGCTCGGAAGTGCCGTCAGACGCGAAAGACCTTCAAAAACTACCGGGTGTGGGCAGAAAAACCGCCAACGTAATATCATCTGTTATTTATAACCAGCCTGCGATGGCGGTTGACACTCACGTTTTTCGAGTTTCCAGACGGCTGGGGTTGGTAAGCCAGAATGTCAAAACTCCGCTGGAGGTAGAAAAGCAACTGGTGAAAAACATACCTGAAAAACACATTTCTGTGGCGCATCACTGGCTAATACTGCATGGCAGATATGTGTGCCTTGCACGCACACCCAAGTGCGAATCATGCAAGATCAGCTATTTCTGCCTGTATTTTGAAAAGCATTTTGGGTGATACACATCGATTATTATGGAATGACAACCTCCGGCAGTACCCGGCGGAAACTAAGTAGCGTAATTTTTCATGCTGATTAAGCAGCAATTAATTCTTTGTGGTAAACGAAAAGCAAAAAGTGCAAGGGATATAAGTGGTTGAAAAATTCGACGCGAATTGATGATCATCATATCCGCACGATTAACACTAAATTTCCGGTACATTTATAAATTAAATTATGTGCGGCATTCACTTTATTCTGGATAAAAATAAGCGTCTGACGGAAGAACCGGTTCAGAAAATGATCAATGCCACAGTGTACAGAGGCCCGGATGACTTTGGCTTTCAGGTATTTGAAACCCCTTCGTGCATTTACTTCCTTGGTGCCAACAGGCTCCGGATAACAGATGTTACAAAGTATGCCCATCAGCCATTTACATCCGGAGATGGTTTCAGTTCACTTGTTTATAATGGGGAGATATATGATTATTCCATTCTTAAAAGTCAACAGCTTAAAGATGGCAAAATCTTCCGCTCCGGATCGGACACCGAAGTGCTTTTTAATTTACTTGCTGAGAGTCAGGAAAAAGAGCTGGAGCAACTGAACGGAATGTATTCGTTTGTATATCTGAACAAGAATACTGACGATGTGCTGCTTGCCCGCGATCCCTGGGGGATGAAACCGCTCTTTTACTACGAAGACTCCGATTTCTTTATTGCCTCCTCAGAGATAAAGGCCATCCTTGCTTCAGGTCTTGTAAAAAAGGTGCTGAATGAAAAAGCTGTGCACGATTACCTGCAATACCGATACGTGTGCCGTCCGGATACATTTTTTGAAAATATTTTAGAACTCGAAACCGGCGGGTTTATCCAGGTCAGAAACGGGAAAGTCACGAAGAACGAAACTATCCCCCAATCAGCAAACGAACCGGACAGCGAAATGTATCAGCCGGGCCGGCGTGACGGCGAAATCGTACAACAGGCAGAAACACTTCTCGTAAATTCCCTCCTGCACCATCTGCCGGCACAGGGTTCGGCCGGCTTGTTTCTGAGTGGCGGCGTTGACTCTACACTTATTCTGGCATTGTTAAGAGAAAACGGCTACAGCAACTTTCCAGCCTATTCGTTTGTAACCTCCGTAAAAGACAGGCCTTTTGGCACACGGGACTATAAATACGCGGCCCTCGCTGCAAAAACGTACCATGCCGAACATCATCAGATAGAAACTGACGCTTCGATGCTTGAGAATATTGACGACTATATTTCCAGGATCGATCAGCCAGTCGGCGACAGCGGTGCACTAATGACCTACCTGTTGTCACAAAAGGTGGCAAAAAACCATAAAATCGTGCTGAGTGGGGCCGGAGCCGACGAATTGTTTGGGGGCTACAACAGGCACGCTGCATTTCGGATGTATCTTAAGAATTATAAGTTTTTAAGTCTGATGAAGGGGCCCGGAATGTTCGGGGCAAACATATTTGCCACCGTTTCCAATGAAAGCGGGAGGTTAATACAGAAGTTCTTCGTCAATCTGGACAAGGACCCATCTGTTACTTACAATAAATTTCTTTCCTTCGGCCAACTGTCATCCCGGGCGGACACTTCACTATGGCCCTCAGATGGACCTGAAAATATAAATTACCACCTTGGCAAGGCGCTCGAACACGACAGAATGAACTACCTGGTTTCTGACGTATTGACAATCAGCGATCGTATGACGATGCTTGCGGGCATCGAAATGCGCCTGCCCTACCTTGACCGGGAACTGAGCCGGTATGCTTGTTCACTGCCACCGGAGCGTCTTTTAGCAAATGGTAAAAAATGGATTCTTAAAGAAATGCTACAGAAGAGAAATGGCAAAATATTCTGCCGGAGAAGCAAGGAAGGATTCGGATTACCTTTTGGCGGTTGGATGGATATAAATCATACAGGTGCCTGGTCGTTTCTTGAAAGTGAAAATTCACTGGTCTTTAAATTTATAGAAAAGAATCGTATTCTTGAGTTGAAAAGTATTCATCAAAAATCGAAAGCAAATTATGCTCTTGAATTATGGGCGGTGATGGTACTTGCAAAATGGCTTGATTTTACCTTCGGTTAATGAAAATTATTTATCTGCACCAATATTTTAAGACACCGGAAGAGGGTGGGCCTATACGGTCGTATTATCTTGCAAAAGGGCTTGTGGACTACGGTATAGAGGTTGAAATGATTACTGCCCATAATAAGCCTTCTAAAGTCATTAAAGAGGTTGATGGCATCTGCGTGCATTATCTCCCGGTTCACTACGACAATTCATTTAGCTTTCAGCAGCGAGTCATTTCATTTCTTAAGTTTATGTACATGGCAATAGATGAGGCTGCTGCAATAATAGGGGCCGACCTTTGCTTTGCCACCAGCACACCACTAACCATAGGACTGGCGGCCATTAAAATAAAGGAAAAGTTTTCTATTCCTTATCACTTTGAAGTCCGCGATCTCTGGCCGGAAGCGCCGATTCAAATGGGCGCCATCAGTAACCCCTGGTTGCTGCGCTACACCCGCGATATGGAACAACGCATTTATGATCAGGCGGAGAAGATCATTGCCCTTTCTCCCGGAATTCATGACAATATTGTGAAGAAAGTTTCCAATAAAAAAGTTGCATTAATACCCAATATGTCGGATGTCAACTTTTTTGAACCTCAGAAAAAGAATCCATATTTGGAGGATGTTTTCAGGACAAATAATAAATTTGTGGTCAGCTACTTTGGGGCTATTGGCAAGGCAAACCATCTCGAATATCTCCTCGAAGCCGCCCGGGTAAGCCTCGACAGGCAACTTCCCGTTAAATTCCTTGTTGTGGGCGATGGAGCCGAAAAAAACCGGCTCGAAAAACTGGGGCATCACCGAAAGCTTGTGAACGTGGAATTTCTTCCATTTATGAATAAAAAAGAGCTCCGTGAGCTATTGAATGTGACCGATGCTGCCTATATCTCGTTTGCCAACAAGCCTATCCTCGAAACCAACAGCCCGAATAAATTTTTCGATGCGCTGGCATCAGGCAAACTCGTGGTTACGAATACCAAAGGATGGATACGCGAGCTGGCAGAAGTTAATCAGTGTGGTTTTTATACCGACCCGGAAAAGCCCCCTGATTTTGTAGAAAAAATCAGCCCGTTTATAAAAGATAAAACAAGGTTGAACCGTTTTCAGCAAAATGCCCGCAAACTGGGTGAAGAGCAATTTTCAAGACAGCAGCAGGTCAGTGAGTTGATAAATGTGCTTACGGAAATTCCGAATATCTGACTTAAAAAAGGAAATAATGTGGTTTCCGTATCAGAAGCCTGATGTATATGCGTTATTGGATCAGAATATGTCACCATGTAGCTAAAACAGCTATTGTTGACGGCGAAGGAAGCATAGGTGAAGACAAGGAAAAGTCTGTCAACCGACATTATCTGTTAGGTCTGTGAATATCAATTCCAATTTATTCTTTTAATGAATTAGCCTTAAAGCTTCTTTTCTGCTTAATTTTTTAAGTTCGGTTTTGTTTACAAAATCAACCACCCAACCTGGATTTACTCTGCTGTAATTTCTTAGAATCCAACCTATAGCTTTATTGATGAAAAATTCTTTTGAACCAAGAAGTGAATTTATTACAAATGTTAAAAATTCGGTATCTAAATTGTCTTTGTAATTTAGTTGGAATAGGACAGATGACCTTTGTAACCAGGTATTTTTAGAAGCAATCCATTTTTCTACATATTTCGCTCTTTGATCAGGGTAAATTTTAAAATATTCACCAATTAATTTGGATGAAATAAAATCAACTGTATCCCACCAGGATTTATTGGTTACCATAAATTCAAAAAGTTCAATGTCTTTTTTCTCAAATTATTTTTCGGAGGTAAATATGCTCTAATCAAAAATGGTTTCTGAATTTCTCGTCTTAATGGTGTTTTAATTCCGTAAAATTCAAATTGATTTTTCATGTACGCTTTTTGTCCGAGTGCAATTTCGGTATTTGCGTTTTTTTCAAATTCAGTTTCTAACATGTTTATGAAATCTATCATTTTTTCAATTTTCCCTGCTCACAAACAACTAGTTATATATACTATAAATATATAAACATGTCCACGTATTTTCCGGGGGTACAGGGTATTTTCTCCACACCTTTTCCGGCTATCTGTCATAGATTGCAATGCTTTGTATGTTGTAAATAGAAGTGATATTCCATGATCAGCATTAGGTTATCAGAACAACCCCGGCGCCTTCCCCTTATAATTCGATGCCTTAAAAATATTCATCGCATCCTTTTTACCCATAAGGCCAGCCAGCGAAACTTCAGGATGGTCCTCCATGTACTTCCTGACTATTTCCCATCCGACCCAGGCGCCGATACGGCCCGGGCACACTGCTGATATCTCATAGGTATTGGGCCTTTCGCCCAAAAATTTCTCTTTGATGATATGACTGGTTTCAAACAGCAATTCATTTTGAATAAAATTTCCCCAGATAATATGCTGGTTGTCAGATACATCCGTCAGTTCTTTTTCCGTGTACCAGATGATCAGACTGTCAGGTGCGCATGGCAGCATTTTCTGTGTGAAATAGTACTTTTTGCCATAAAACACCATATCGGCAAGCATAGTATTATCCGAATAATCGGTTGCGATGTAATTGTCTGACAGAAGCAGCATTATTGCCGGCACAATGTATTGCTTCTGGTAACGTCTGAGAATATAATCCGGATAACTGTTGGGTCTGTAGGTGGCATCCGGGCCAATGTAATAATCGAGCCCGATAATTATCAGCGTGTCGGAAACGTACATTTCGCTGGTGTAAAAGCCGGTAACGAGTGTTTGTATTTTCGGGGTTTTGGCACCCGGAAAAAATTTCCGCATATAAGCAAAAGCTTCTTCAAAATCCGCTTTCAGATCGCGCATGTCACCAAAAACACGCCGTGTTTCTTCCAGCAAAACGGCGATATCCGGGTCTGTAATCATGCTGAACAGTCTTTCAGCCAACACGGTGTCGTTGGGATACTGATCGCTGCCGAGAAATTCATTTTTCAGTATCTTGTGATGGGTAAGAAACGCAAGCACTTCTTCCACAGATTCTGACCTATATAATGTATCCTCGAGGCGCTCAATTTTAACCTCTTCCATTAATGATTTTATCTCGCCGGGAGGTTTGCAATTAGTGTCGCACCCGCCTAGAAGAAATGCCAGGGATACAAGTGAAAGGAATTTGATTATGGTTTTAAAAAATATCATCTCCGCAAATAAACATAATTCTGTAATTTTTAGTATAAAGCTTTACAGTTAACATTATCATAAACAGTAAATTGAGGCGTAGATTTATGCTATAAATAGGAAAATTTATACGAAAATAAACTCCAAACAATCTTATTGTTGGTAACCAAATGGATTTGTTTATCAACCTAATAAATTGATTATCAATTGATTATTGTATAAAATCCTGTTTTAGTCAATTTTTCAACATGGAAAAGGGATTGAGAAATAAAACAATTATTCATATGATTTTGTACCTTTCTTTTAGTATCATGGTAGGATTAAACAGATAATTAAAAATAATTAACATGAAACTGAATCTGATTGAGCAATTTCTCCTGATAGCCCTCGACGATGATGAGGGACGGTTTGTCACGGATACCACGTATTTATACAACGGCTTTGCAGGTGCCATTTTAATGGAGTTGGCCATTCTTGATAAAATTGAATTGCAGAAAAAAAAGGTAGTGGTTACAGGCAAGCCGGATACGGAGGAGCCTGTTCTGGATCAGTCCATTAAGGCCATTCAGAATCTGAAAGAAGGAAAAACCGTTGGTTTCTGGATCGGCACCTTCAACGCCAATGCAAAAGATATCAAAGAGATCGTGCTTCAGGAGTTAATTGATAAAGGTATTTTGAGAAGGGAAAAAGGTAAAATATTTTGGGTTATTCCGTACGTTAAATACCCCACTGATAATCCTGTACCCGAAAATAAAGTACGTGCGCAAATACAGGACATCATCATGGATCAAACCGAACCTGAACCGAGGGACCTCATGCTATTGAGTCTGATCGATGTTTGTGAACTGACAAGAGAAGCCTTCCGTTCAAAAGAAGTTTTCAGGAAGGCAGGTAAGCGAATTGTAGCATTGACGCAACCAAATGCCCTCAGCAATGTATTGGATCCGGATATTCAAAAAATTCATGTTGCGGTTATGGCTGCCACAAGATCAGCAGTTACTGCTTCTACCACACCTATGGTCTGACCGGTGATACGTCTTACATTTCAATTAACACGTAACTCAATAGCCTCGTAGCGTGTGCCTGACTTTCTGCTTTTTCATCCGTTTTTGAGTGGAAATATACGAGCGGGTTGAATAGCCGCCTTTGGTTGCGCGTTTGTAATTTTTGAATTTTCCACTGCCTTCCTTAGGTTCAGATTTATAAAAACCATACGACGGACATGTTGCTACGGAATAATATCCGCAACCGGCTAACATAAACACGCATATTAGGATAATAAATACCCGTATCATTTAACCTGCGAATATAATATCAATATGGGATTTATCCGTAACAACAGGATGAATCTGGACGGGCATAAGAAACGGGGTTTCAGGATGATATCAGCCTGGATATAGCCTGCCATTTTTGATCGGTAATGCGCCATAGTAAAAAAAAGAAACACCTCCGGCTCCGCCGTCAATAACTGCATGATACGCTTTTTCAAGTTGCGCTGCACTAAGTTCGGGAACATACAATCCCGAAAAAGGGGCGCATTATTTATTTTTCAGAGTCACTAAAGCGACAAGTGATTGTTTTAGTGGGAGTAATAGCAGCAAAACAATGAATTTACGGAAACACAGCAAACTACATACCTCCAAATGAGTGATAGGAAATAGCCGTTAATTTATTTGAGAAGAATGGCAGCTTGTTGTATTTTCATGCGGATGAAAACATTTGCCTGCATAGTATTGGCATTTCTGCTCGGGTTACATGTGCCGGCTTTTTCCCAGTCAGTAAGGTTGGGTATAAAATTCAGTCCTACCGTTATATTCAACAGGTTTGTTTCAAATTCAGACTCTATCGCCATCGATAACACACGGGACGACAAACGGTTTACATTCGGTCTGACAGCCGATTTCGGTCTGACGGACAATTACTTTTTCAGCACCGGCGTATTGTACAGCCTGCGTAAGGTGACCTTTGCTGCTGTAAACCTGAATTCCGGTGAATTGGATGCGGAGCAGTACAGCCTGGAATACATCGAATTACCATTGACGCTGAAACTATACACAAATGACATCGGAGTAGATTCGAAGATATATTTTCAGCCGGGCTTCACTATGGACTTTCTGGTAAACTGGAAGGGAATTAATAAAAATGACAACCGGGTTAAAGATTTTAACTTTTTTGATTCCTCTTTTTACATCGGGGCTGGCTGGGATAAACAGCTTGGCGTAACTACCTCTTTTTTTGCTGGGTTGTTTTATCAACGGGGCCTGGTTGACATTGCCAACAAAAATGATGACATCACGTTAAAGAACGATCTGTTGGGCCTGGACCTGGGGCTACGGTTTTAGTTCAGTTAATAATCTGAATTCTACAAAAATCTTTTCTTGCCAACAACTGACTGACTCACTCTCCCCATGCCGACAGCACCAACTTCCTGGACCCTCCGTGATTGCGATGCTCACACAGGTAAATGCCCTGCCAGGTCCCCAGGTTTAACCGGCCGTTTGTAACAGGCAACTGTACACTAACGCCAAGCAGCGATGACTTGATATGCGCCGGCATGTCATC
The DNA here is from genome assembly GCA_022567155.1 of Bacteroidota bacterium. Lineage (GTDB taxonomy): Bacteria > Bacteroidota > Bacteroidia > Cytophagales > Cyclobacteriaceae > SZUA-230. Next base: position 57,398 of record JADFHN010000012.1, read on the forward strand.
CGCACCTTCAAACGTGTGCCTGTAATAGGGCGCATTTTCCGGAACGATCTTGTTGAAGTGGCTTTCAAAGTCATCTCTCACTGTAGGATCGGCATTTTCATTGATGGTAAGGCTGGCAGAAGTATGCTTTATAAATACCTGAAGCATGCCGTGCCGTATTTCCCTGATTTCGGGCAGACCATTTACAATTTCATGAGTGATCAGATGAAACCCCCTGGAATGTGGCTGGAGTTGTATTTCATTTTGAAAAAACATAGTCAAAGTTAATCAGTACGATAAACTTCTTTGTAATCTTTTTTGTAAACTCTGGGTTAGATAACCGTTCTTAATCATGGCGCTATTGATCTGGATGCCATTCATACGCGCCAAGGTCCGGAAGACTGTCTCTTTTTACTCCGTCCAGGTCAGTGTCAACTTTTGACAAAATACCGGCGTTTATTGCCGGCGATAATGAATCAATATGATAATCATATCCGAAAGGATTAATAAAAAGCGGGTCTGTATTCAGCAGGTTTTGGTTTACATCAAAATCCGGAAATGTTGTTTTAAGTATGCTATACCGGATAGAAGCCTGAAAATCAGCCCCGCCGTCATTGTTCAATATGATTTCATCATTGAAGTCACCCCAGATGATGCAATTAAGCACATCCAGCTTCACATCTTCTATCAATACATTACCATCGGCCAGCACAAGGTTATCACTGACTACAAACAACGGGTTTTCACGAAAAAACGTAAACGAAAAATTAGCAAAAGTGCAGTTTAAATACCTGTAATTGCCTCCCGCGAAATTTCCGACTACAAATTCCGCACAATTATCAAACAGGCAATTCACCGCTTCCAGGTCTGAAGTGAAGGCAATAAGTCCTGTCCTCGAAATATTTTCAATCTTCACACTTTCGAGCACCAGGTCAGGAATGGTATCATTGTCAGGCGTACCCAGCCAGATACCGTATTCGGAATTCCTGATATCTGCATATGATATCCGGTTATCTCTGCTTCCTTCCAGGAAAAAAATACCGCCCCACTGCCCGGGTGCATTTTCAAACTTTTCATCCAATCTGTCATTTAAAAAAGTGATTCGCTGATCGGATGTGCCCACGGCGTTTATGGTGCCTTTTACAAATATGGAAGACCCCTTGTGTGAAAATATTTTTGTTCCCGGATTGATAGTTAACGTGCAGAGGCTGTCCACAAGTATGGAATTGAAGATAACATACGGTCTGCTGCCGGTCCAGACAGAGTTGCAGGCCAGGATGGAGTCACTGAAATAAAAAGCGTCCTGCCCCCAGGCTACCAGTTGAACATGCTGCAGGTTGCTGTTGGTTTCAAACAGTACTGCGTCTTCCACAATAAAAGGGAGGTCTTCATCTTTCGTGTCAATAAATGCATCTACCAGTACAAGCATGCTGTCTCCTCCAAGCAGCCTGAAGTTCTCAAACGACCGGTTCTTCAGTCCGTTTACGGTAATGGTGAAGGGTGAAACATCGCCACCTTTGAGATTGACGGAAGAAATATTTACCGCCCTGGGGTCGTCGTTATACACAATAAACCTTTTAGTCACCGTTTGTGCATCGGTAAATACGGTGTCAAAAAGTACGGTATCAGCTGAGAACCTGAGTTTTGCTGCAGGGTCAAATGTAAACATCTGCTCTTCAGGCTGGCACGACAGATTGAGGGTTGCCGAAAGCAGTAGCGAATAAAGACCAGTTAGCTGTAATTTCTTCATGAATGCTTCCGGTAAAAAACGAATAACCGACCTGATTATTTTAATAACATGGCTCTACCGTTATTTTAGTGGAAATGATCAAATATGTAAATACATAAATGCGTAAATGATTGAATGCGCAAATGATTGAATGCATAAATATTTTTCATTGTTAATTTTGAATATTTCTTTCCCGGTCATCCTTCCCTATAAAAATTTATTTTAGCATTTTAGCATGCGGTTATTGATCCATGCTGCCTTTACTCATCCTCGCTGCATGATCGGCAAGACGAAGTTTTTCAATGAACAGACCGATTTCACCATCCATAACTGTTGGCAGGTTATGCTGTGAATATCCGATCCGGTGATCAGTAACCCTGCCCTGCGGATAATTATAGGTGCGGATCTTATCCGACCGGTCGCCACTCCCCACCATCGATTTACGTTGGGCTCCCACCTCTTCGTTGTGTTTTTTAAGCTCCATCTCATACAAACGCGAACGCAATACATTGAGGGCTTTGTCAAAGTTCTTCAACTGTGATTTCTGGTCCTGGCAGGTTACTACGATACCTGTAGGGATGTGGGTAAGCCGTATTGCAGAATAGGTCGTATTCACCGATTGCCCGCCCGGACCCGAAGAACAATAGGTGTCTTTTCTCACATCATTCATGTCTATTTCCACTTCCACTTCATCCATTTCGGGCAATACGGCTACAGAAGCAGCCGAAGTATGAACCCTGCCCTGTGTTTCGGTTGCCGGTACGCGCTGTACACGGTGAACACCCGATTCATATTTCATCTGGCCATACACATCCTCGCCTGATATCGAGCTTACAATTTCTTTATATCCTCCGGAAGTGCCCTCCTGAAGATCCATAATAGACATTTTCCATCCCATTTTTTCGGCAAACCGCTGATACATCCTGAAAAGATCGCCGGCAAAAATAGCAGCCTCATCGCCTCCGGTGCCTGCCCTGATCTCCAGGATCACATCTTTGGAATCATGCGGGTCTTTCGGAATCAGCGCCTGTTTCAGATCTTCTTCAATCTGTTCTTTTTTTGCAGTCAGTTCTTCCATTTCCGCCTTCGCCATTACCCTGAACTCCGGATCTTTTTCAGTATTCAGTATCTCTTTAGCTGATTCTATATTGCTGAGAATATTTTTGTATTCTTCGTATTTTATGACCACTTTTTCCAGACCCTTGTATTCTTTGTTGAGCTGCGAATACTTCTTCATGTCCGTGATGGTATCGGGCTGTACCAGGAGTTGTCCTACTTCCTCAAATCTGTTTTTGATTTCTTCAAGCTTGTCAATCATGAATCGAATAAGTTGATCGTTACAAGGGGCAAAAGTAACAAAACATGTGATTCCATATTTCCTTTATTATTATTAGTAGGTAATTCTTTGGTTTCTTATTTTTATGAAATGAAATAACCTGGTTGATTTTAATACACGTGGCAAGAGAAAATAATCAATTACAGACATCAATAACCACGGGCTTCAGCCCGTGGCAAAAACAAGCCACAGCGGGTTTTGGCGAAATTTTTGCCCGAAGGAGCAAAAATTGTGACAAAACCATTATCAGTTAATACGAATAGTTGGATAATTTTAAACAGATGAAAATTAAATATACGATAATTTGCCGGCTTGCGGCGTTTATAGTAGCGCTGATTGTGGTGGGATGCAGGGGAGAAATAAGCAGCGAAGACCGCAAAGCAGCCAGCCAGGGCATGAAAAGCCAGGAAGTAAAAAAAGTAAACCAGGCTGATATTTTCGCCGCGGGTCTCCTGCGTGGAAGACAAATTGCAGAAGCTGCGCAACTATCACTAGGCAAAAAGCTGAAAGAAACCATGTTAAACGAAGGTGTGCAAGAAGCGATCAGGTATTGTAATATACAGGCCTACCCGCTTGTGGATTCTCTTTCAAAGGCATACCGGGCAAGTATCAAAAGGGTAAGCCTGAAGCTTCGCAATCCTGATGATGCCCCCGACAGCCTGGAAAATGTCTTATTAAATGCCTATCAGTATAGTGTGGATAATGACATGGCTCTGCAGGATAATATTGTTTCGTTAAATGATAAATTCCTGTTATACACGAAGCCGATACTTATTGGCGATCCGGTTTGCCTCATATGCCACGGTAAAAAGGGTAGCGAAGTTTCGGATGAGACTTTTTCACTGATTAAATCACTGTACCCTTACGATAGCGCCACCGGCTATAAGATGACTGACCTCCGTGGAATGTGGAGCATCCGGCTATCTCTTAAAGAAATCGTGAACACCATAAATGACTAAACGGCTATGCCTGCTTTGTACAGGTTCTTTTCTTTTAACAAAAAATCGATTCCCTCAAATATCTTTTTGTAATTTGTTATGATAATATGAGCTTATGAAAAAAATCACCATTCTTACCCTGGCGCTTATCCTGGTAACACTTTGTTACGGGCAGAATGAAAAATTTTCCATTGAAGATGTGCTGAGCGCATCATTTCCGGCATCGCTCACACCGGCGCCAACATCAGCCAGAATAGCCTGGTTGCAAAATGTGGAAGGGGTTCGTAATATCTGGCTGGCTGAAGCTCCGGATTATAAAGGTCGCATGGTAACAGATTATGATCAGGACGACGGCCAGGTGATAAGCAACATTCAGTTTACGCCTGATGAAAAAAGTATCATTTACGTGCGTGGAGGTGCGCCGAACAACAGTGGTGAGATACCCAACCCGACATTAGATCCGGGGGGCAACGAGAGAGCTATATGGATAATCGACATCGCTTCATCGGAAAAAAGAAAGCTTGCGGAAGGGTCCGGTCCTGAGGTTTCTCCATCAGGCGATGTATTGGCTTTTCTGAAAGACGGACAGGTCTGGAACATTGATTTGAATGACGAAGAAGCGAAACCCGAAAAACTGTTTACCATCAGGGGAAGGGCGGGTTCCCTGACCTGGTCACCTGATGGGTCGGCACTTGCATTTGTCTCCAATCGCAAAGACCATGGGTATGTGGGAATCTACAAGAATGATGAAAAGCGGCTCACTTATTTAGACCCGAGTGTAGATCATGACTCGGAGCCTGCCTGGTCGCCGGATGGCAGGCAAGTGGCATTTATCCGGCGCCCCAATGAAGACGACATCCTGCCTTTCACTCCACGAAGAACGGCTTTACCATGGTCAATCCATATTGCGGATGTAAACACGGGCAAATCCAGACAGATCTGGAAAGCCCGTGAGGGGACAGGCAGCGCTTTCAGAGGAATATCAGCAAGCAACCAGCTTTTATGGGGCGCTGATAACCAGATCGTTTTTCCGTATGAGGGCGATGGGTGGACACATTTATATACATTGAATAGCTTATCGGGCGATGTCAGGTTGCTGACTCCCGGGGCATTTGAAGTGCAATTTGTGTCGCTGTCGCCTGATGGTAGATTTGTTATTTATGATTCGAATGAAAATGATATCGACCGCAAGCATATCTGGAAAGCCAGCGTATCAGGGGGGAAGGCGGTACAGATTACATCCGGAGTGAATATGGAATGGGCGCCGGTAGTAATTCCGGGTGATCAGACCGTTGCTTACATAACCTCCGGCCCTGCTTCTCCTGCTCACGCCGTTGTATTGAAAACCGGTGCGAAGCAGGCAATTCCGCTTGATCCGGACGCTATTCGCAGGCGGTTCCCTTCCAGGCATCTGGTTACACCACAGCAAGTGATTTTTTCGGCAACCGACGGTATGAAAATTAACGGTCAGCTTTTTCTTCCGAAAGACGCCAAACCGGGGCAAAAACATCCGGCTGTTTTGTTTTTACATGGTGGATCCCGGCGGCAAATGCTGCTGGGATTCCACCATCGGGGCTATTACCACAATGCCTATTCATTCAATCAGTACCTGGCTTCGAAAGGGTATGTGGTTTTATCGGTAAATTACCGGAGTGGGATCGGTTATGGCATGGAGTTTCGTGAAGCGCTCAATTACGGTGCTCGCGGCGCCAGTGAGTTTAATGATGTGATGGGGGCAGGGCTCTATCTCAGGAGCAGGCCGGATGTGGACCCGGATAAAATCGGGTTATGGGGCGGCTCATATGGTGGCTTCCTTACCGCAATGGGGCTGGCCAAAGCCAGCGATCTGTTTGCCGCAGGGGTTGACCTCCATGGTGTGCACGACTGGAATATTGTGATCCGTAATTTTGTGCCCACCTACGATGCCGGTAAAAATGCCGAAGCAGCCGAGCTGGCATTTGAATCTTCACCTTTAGCCTATGTGGATACATGGAAATCGCCCGTATTGCTGATACATGGCGATGATGACCGGAATGTCCCGTTCAGCGAATCTGTTAATCTTGCTGAAGCGCTCAGAAGGCAGGGTGTGGAGTTTGAACAGTTAATATTTCCGGACGAAGTACACGGCTTTCTTTTGCATGCATCCTGGATCAGAGCATATAAAGCTGCCGCAGATTTTTTTGACAGGAAATTGAAATAAACAGAATGTGTTTTTTAAGCAACAGAAAGCCAGTCAACCGGTAAAAGATGTATAATGAGCGCTTTATACTGCAATAATTGTTGAGTAAAATACAAATTTTGTTTTTGGAATGATGAACCAAAACAGCCCTGCGGAAAACCCGAAGGTAGCATTAACCACTTATATAAATACTTAAATACAGTTATACCGGATAAGAACGACCGGGTTTGGAAGTAAAGCGGCTTCAGTTACCCCTCAGGCGTGTTATCCGTGTACTTGAAGTATTGAAATTTCGCAAAATACTATAAAACAAATAGATAGAATTCCTTATATTGGGGTGTTGTATGCCATGTGAAAAAGAAATCCAACACGCATTTGGCACATTTGCAAAGCCACACAAAGCCATCTCACAGCCCAATCTTTGCAAAAGAGCCAAATTCCCACCACAACGAATTTCAAATATTTGCCAGTATTCTGATTTACTGGCGTTTTTTTGATTTCCAATATTCGCCAGAATTTTCTATTTTTGGTAAAAATTGGATTTCGAAATGCCGAAGATCATAGAGAACAGACTGATTGAAGAGTTTAAGTATCGGGAATCTTTTTCCCGTGAAGACCTCTTTAGCTTCTATCGATATTTCGAACCGGATTTGAAGGAAGGAACTTTTGGCTGGAGAATCCACGATCTCAAAAACAAAAACATCATCAAACCTCTCAAAAGAGGGCTATATGTTATCTCTTACAAACCCAAGTACAAACCTGAGATTTCCCAAGAACTTCTGAAACTCGCTAAACGAATTATGGATCGATTTGAAGATGTGAAATATTGCATCTGGGAAACAGAATGGCTCAATGAATTTTCCCAACATCAGGCAAGTAGGCGAATCATACTGATCGAAATAGAAAAGGATTTTCTCGAGTCTCTTTACTATGAGCTCAAAGACAGTTCGAGAAATGAACTCTACCTGAACCCGGATGAAAAAGCTATTGACTTCTATATCGCTGAAAGTCACTACCCGGTAATTATCAAAAAGCTCATTACACGATCACCTATTGCAAGAAGGACTGAGAGAAAGTTAAAGTTTTACACTCCCTTACTTGAGAAGATTTTGGTTGACCTTTTTGCGGAAGAAAAGCTCTTCTACTTCTACCAGGGTTCTGAGTTGATGCATATCTATGAAAATGCCATTAATAGCTACACGATCAATTTCACCAAGCTGTTCAGCTATGCGAAACGAAGAGAAAAAGAGCAAGACATCAAACAGTTTATGACCAATCATATGTATCACCTCGTAAAAGATATTATCGATAATTAAGGAGCATTGCTTTTCAGAAGAGTGGTTGGACGGATTTAAAAAACAAAAAGATCACAAGCGAATTGACAAGATTATTCTAGAAAAAATGATCTATGCACTCCATTTATTGGAACGGCTAAGGACCAATGGTCTTGATTTCGTATTTAAAGGTGGTACCAGCTTAGTCCTTTTGATTGAAGCAGAAAATAGATTCTCGATTGACATAGATATCATTTGCAATACAGAGAGAGAAAAACTGGAAGCCATCCTGCAAAAGGTAGTCGATTCGTCTAACTTCAAATCTTTCCTATTGGATGAGCACCGAAGTTACCAACCAGGAGTTCCTAAAGCACATTACAGTTTCACTTTTGACTCTACCAGGGCGGGGAAATATTCGGGAACGATTTTGCTGGATGTTTTAATAGAAGATTCCATCTACCCACAACTTACTGAGAAGGCAATTCAAACCAAATGGATTGAAACAGAAGGAGAAACAAGTGTTTCATTACCTTCAATTGATTCAATTACCGGGGATAAACTAACTGCATTTGCACCAAATACCACTGGTATTCCCTACTACAAAGGGAAAGACCAGCAACCCTTCTCCATGGAGATATGTAAGCAGCTCTTTGACCTGAGCAAACTTTTTGAGCAAATCGAAAATATGGAGGTTGTGACAACAAGTTTTCAGGCTTTCGCCAAACAGGAAATCGCGTATCGGAAAAACGAAAATCCAGAAATTGTCCTAACCCCAGATCATGTATTGCAAGACATCATAGATACTTGCCTAATCTTAGCCAAAAGGGACCGTGGTACCGATGACGAAAAGACCAAATTCAAAGAATTGCAAAAAGGGATCATTGCCTTTGGTACCGGATTCTTGATGGCGGGAAATTTCAGGATTGATGATGCGATACCTGCTGCAGCAAGAGTAGCCCATCTTGCAGCTAAAATTCTGGTGAATGACCGAACCCCGATTGCATATTACGAAGGACAGAATATTAAAGAACTTAACATTGAAGATCCGGACTGGAACTTTCTGAATCGATTGAAAAGACAGCCGGACAAATCCGCTTTTTATTACTGGTACCAAACTGTAGAACTAATAACAACAGCGAAAGCATGAACAACGAACAGATAAAACAACTGGAAAAAGAACTTTAGGAGGTGGCTGTTCATCAGCAAATGACATAAGCTGCAGTCACACACGTTTGCTGGTTGCGTAATTCAGTTCACAAACCAAAACCAGCCAAAGAGTGTGCCTGCCCCAACGCTGACGAAAAGAAAGCACGGGCATACAACAATGGTTATACGTAATGCGGGTTTTAATATTTTTTTTTGACAGAAAGCTGGAATTACATGACTGTTTGGATCAGTCTGTATTGACACATTCGCCTTCTTCCCAACTGATCAGCCCGGCTGCCTGGGCTACGCAGGCGTTGCTGTAGGTTTTTCCATCGCAGCCACAAACCGGCAGATAAATGGCCGTACAAATGGCGTTTTTATCAACTTTTGCAGGATCAATGCAGTCGAGGTTTATATCCTCATTGCAGGCAATCAGCAATCCGGCCAGAAAGCAAACAGCAAAAAACCGATTCAACATTGACATACGCATATTTACTTATTTATTTGTCTGAAATATAGACATGAATTCCATCAAATTGGTTGGAAATTAAGCAGATTATTTTTGTGCTGCAATTTCATGATACCGGAAACATGCTGTAATATGGTCATTAACAAGTCCGCAGGCTTGCATATGCGCATAGATGATCGTACTGCCAACGAATTTGAATCCGCGTTTTTTCAGGTCTTTGCTCAGGGCATCGGATTCAGGAGTAGTTGCCGGTAGTTCGTTCATGGTTTTCCATTTATTTACAATGGGCTGGTTATTCACAAACAACCAGATATAGGTGTCAAATGACCCGAATTCTTCCTGAACGATCAAAAATTGTTGTGCATTGTTTACCGCTGCCTGCACTTTTAGCTTGTTACGAATGATCCCCGGATCAAGAAGCAGCCTGTCAATCATTTTCTGATCAAAATCTGCAACGATCCGTGCATCGAATCCGGCAAAAGCATTCCGGTATCCATCACGTCGCTTTAAAATGGTTGACCAGCTTAACCCTGCCTGCGCACCTTCAAGAATCAGGAATTCAAAATGCTTCCTGTCATCATGCACAGATATGCCCCATTCTTCATCATGATATTTTATGTATTCAGGAGAACCTTCACACCACGAACAACGGATTTTTTTCATAATCAGTATTTTATCAGGCATTTAATCCTCCAGGCTTTCAATTATAAAACTGCTTCAATTCTTAAACAACTCACTGACTTTCACAACAAAACTCTGGAGGATTGCTCAACATTCCAGTTGCTTTTAAGCAACTGGTAATCAGTATTAAATGTTATTTGGCTTTGGCCACATTTTTTACGCTATTAATTTAATCATTTGTACGTTCAAGAAATTTAAATTTATGTGGCTAAAGCCCGATAAGGATTTGTTTTTTAACCGTCCCGTAAACGGGACGAGAATTATTGGATACAAATTAATAATAAAAATTCACTCAAATAAAT
>JADFHN010000013.1 GCA_022567155.1 Bacteroidota bacterium
AAAAGTATCCAATAACCCCAAAACTTTTCCGGGTTAATGGAATTTTTTTGACAACGGTTAGTGGTATGTTTAGTTGCCGATTTCAAGGAGATTCATTGTCAGGTTACATGTATTTTTAGTAGAAGTACAAACCTTCAAATATGCACTATCCCGGCAATTAAATATACCATGTGTGTGCCTGCCCCGTAACGTTTACCCCGTAACATTTACCCCGTAACGAAGTGTACGGGGAAGTGTATGGGGAAGTGTATAGGGGAGAGGCGCACCCTGACCTATCTTAGCGTCAGGGCCGTCTACTCGATGTGTGCCATCGTGCTATTCTAAATCAATGATTATCATTATATTTTCTTTAACCAACTCTATCAAGTCATTCGGCAAATTACCCGCTTTTTTAATTAATCGTTTATTATCTACCGAACGAATTTGGTCAATCATAATGTCACAGTCTTGATGTAGGTTTGCCATTCCTTTTTTAAGATGAACTCTCAAAATGTCAGAATCTTTCTTGACATTTGCTGTTAGAGGACAAACAATCGTAGATGGATGTGGTATTTTGTTAAGTAAATTTGTCTGAACAACTAAAACCGGTCTTGTTTTACCAGACTCTGTTCCAATCTGTGGATTCAAATCTGCAATCCAAATTTCAAATTGTTTAATTGGCATAATCAATCTTCTCAAAATCTTTAAGTACCGACATTGAATCCAATTTTACTGAATCAGACTCAATTTTAAGTCTTTTTTCAAGAATCAATCGTCGTTGAAATCGGTTATAATATTCTATTGCCTCGTTTATATATCTATTTCGTGATTTTTTAATCCTTGAGAGAATTTTTTCAGTTTCTCTAAAAATTGAATCGTCTATTTTTAATGATACTGTTTTCATGATATTATTTTTTTATATCACGAAGGTATATCATTTTTGCATATCAATCTAGTATTTATCAATTAAGTTTGAAAATTTCTCCCGGCATGCGGCACAATGCACTATGAGCATGCTTCGTAACATTTACCCCGTAACAAAGTGTATGGGGAAGTGTATGGGGAAGTGTATAGGGGAGAGGCGCACTCCGTCAGTGTTTACTGGCGGAGCCGTCTACTCGATTATGGGCTGTTAATCTTGTATACTTGTCAGTTTTCCGTTTTCTCATAAATCCACTACTCATGAACTCCCCATGAACCTGTACTTTATATTTATATCATCAGGGTATCCAACACTTTCCCTTGCCCTTTCCGCTGTCATCCCCATCCAATATTCTCCTTTTAGTATTCTTTGAGCATTATAATTTCCATATTTATTTATTAATCGAGCAAGTTTTGGGTTTTAATGTAAGGATCACTCAATACAGTAAGTGTAATGGATTTTCGTTTCAAATCCTGCATGAGGTTACATAGCCCTCTTTTATCGGGATAACCAAAAAATTACTTCAGGTTTTAAACCTTTTAATTCCGGGGCTGTCTAAGAACCGAAAATCATCTGAAAAAAGATTAAAACGATGGAAAAAATGAAAGAATTGAAAGACTTAGTGAATGTAAAAGGATTGTTGATTGTACTGACTGTTGTTTTTCTGTCAGTTATGACCGCATGTAATCAGGATGAAGACTTGTTGCCGGAATTTACTGATAATGAAACCGTTGAATTCGAGGTGATCGCCGATGCTGATTTTGATGAAATTGATGACTTGGTTTCGGTAGCGATGGGATTTGCCGAATCATCTCCCGGAGCACGAACCGCCCAACACAGCGACCACAGGTTTGAGTGTGCAGAGGTAACGCATGACTCTGAAAGTCAAATCATTACGATCGATTTTGGTGAAGGATGCGAAGGGCCGAACGGCAGGGTAAGAAGTGGTAAGATCATCATCACCTACACCGGCTTCAGGTTTATACCCGGTTCTGTATTTACGTATGTATTGGAAGATTTTGCCATTGACGGAAGGCAGATTGAAGGCACACGTACCGTAGAAAATGTATCGGCCACACTGGATGATAATCCGGTATTTCACATCACACTTACAGGTGGTAAGATCACATTTCTTGACGGCACGGTGGCCACCCGCGAAGTGGACAGGATGAGAATGTGGGTTAGAGCATCTAATCCCATCAATGATGAGCACCATATTCTGGAAGGGAGCACTGCTAATGGTGTGAATCGCGAAGGACTGACCTATGAAGTCACGGTGCTTGAAACACTGGTATATAAGCGTAACTGCAGGGAAGGAAGAAGGTTTATACCTGTTACAGGAGTAAAAGAGATCAAGAAAGGCGATGTCGTGATAACCATTGATTTTGGAGACGGAGAGTGTGATAATCTTGTGACCATCAATATTAATGGCCGGATTGTAACAATTGAAATTTCGATACATCGTAATACGAATACCGGAGGTTGAAATCAAGTTATGTTTACAACTCCTTTAAATGGCCGGTGGTACAACTACCGGCCTTTTATTTTTTATTTTAAAAAAACAATTCTTTTTTTTATTCATTTCTTAGTTTTGTTTTCTGTTAGCACACTTTTCACTTTTAAAATAGAATGCAACAATATTTAAACATGCTCGCCCATATACTTGAGAATGGGATCGAGAAAAACGACCGGACAGGTACAGGTACTAAAAGTGTTTTCGGCTATCAGATGCGATTTGATCTGAATGATGGATTTCCGGTATTAACGACCAAAAAATTACATCTGCCATCTATTATTTATGAGCTACTGTGGTTTCTCAAAGGCGATACAAATATCAAATACCTCAACGATAACGGAGTGAGAATATGGGATGAATGGGCAGATGAAAAGGGCGACCTGGGTCCGGTGTATGGGCATCAATGGCGAAGCTGGCCGGCTTCCGATGGTACCACCATTGATCAGATCAGCCTGGTAATAGATCAGATTAAGAGCAATCCTGATTCAAGACGGCTCATTGTAAGCGCCTGGAACGTCCCTGAAGTTCAAAAGATGGCGCTGCCTCCATGCCATACGCTATTTCAGTTTTATGTGGGCGATGGCAAATTATCGTGTCAGCTTTACCAGCGTTCCGCAGATGTGTTTCTTGGCGTACCTTTTAATATTGCGTCATATTCAATGCTTACATTAATGATTGCTCAGGTCACGGGTTTGCAGCCGGGAGAGTTTATTCATACATTCGGTGACGCCCATATTTATTCCAATCATATGGATCAGGTGGCATTACAACTTTCACGTGTGCCAGGTCCTTTGCCGAAAATGAGATTAAACCCGGATATTAGAGATATTTTCGGTTTTCATTATCCTGATTTTACACTAGAGAATTACAATCCGCAACCGGGAATAAAAGCGCCTATCGCCGTGTAACTATTGTGACTGATTTTCAGTCTTATACTAGTATCTTTTAAATAAGATTTTGACCACTTATAATTTATTAAAGTAAGGATTGTCTTCTTTTGAGTATAATTACGTTTAAGTAGAATGCATAACAAGGTATTGATGATTAATGATGGGTGAAGGAAGCAGCGTATTCGATATGATTGGGCCAGTAATGATCGGTCCGTCCAGTTCGCATACTGAAGGTGTGGTTCGGATTGCACGTACGGTAGTTAAAATCATGGGAGGAATTCCCGATAATGTAGATATTACCTTTTATAATTCATTTGCTCAGACCCATAAGGGGCATGGCAGTGATAAAGCGATAGTTGCCGGGCTACTTTATTATGCTGCAGACGATAAGCGGATACGTGAGTCATTTGAAAATGCAGAAAAAAAGAGATTGAAGTTTACGTTTCGTTCAGCGGGGAATGCTTCCACTATGCATCCGAATACGATCCGTATAAAAGCAGTGAAAAACAGGGACACGTTAGAGCTGGTTGGAGAGAGCCGGGGAGGTGGTGTAATACGAATTAAGGAATTTAACGGATTTATAACAACCTTTACTACCTCACTGAACACCTTGATTATTACCGCTGTGGATACCAAAGGGAGTATCGCTTACCTGGCAAATGTGCTTTTCCGGGACGATAGCAATATTGCCGCCGTGACGGTGTCGAGAAAAGGAAAAAACGATGTTGCTTGTCAGATAATAGAAATGGATTCCGGGCTAAGGAGCCTGACACATGACTATCTGAAAAGTCTCAACTGGGTGCATGAAGTAAATTATATTCCGGCAATTGATTAAGATAAAATTAAAAGGCAATGAAAAAAGGACTGTTATTAATTTTTACAATTTCTGTTCTGTCGGTATGTTACGGTCAGATTCCACAGGACAACCATTCGAGTGAAATAAAAAAATGGGGAATAAGGGAGTGTGTAGAATACGCGCTCGAAAACAGTTTGACTGTAAAACGAAGTCTCTACGGGCTAGAGACAAGCGAAATTAACAATAGACAGGCAAAATGGACCATGGCGCCATCACTTAATTTTGGCGGATCTTACAACAATAGCTGGGGCCGTACCATTGATCCTACTACAAACTTGTTCACTACCGAAAGGTTTCAGACAAGCGGGGTTAACGGTACCTCTTCGTGGCTTCTTTTTCAGACAAGCAGACTGAGAAATACATACAAACAGGCTAAAATTGACCTGGAGGCCAGTAAATACGACCTGGAAGCCTCAAAAGATCTCGTGATTTTAAATGTGATTACGTTTTATACCAATGTTGTTTTCAACAAAGAACAGTATAATAATACGCTGTCTCAATTAAATTCGACCCAGCAGCTAGTGGAACGTACTAAAATACAGCTTGATGCTGGTGCGGTGCCACAGGCACAGTTATACGATTTGATGGCACAACAGGCTACCAACGAAGTAAGCGTGATCAATGCTGAAAACAATTACAACTTATCCTTATTGCAGTTGAAACAAGCGCTTCAAATCCCCTCTTTTGAGCCATTTGATGTTGAAATTCCGGAAATTGAACTTACTGAATTTCCAATGGTGAGTCTTTCAGGAGATGAAATATTCAAAATAGCATTGGGGATTATGCCTGATATTAAAAGCGCCAATCTTGGAATTGAAAGCGCCAATCTTGGGATAAAAATTGCGCAAGCACAGCTTTATCCGGCTATCCGTCTAAATGCCAGTTTGAATACCAATTATTCATCCGTTCGTGATACCGATCGCAGGGTTGCCACCGGCGAAACTCAGACCATACCACCTATACCTTTCGGAACTGTAAACCTGGATCCCAATCTCGTGATTTTCACATATCCTTTTGATAACTCCCCAGTGTTCCAGACATTTGAAGATTATCCGTTAGCAGAACAGTTTAAGGACAATATTGGCCGGTCAATATCATTGAGTATCAGCATACCGGTTTTTAATGGATTTGCGGTAAGTTCAAGTGTACAGCGAGCTATTATTTTGCAAAAACAGGCTGAAATTTTGTTGGAAGAAAGGAGTAACAACTTAAGACAAAATATAGAACGGTCTTATAATGATGTGCTCGCAGCAAAAAAATCATACGATGCATCGGTCAGGCAGGTAGATGCCCAGGAAGAATCATTCCGGGTTACGGAAAGGAGCTATGAGTTGGGCGCCAGTAATTTTATTGATTTTCAGGTAGCACAGAATAATCTGTTTCAGGCAAAAACAAATTTACTTATAGCGAAATACGATTTTATTTTTAAAACAGAAATACTGAAGTTTTATCAGGGTGAATTAGATTATTAGCAAATTATATCCATGGCAAAAAGAAGAAAAAAATCGAATAAGACACTATACATTTTGTTGGGGATCGTAGCGATCCTGATAGTGGCAGTTATTATAGGTAAATCTGCGGGTTTTATTGGTAAGAAAAAGGAGATCGAAGTGGATCTTGCTGAAGCAAAGATGAGAACAATTGTTGAAAAAGTGAGTGCTTCGGGGACTGTAAGACCTGTTAACGAGGTCAAGCTGAGTCCGGATGTTTCGGGTGAGATCATCGAACTGCTTATTGAAGAAGGTGATTCGGTGACGGTCAGCGAATTGCTTGTGAAAATACGACCTGACAATTTTATAAATGCAATGAAAAGAGCAGAAGCCAATTACAACCAGCAACAGGCAAATCTGGCTTCAGCCAGAGCTAACCTGGCACGTGCCAAGGCTACCTTTGAGCGTATGAGGGACGAGTATGAGCGAAATAAAAAGCTGCATGAAGAAAAAGTGATCTCTGATGCCACCTGGCAAATTGCAGAACTAAATTATAAAATTTCACAAAACGACCTAGAATCGGCAAGACAGGGTGTAAATGCATCGCAATATATCGTGCAGAGTGCAAGGGCTACTGTAGAGGATGCCAGGGAAAATCTCAGACTTACCAATGTGTATGCGCCTGTAAGTGGTACGGTTTCAAAACTTTCTGTTGAAAAAGGGGAACGTGTGGTAGGAACCCGACAGTTTGCTGGAACTGAAATGTTGCGAATAGCAGATCTTAATAAAATGGAAGTTCGGGTAGATGTTAACGAAAATGATATTATACGTATCTCTATTGGCGATACGGCAATTATTGATGTGGATTCTTACAGCTATATGGGTAAACTTTTTAAGGGAGTAGTCACCCAAATTGCCAATACCGCAAAAGATAAAATATCGGCGGATGCAGTTACAGAATTTGAAGTGAGGGTGCGCATACTGAACAGCTCTTTTGCCGACCTTGTAAAAGAGGGCCGCAAAACCCCCTTTCGTCCAGGTATGACGGCAAGCGTAGATATCATTACCGATAGGAAAGAAGACATTCTTACGGTTCCGCTTGCAGCAGTTACTACACGAAAGTTAAGTGAAATTCTGAAAGACAGTATTGATTTGGAAGATTCCGGTGATAAAGATCGAATTAGTAGTCCGGACAATAAAAAAGAAGACGAAAAAGTTGAAATTGTATTTGTTTTTGATGACGGGGTGGCAAGAATAAGGCAGGTAAAAACCGGGATAAGCGATTATGATAATATTGAAATTCTTGAAGGCCTGGAAGAGGGCGAAAAAGTGATTTCAGGACCGTTTCTTGCTGTTAGCCGTAGATTGAAAAATGAGGATCGGGTTGTAAGCAAAAAAAGCAAGAGTGAGGATGATAAAAACGGTGAATAAAATTAAGGATGTTCAAGCCGGAGTTGGGGGAAATTGCCTGAAAGCGTTTAAAACATCGACTGGAAAACCTTTTTAACCTTACTTCTGAATTTATTGACTCCCAGGTTAAAGGCCCTGCCTGGCTCAGGCAGTCCGTTAAATGGTGCACCACGACGAAGGTAAAACCGGATGAATGTGGAAGAGGTTATTCCCCATTTAAAAAGAAACTGCTTTCCTCCTTCATTCAGCTTAATTCGATTGGTGGATTTTGATCCGAAATGGTAAGCTCTGCTTTTGTTCACGCCTTTGAAATTACGAATGCCTGCGTTCCAAAGTTTCATGGAGAAATCAGGATCGGAATAAAAACCGGGAGAAAATTCAATACTGTATCCACCTACCAGATCCCATACTTCACGGTGTACCACATTTGGAGGCCAGGTTGCGCCAAGCCAGTCATAGCCACGAATATCCCGGAATTTATCAAGCAATTCCTGCTCATGTAGTTCTTTTGGTGTTGTACCAAAATTATTGGGCGCCAATACTTCCTTATAATGCGAAGTATGGGGTTCGATCACAGTGGATGAAAGAAAAAACCGGTTGTTGTCAAAGCTTTCGATTTCTTTCATCAACTCCAGGTCCCAATCCGGACATACATACATGTCGTCGTTGATATACAGGATGTAATCTGTATCAACAAATGGACGTAGCCCGTTAAGCGCCCAGCAAATACCTACATTTTCATTGCTGTGTTTATACGATAAATCATTTCTGCTTTTCACCCATTCCAGCGAACCATCGCTGCCGTCATTTATATGTACCAGTATCTGATGTCTGAAGTGTGAGTTTTTTATAATGCTGTCAATGCAGCATTTCAGGTATTCAAGGTTGTTCCATGTAGGTATTAAGATCGAAAACCTGGAATTTTCAACGGCCACAAATCTTTCATCATCTGTAATAAGCAAGTTTTCCTTCCTGCCGGTGACCTCTGCATAGAGACTGGCTGTTTTCTCCGCCATCCGTTCTTTTGAAAAACTTCGCACATGTTCGAACGCATTTTGACGTAGATCATTGGCGAATTCCTGATCGTTTAATATCCGTAATACATTCTCTACCAGTTTATTAAAATCATCAGGGTCACTAATAAGGCCTGTTTTTTCGTCCATTACAAGTTCCGGAATTCCACCTACCCGGGTGGATACAACGGGCACACGGGCAAGAAAAGCGTCAAGAATGGCAGTGCCTAATCCTTCTCTTATTGAAGGCATGAGCAAGGCATCCAGTCCCGGCAAAATACGTTCCAGGTCATCCCTGAATCCAAGGAAATGAACGTTTTGAGACAATGATTTTTGTTCAACTATATTACGGATAAATTGCTCCTGGTCACCTTTTCCGATAATCAGGAAATGTACGTCGGGTAAAATTTTATGTATCTCTTCAGCCACACTGACAAATACACCGTATCCTTTTTCAACGGAAAGTGCTGAAATATTCCCTACAAACCGCACCTTTCCGGTAAGCCCCAGTTCGCGAATGAGTATATCTTTTGACGAACTATAGTCTAAATAATCTTCTCCGGAAATGTTGATGCCGTCATGAATGATGGAAGATTTCTCGGGCTTCTTTAATGCCTGATCTACATAATATTTTATGGCCGCCGAAATGCATATAATCCGCTTTATCCCCTTGTACTTATACTTGAATTGGGTAAACGGGTTGTTTTTTATAGGAAAATATGTTCTTCTGTGCAGAACCATAGGAATATTCAGCCCGTTTATACCAGCCAGAACTGCAAGTGTATGTACGGTGGGTGTATGTAGATGGAGAACATCACAATCCAGTGAATCGATTACTTTCCGGAGTTTGTTAGCGGTAACAGGGTTCAGGGGATTTTTCATCACCAGATGATGATGAGGGATATTGGTATCATGGAGCCGCTTTTCAATCTCCGATTCCTCATTACAAATCAGAATATTCTCAATCCCGCTTTTTTGAAGTTCGGTAATGAGGAAGTAAAGCTGCCGTTCGCCGCCACGCCATCCCTTTTCAGATGTTATATGTGCAATTTTCATCTCCTGTTTAGCTCTCTTAGTTTTACATATTTCAAAAACTTACCTAACGAAGATACGATACTGATAATAAACCCCTGGTAACCGTCCAGTATGCCTAGCCTGATAAAAAATTTTTCAATAAATGTATAAAATGGTTTTAAAACAACATGAAACAGTACCGTACTGTTATTCCCTTTTTCAAATGCAGTCTGTGCTTCAATTGAGGAAAACGTATTTGCTTTATTAATATACTCATTTAATGAATCATACGGATAATGTAATATATCCTGTTTTATAAGCTGTATCCGGGTGTTGTCATCCATAATGATATGATCGTGTGGATTAAATCCTCCCCAATGTGCCTTTCTCCTGTTAAATAATCGAATTTTCCGGTCAGGATACCACCCACAGTGATAAATCCATTTACCCTGAAAGCTGGATAACCGGTTAAACGCATAGGCGTCAGCCTCCCAATTGCTTTTGACATTTCTGATTTGCTCTTTAAGCACTTCGCTGAGTACCTCGTCTGCATCCAGCGAGAGTATTATATCATACTTAGCTAATGATGTGGCATAATTTTTTTGTTCAATATAACCGGGAAAAGCATTTTCAATAAATCGTACATCATAATTGCGGCATATTTCTCTGGTATTGTCCTGCGATAAGGAATCGACCACCAATATTTCGTCAGCAATTCCAACTACCGATTCTATGCATGCAGCAATGCGGGCCTCTTCATTGTAAGTGATTATTACCACCGAAATATTAACTTCATTATTAAGTGCCATTTACCGTGGAATATCTATTTTTCCGAACTATAATGAATGAACCGTTGAATATTTTTTATTTTGCAATGTGTCTGTAAAACAAGCAAATAAATCGCATAAAATA
This sequence comes from Bacteroidota bacterium, assembly GCA_022567155.1. Taxonomy (GTDB): domain Bacteria; phylum Bacteroidota; class Bacteroidia; order Cytophagales; family Cyclobacteriaceae; genus SZUA-230. The sequence goes on from JADFHN010000013.1 coordinate 9,943, forward strand.
CAGAAAGTTCTGATAATCCAGACAGCTTTTATTGGCGATGTGATATTAGCTACCAGTCTTATCGAAAGCATTCATCGGCATTTTTCAGAGATCCGGATAGATTTTTTGCTTCGAAAAGAGAACGAATTATTGCTTGAGGCCAATCCGCATGTGTCAGAATTACTGATCTGGGACAAGAAAAGAGGTAATAAATACAAGGGACTGTTTCGTATAATTTTAAAAATCAGAAAGAATAAATACGACCTTGTAATAAATATTCAACGGTATTTTTCAACAGGATTGTTCACTGCATTTTCGGGCGCCCGTTTAAAAACAGGCTTCCGGGAAAATCCGTTAAGTTTTTTTTACGATATCCGTATAGATCATTCTTTTAATGAAAATTCTAATATTCACGAAATCGAGCGAAATCATCAATTAATTTCATTATTGACCCAGGAAAAGCCTGCAAATCCCCGCTTATATTTTTCAAATGAGACATTACATTTCATACGAAAATATCAAAAACACCCCTATGTGTGCATAGCTCCTGCATCCGTCTGGTTCACCAAGCAGTTTCCGGCTGATAAATGGGTAGAACTTATTGACCATATAAAAAGGGAATTACAGGTGTTTCTTATAGGAAGCCCCGCAGACCGGGTTCTATGTGAGACTATCAGAGAGCAGGCACACCACACCGGTATTGAGGTTCTTGCAGGCTCAGTTAATTTAGCGGAAACTGCTGCAATTATTTCAAAAGCCGAAGTTGTATTTGTTAATGATTCTGCGCCATTGCATATGGCTTCGGCTACCAATGCGCCAACTTGTGCAGTGTTTTGCTCTACTGTACCTGCGTTTGGGTTCCGGCCACTTTCGGATAAATCAGTAATTGTTGAATATAGCGAACCGCTAACATGCCGTCCTTGTGGATTGCATGGTAAAACCCGTTGTCCTGAAAAGCATTTTAAATGTGCTAAAGGTATAGGTATAAATCAAATCAAAGAATTGGTAAATAATCATTTGGGTGAGATATTTATGTAATAAAAAAACCTCCGGACAAAAAGCGGGAGGTACAAATTATTGTGGGCTTGAATCCGGATTATTAAAACACTCTTTTGTCAATAAGAATTCCGAATGATAAGATCAAAGCCAGCAGAAACCAGTATAATTCACCATACTTTTTTTTAGTTTGCCAAATAGCATCGCATTGATTCCGTATTCGCGCCTTTTCTCGTAAGCCGACTTCATTAAGTCAATCTTATATTAATCTAATATTAACTTAATGTTAAGAAACAAAAGCAGCAAAAAATCTCATATTTTGCGCAAAAGACGAGTAAAAACGATCGAATATTATCAAAAAATAACAAAAATAAGCAAAAAGAGTAACTAATTCCTATATTTTAACAAAAACTGGAAAAACTATAGATACGGATATAATATGGTTTTTGTTAACATTAATTTAACATAGAAACTAGCTCCATTAACCATGCCAGTCCGATGTGAATGATAATTCCTCCCATAATATTGCGGCTGTAATATGCAATAATGCCAAGCATATATCCTCCGAATATAGAACTTATACATTCTCCTACGGGTTTGCCAAAATGGATAAAACAGTAGGCTACTACCATGGGAACAACGGCGTGTCTCCCAAGCATTTTTAACATCCCAATTACAAAAAAGCCGCGAAACAGTAATTCAACAGAAATAAAATTCCATCCGTACGTCAGTTCATACCCCAGTGCCGGTATCCATGAAGCTATGCCCCAATATTCTGCTGCCGGGTTTTGTTTATAAACCGGATAGTACGAACTGAAATTTTCAATAAAAGAAGCGGCAATCACCAGGGGGATTACAATTAAGAATAGTTGCAGATATGGAATCAGATTAAATCCTTTTGTTGTCAGTCCATAATATGAAGTACTGTTTTTGTCAATATACCTGTAAATAAACCATAATGGAAGCAAGTATGTAAACAGGCTCATCAGGTTATTAAGAATCTTTAGTACCAGGTACCGGATCGGTAAAGGCACAAATGAGATAAATCCAGAAAGATGAATGGCCGTATCAAACGAAAGAATAAAAAATCCCAGGAATATTTTAAGCCAGAACTTCTTTTGCTTGTGAAATGTATTTTTTGGATAAAAAATACGATTGAGCAAAATAATTATCGAGTATGAAACCATGTAAAATGCCAAAAATGCCAATGTACGGGGTAACGCACCGGGCAAGTTGTCCAATATCCCATCTTCAAAATCAACGGTGTAATTAATAATTATAGCACCTGCAATAAAAAGAAGGGTGATTAGATAATACCATGTGTTAAAATCTTCTTTAAGAAACGATTTCAGGTAACCGTAAAAAAGCTTCAAGCGGACAGTGATTTTAATTTATGATAAAGCTGACTTATCGGGAGACCAACAACATTCGTGTAAGAACCATTTATTTTCCTGACTCCGGCATGACCGAACCACTCCTGAATACCGTAAGCACCGGCTTTGTCAAAGGGTTTATAGGCCCGGATATAGGCTTTTAATTCATTGGTTTCGAGCTTGTACAATGTTACTTCTGTTGTTACCGAAAATGAAAATTTGCCTTTCGGGTATGCGATAGCCACTGCAGTTATTACTTCATGTGTTTCTCCGTTTATCAGTTGCAGCATACGTAGCGCATCATCTGCATTTTTTGCCTTTCCCAATATTGTGTAATTAAAAGCCACAATCGTATCAGCACAAATAACAATATTGTCTTTCGCCAGATCCGCATACAGGTTTATTTTTCTATCGGCAATAGCAACAGCGGCATTTACCGGTGTAAATCCTTCCGGTATAGTTTCATCCACTGGCTTCACCACTATTTTGAACCGAAACCCTGCGTTAGCAAGCAATTCTTTTCTTCTCGGGCTGTTCGAAGCAAGGATCAGGGGATAGGGCAAATGCATGTACAGATCATTATTGATAATTACTCCTAAATCTCCATTTGTTGAAACTCCGGCCATCCCAATCAGGTATATGGCGCAAATGATGTTGTTCAGACAATTTTGAAGCAATCACTGCAGCCACTTTCAATTCATCGGTGCCGGCTTCTGATGATAAGTCCAGTTTTTCAGGACTGAAGTACTTTTCGACAAACCTGGTATTGAAAGTTCCGTCAATAAAAACCTTATGATTGATTACAAACTTGCAGAAATCGAGCGTGGTTTCAATTCCGGAGATTTCATAATCTTCAATAGCTTTCGTCATACGATTAATAGCTTCTTCCCGGTTTTTAGCCGATACGATGAGTTTTGAGATCATCGGATCATAATAAATAGGTATTTCCATACCTTCTTCAAATCCGTCATCAACTCGCACGCCTGGCCCCTGCGGCGGCCGGTATCTTTTTAGTTTTCCAACGTCGGGCAAAAAGTCATTGGAAGGGTCTTCGGCATATACCCTGACTTCAATGGCATGACCGGTAATATGCAGGTCTTCCGGTCTGATATCCAGTTTTCTCCCTTCGGCTATCTTTATTTGCTCTTTCACAAGGTCCAGCCCGGTTATTGCTTCCGTTACAGGATGCTCCACCTGCAGGCGTGTATTCATCTCAAGAAAATAATAATTGTTGTTTTGATCAAAAATAAACTCTACAGTACCTGCACTATAGTAACCGCAAGATTTGGCCACATTTATGGCTGCCTGTCCCATTTCTTCTCGTAATTCGGCAGTAAGTACGGTTGATGGCGCCTCTTCAATAATTTTCTGATGGCGTCTTTGAATAGAACATTCTCGTTCGAAAAGATGAATGACGTTGCCCTGCTGATCACCCAAAATCTGAAATTCAATATGTTTGTTATACTCGATAAATTTCTCAAGAAAAACTGCGCCATCACCAAATGCTGAAACAGCCTCGCTGGTTGCACGTTTCATTTCTTCTTCCAGGTGAGCTTCTTTCCATACCACCCGCATTCCTTTACCGCCGCCGCCTGCACTTGCTTTTATCAGTACGGGATATCCGATATCTTTAGCAACCACTTTTGCTTCTTTTACATTAGAAATCAAATTTTTACTCCCGGGTATCATGGGGATATTGTATTTTGACACTGCTTCTTTTGCAGCAAGTTTACTGCCCATCAATTCCATCGATTCAGGACTCGGGCCAATAAAGATCAGATTTGCTTCAGCGACTTTACGCGCAAAACCGCTGTTTTCTGACAAAAACCCATAGCCGGGATGTATGGCGTCAGCACCTGCCTGCTTACATGCTTCAATAATATTGTCGCCATTCAGATAAGATTCTGTCGAAGGCGGAGGTCCTATGCAAATGGCTTCATCGGCATACCTGACATAAGGCGAATTTTTATCTGCTTCACTGAAAATGGCTACGGTTGTAATTCCCATCTCTTTTGCAGAATGCATCACTCTCAGTGCAATTTCGCCTCTATTGGCGATTAGGATTTTTTTAATCTTTCGCATACGGTAAGGCAGGTGAACATAGAAAATAAATCGGATATTTCTTAAAATAGTGTAATTTTCCCGAAATTAATTCAAATAAGTTCATTTGACAAGAGCGCCAAACCTCTTATTTTTGTGTGTTTTTTATTTACATGGAAAAAATCTAATAATATAATCTGTGGATCTTTTTGAAAAACTTTTATTTGACAGGGGCCCTTTGGGTAAGCATGCCAAAACGGAAGAGGGGTACTTTATGTTCCCAAAGCTTGAGGGGGAGATAGCCCCCAGAATGTATTTCAGAGGAAAAGAAGTGCTTACCTGGAGTCTCAACAATTATCTGGGTCTTGCAAATGATCCGGAAGTAAGGGAAACTGATACAAAGGCGACAGAAGAGTGGGGTCTTGCGTATCCGATGGGCGCTAGAATGATGTCAGGTAATTCAATATATCACGAGAAATTTGAAAGCAGGCTTGCTGAGTTTGTGGGTAAGGAGTCCGGGATGTTACTGAATTATGGATATCAGGGCGTTGTGAGCATAATCGACGCATTGGTTGACCGGAAAGATGTGATTGTATATGATGCAGAGTCACATGCTTGCATTGTGGACGGCGTTAGGTTGCACATGGGCAAACGCTTTGTTTTTCCGCACAACAATATAGAAAACCTTGAAAAGCAACTTCAGCGTGCACAGAAAATTGTTGAAGATGCGGGTGGGGGCGTGCTTGTAATCACTGAAGGCGTGTTTGGAATGAGTGGAAATTTAGGTAAGCTCGACAAAATCGTTGCCCTCAAGGAAAAATATAACTTCCGGTTATTTGTGGATGATGCTCACGGGTTTGGTACGATGGGGCCTACCGGAGCCGGAGTGGCCGAGCATTTTGGCGTACAGGACACTGCAGATTTGTACTTTTCTACATTTGCCAAGTCGATGGCCCTAATTGGAGCTTTTATAGCAGGTGAAAAACAAGTGATTGAATATCTGCGGTATAACACACGATCACAGATTTTTGCTAAATCCCTGCCCATGGCTATGGTGATCGGCGGTTTAAAAAGGCTTGAGTTGTTGCGTACAAGACCAAAAATAAGAGAAAACCTCTGGACTATCGTGAATGCGGTACAAAACGGATTGCGGGATAAAGGATTTGACCTGGGAACAACGGAATCGCCTGTTACACCCGTACTTTTAAAGGGTGAACTTGGTGAAGCAGCCAATCTCATCGTTGATTTAAGAGAAAACTACAATATATTCTGCTCGGTAGTGATTTATCCGGTGGTACCAAAAGGAGTAATCATGTTGCGGATTATACCTACTGCGGTGCATACGCTTGATGACGTCAATGAAACCATTAGTGCATTCGAATCTGTTCATAAAAAACTTAAGGAAGGTTGGTATAAAAAGCAGGAATTAATAAGGATTAGTTCAAGTTAATATAAAAAAGAAGCTTATTTTGTGGGATTTTAATGATTTTAACTATATTGCCTTAAATTATTTTTTTGTTTTAATTAAAAGTCAACCTTAACAATTTTACTATGGCAAAAAGATTTGAAGAACTCAGAGAAAAAGTAATGCAACTGGAAACTGATTTTGAAAAGTTTTATGAAAAAAAGAACCAGGCAGCAGGTACCCGTGTAAGGAAAGGCATGCAAGAAATGAAAAACCTTGCTCAGGAGATCAGAATTGAGGTACAAAGTATCAAAAACCGAGGCTAATATTAGTTTATTGGTTTTATTTTTAAGTATAAAGGAGAGTGATTTTATAAAAGCATTCTCCTTTTTATTCCTGCACGTTTGTTTGGTGATACGGTTTGATTTGGTAAACAGATGGTGTAGGAGGGGAGGGTGAACCTGATTTATACCACGCTAGGGTAACTTGTAAGAGATCCCTGGCTAATGGAATTATTTATTATCAGGTTTTAAACACTCCAACTCTTATGCATTTTGCTTTCACATACCTGGTTTGAATTTCATTTCTTCCAAAGCCAGTGCAATTTCAGCAGAAAGTTTTTCAGAAGCCGGTAAGAGGGGCGGACGCACATAATTCTCACAAATGTGTATTTGTTTCAAAACTTCTTTTATACCTACAGGATTGCCTTCCTCATACATAAGTCTGTTAATTGCCACCAAGTCGAAAACACTTTTCTTTGCTTCCAGGTGGTTTTTCGCAAAATATTGATCCATTAGTAATTTAAAATGACCCGGAAATGCATTTGCAAGCACCGAAATAACTCCTGCAGCGCCTATTGAAAGCAAAGGAAGTGTCAAAAGATCATCTCCTGAAATAAGTAAAAAGTCATCAGGCGTTTCCAACCTTATCCGCATGCACTGTACAAGATTGCCTGAAGCTTCTTTGATCCCAATGATATTCGGATGTTGCGCAAGCACACAGGTCGTTTCCCAGGTCAGGTTGGAGGAAGTTCTGCCGGGCACATTGTACAGAATAACCGGTACAGGGCTTGCATCGGCAATGATCCTGAAATGGTTAATTATTCCTTCCTGAGTCGGTTTGTTATAATACGGGCTTACTGAAAGAATAGCGGCAATTCCATCCAGGCTGGTATTGCGGATTGTATTGATTAGCTGATTGGTATCATTTCCGCCAATACCGAAAACGACAGGTAATTGCTGTTCATTATTTTCGCAAATGAATTGCAGAAGGTCATTTTTCTCGCTAATTGTAAGTGTAGCAGATTCGCCAGTTGTACCACATACTATCCAGTACCCAGTACCGCCTTTAGCTGTATGGACTAATAACTTCCTGAGGCTATAAAAATCAATGCGTTGATTTTTATCAAATGGGGTTGCCAGAGCCACACCAGTTCCTGCAAATTTATTTTCCATTGACCACGATTTTTCTTGCATAATGATGCATCGTTTGTATTAATTCCTCAGGATTATCATTGTTTTTGGGATTAACCATAAGTTCGTAAAACGCATCATTATTTTCCACATATACGCCAATTCGGCATCTTGCCTTACTTCTTGCCAGTATATTTTCAATTATTCTATTTCTTGCGTGATCTATATTAAATAAATAGTCGAATTTTTTTTCTGAAAATTTAAGTGCAGCTTTATTTTTCAGTTTACCCCAGATATTGATATCTCCATACGAAATAAAATTAAAAAGAAACTCATAGTTGTCTTTACCTTTACCCAGATAGGATAGTACTTCTACGTTTTTTCCTTCATTTTCAAGTTCTTTGATAAATGACTTTATCGCCTTGTGTTTATCAAGCCCTTCAACAGTGAAAATAATGCCAATATTTTTTGCCCTAAGGTATCCAGTGGTAGTCCGGCTTACTTTGTTCTTTTTCAGAAACAATTTAGTGTTTAAGGATAGAAATTTCTTTTTAAACATCCTGATTATGAGTTGCTATCATTTCCAGAAATTCGTTTTCTGTAATCATCCTGATCCCCAGTTTACCGGCTTTGGAAAGTTTGGACGGTCCTGGCTTTTCTCCTGTAAGCAGGTAGTCAAGTTTAGCTGATACCGAACTTATGATTTTCCCGCCATGACTTTTAACCGATTCCTGTATTTCATCACGACTGAAATTTTCGAAAACGCCTGATACCACAAAAGTTTTTCCATTCAGAACGCCGGATTGAATTTCGGATATTTTGTCCTGTTTTTTAAAAATCAATCCTGCAAATTTTAATTTGTTGATAAAATTCAGAGTTTCGGGATATTTGAAGAAGGATTCAATGCTATGGGCAATTCTCTCCCCGATGTCTTCCGCTTCGATCAACTCATCAAAGCCAGCATCCTGAATTCGTTCAATTGTTTTGAAATAGTTGACCAGCTTTTCGGATACTGTTGCACCCACATATCTGATTCCCACAGCAAATAATACATTTTCAAAGGGACGGCTTTTTGATTGTTCAATGGCTTCAATTATATTTTGTGCAGATTTTTCCCGAAGACTTCTTGATTTCAGCATGCCGTCTTTTCCTGCCTGTATAGTGAGCTCCAGTCCGTTGAGATCATCAAAGTTAAGTGCATACAAGTCAGCGGCATCGCGTATTATTCCTTTGTCGAGCAGGCCCCGGATGGTCTCGGGTCCAAGACTTTCTATATTCATTGCTTTTCGCTGTATAAAATGTTCAATGCGACCCTGTATCTGTGGTGAACAGCCCTTCACGTTCGGACAATAATGCACAACTTCCCCTTCTTTTCGTACAAGGGGAGTATGGCATTCGGGACAATTGGTGATAAATGTCACTTGCTTGACACCGTTTCCCCTTTTTGAAAGATCTACACCTGTAACTTTCGGGATGATTTCACCGCCTTTTTCAATAAAAACGATATCACCGATTCTGAGATCAAGCCGTGCTATTTCATTGGCATTATGAAGCGAGGCCCTTTTTACGGTTGTACCAGCAAGAAATACAGGAACAAGTTCTGCAACTGGCGTAATTGCGCCGGTTCTTCCTACCTGATAAGTTATATCTTTTAGTTTTGTAATCGCACTTTCAGCTTTGTATTTGTAGGAAATCGCCCATCGCGGATTTTTAGCCGTGTATCCAAGCTGCTCCTGCTGGGATATTGAATTCACTTTGATAACCACCCCATCGGTTTCGACAGGTAATTCAAAACGCCTGGTTTCCCATTCGTCAATATAGTCAAATATTTCTGCTAAGGTGTGACATTTCCTGAATGTAGGCGAAACGTTAAAACACATATCGATCAGTTTTTCAATCGATTTTTCGTGTGTTTTAACATCTGAATCCGGTACTAGTAGTGAATACAAATAACAATCAAGATGCCGCCGTGAAACTTCAGATGAATCCTGGAGCTTCAATGTGCCCGAGGACGTATTTCTTGCATTTACGTATGTTTCTTCGCCGATATCAGCCCGTTCTTCATTCAGTTTTCTGAAGGCTTCTTTGGAAAGAAAAACCTCGCCTCTGACCTCAAATTCTTCCGGGAAATCTTTGTTATTGATTTTTAAGGGCAGGGTACGAATTGTTTTGGCATTAGTAGTAATATCATCGCCGCGGATACCGTCGCCACGGGTTACCGCACGTACAAGCAGTCCTTTTTCGTATGTTAAACTAATGGCCACACCGTCAAATTTCAATTCACAAAAATATTCGTAGCCCTGCCCTTCAAGACCTTTGGCAACCCGCTTGTCAAATTCAATGAGATCTTCTCTCGAATAAGTGTTGCCAAGAGAAAGCATCCGGTATTTATGTACAACGGTTTCAAATTCTTTTGTAACCACGCCACCTACGCGTTGCGTAGGTGAAGAGGGACTTTTTAATTCCGGAAACGAATCCTCCAACCGGATAAGTTTATCAAGAAGCTGATCAAACTCGTAGTCAGACATCTCCGTAGTATTTTTTTGATAATAAAGATGGCTGTAGTAATCAATCAGGTCTGACAACCGCTCAATTTCTTTCCGGGCTTCCTTTTTTGTGATTGCTGAAGACATAGGCACCTACAAATCTATATAAACTTCAAACAGGTTTATAAAATTTTGGATGTAAGAATGCATTCTACTTCCCGAATTATCACTTTTTCTCCCTGATATAGATGTCAGCAATTACCGGTAAGTGATCAGACGCATAAAATCCTCCATAATGATCGGTTATCGTGCGGTGCCTTGTACATATAAATGTGTTGTTAATAAAAATATAATCGATCCTGCGTTCAATTGAATCGTTTAGCGAAAACCCTGAAAAAGTTCCTTCAGGTCCGTAGTGGTCCTTTTCTGAGTGGATGTGTGTGTCCTGCAGTACTGATGTTATAATTGAATACCCTTCAGAGTCAGGAGTAAAATTAAAGTCGCCAACCAAAATAACCGGATATTCATCTCCTGTTTCGTTAATTCTGTTTACAATCAGACTGCTGCTGTTGATCCGTGCTGATTCTCCAAGATGATCATAATGTGTATTGTAAAAGAATAGTTCGGATTCCGATACTTTATCTTTCAATTTCACCCACGTACAAATTCTCGGAAGTGCAGCATCCCAGCTTTTGCCGGGTGTTTCAGGGTGTTCTGATAGCCAGAAAGTTCCTGAGTCCATGAGCCTGAACCTTGTTGTGTCATAAAATACCGGAGAAAATTCACCCGTTAATTTGCCGTCGTCGCGGCCGGAACCTACCCAGTTATACTGAGGCAGGGTTTTTCCCAGATACTGTATCTGGCTCAGCAAGGCTTCCTGAATACCGAAAATGTGTGGGTGGTAATAGGAGATAAGTGCTGCAACATTTTCTTTCCGGTGAGCCCATTTATTTATTCCGTCATTGGGGGTAGCATATCTGATGTTAAATGTCATTATCTTTAGTTCAGCCTTAGCTTCCATCTTCTTCTGATTGAAATGGAAAATCCCACTTGTAAATATCAGAAACGCAAATAATACAATGTTCAGCATCACAAAACGAGATCAGTCGAATGTAGCATGCATAAACCGGTCGATGATAAATATATTATCTGACTGATTAATGTCGGCCATGCGTTTTGAGGGGTCAATCTCAATACTTTTAATATCTTCACCTGATACCGGTATCGAAAAGGTATATGTCGGATAAGTCCAGGGCCAGTCCGGCAGCACTTTTCTCGGCATTGTCCCGTCGTCCTGCTTCTCTCCTCTCATAATCCGCAAGGGCATATAATATTTTTCTTTATCACCATTATTATACTCCACAACCACTTCAACCGGCATTGGCATCTGGCCTGTTCTTTCAAGTGTAACCATCGTTTTGTCACCATAGCTTATTACAGAACGGATACCATAATCTATGGTACGGGTAGTTCCCACCCAGTCAAGAAAATACCAGTCGAGTTCAAGACCGGATTCTTTTTCCATAATTCGTTTAAAATCCGTTGGATTGGGGTGTTTAAACTTCCATGTACTAAAATACCTGCGAAAGGCCCTGTCAAACACTTCTTTGCCCATAATGTATTCGAGTTGTCCCAAAGTGACCGCCCCTTTTGAATACGCAGCAACACTGTACGCCCGGTTGGTATTGAAATGATCGGCATGAGAGGATAGCGGCTCTTCATTGCCTGATTTCACAATAAAGTAGTAATTGTTGTACGATCTCTGTAATGGATCATTTTTGGAATCCCTGATATATTGCATGGTATAGGCTGAGGCGTAGGAGGTAAATCCTTCGTCCATCCATGCGTATAAACTTTCATTTGATCCTAATACCATCTGATACCAGCTATGAAAAAATTCATGAACAGTTACACCTACCAGCCCTTCCATGCTCGACCTGCCCTTTATCAGGGTTGCCATCGGATATTCCATTCCTCCGTCGCCGGCTTGTATTACACTGTATTTCTTATATGGATATGTTCCAAAATGTTCATTCATAAACTCCAGTGCATTTACGGTTATATCAGGTAACAACGGCCAGGTTTTTTCAGTTATACTATCAGGTTGGTAAAAAAAATGCAACATTATGCCATTGGGGCCTTCTTTTTTAAGATGCTTATAATCGGGATCAGCTGCCCATACAAAATCATGTACGTTGGGTGCATTGAAATGCCATGTCAGTTTTTTATTTGACGAATGCATCACTTCTACACCTTCATCTTGGTAACCGTACCCCACTTCATTCGGATTCTGACAGTATCCAGTGGCTGCTACAACAAAGGATGGGTCAATGGAGATCTTTACATCAAAATCACCCCAGGTGCCGTAAAATTCGCGTCCAATATAGGGATTTGCATGCCACCCTTCGTAATCATATTCACATAATTTCGGATACCATTGCGCCATCGAATAGGAAATGCCTTCTGCATTATCGCGACCTGACCTTCTGATCTGAAGAGGTACCTGCCCTTCAAATTGCATTTTAAAAATAACTTCCTTGCCGGGCAATATGGGCTTATTAAGCTGAACCTCGAGTACGGTACCGTTTATATGGTACTGAACAGTTTTTCCGTTTTGTTTGAGCGACAACGGCCGCAGGTACCCGGTTTCACTGTCCTTCAAACGGGCAATTCTTTTACTAATACGACGGTCCGGGTCCTGGATATTTCCTGCCCGCACGTCCATCATGCTTCCGGGTTGAAACGCATTAAAATAGAGATGGTAAAACACCTTGTGAAGCGTATCAGGCGAATTGTTTTTATAGATTAATTTTTGTGTTCCTGTAAACTGATGGACGCTTACATCAAAATCGATTTCCATCTCATAATTTACTTTCTGCTGCCACCTGTCGGGCTGCGCTGATGCAATTGTAAATACACCTGTTATGCATGCAATGGATAATAATAAATTTAGTTTCATAGAAAATACGGGTTTTGTGTTTTTAACAAGTCAGAAATTTATATATCGGCTCCTGTGGGATTTCCGGTGTTATCAAAATCTGCATTTAATTTCTCTTCGGTTTCATGCAATTTCTGTTTACATTGATTAATCAGGTTGAGTGCATAATTTACCAACTCCGACAGTTTGTCCACATCAGGTTCGCTGTTTTCAATTTTGGTAAGTGTGCTATTTATTTCTTCAATAGCCTGGTTGTAGTTAAATTTTTTCTTTGTCATTTTCTGATTTTAATATTGCGTACAGTGCTGTCAATAATATTTTTTTCAGCATAAGTTTTGATTTCATCACCCTTTCCGATCACCGAATAATCTTTAATGGGTTTTCCTTTATACGTCGTAATGGTATAGCCGCGTTTTAAAATTACCGCCGGATCCATATGTTTCACCGATGTTTCGAAACGCTGAAGTTGTATTTTTTTTGAATTCACATATTGGTTTACTGCTATCTTAATTTCCTGATAGAACGATTCCAGAGCATGTGACCGCTGTTGAATAATTGAGGAAGCAGATTGGCGTATTCTGTGATAATACTCATTTAGTATCAGTTCCTCCTGCCGAATTCGAATTTCATACGTGCTTTTTAATCTGCGAAAATATTCATCGATCGATGCTTCAAACCGGGCAACGCCATTGATCAGAAATTCGCTGACTGCTGTTGGTGTTTTGAGTTGTGTATGGGCAACCAAATCAACCACGGTTTCATCACGTTCGTGCCCGATGCCGGTAATCACAGGAATCGGCATGCCTGCAATCCCTGCGGCAAGCGGGTATGAATCAAAGCAATCCAGATCAACCTGCGAACCACCGCCCCTGATAATAACGGCTACATCAAACTGATCCGAATGCATGCTGATGCTATCAAGTGCCTGTAAAATGGAAACTTCTGCTTCAGCTCCCTGCATAAGTGCTTTAAAAAGGCGTGTGTTAAATGCATAACCGTATGGATTATGTGTAAGTTGATTTATGAAATCTCCATAACCGGCTGCAGTGGGAGAGCTGATCACTGCAATCCGAAGAGGTGCCAAAGGAAGGAATTTTGATTTATTCGTATCAAAAAGACCTTCTTTAATGAGCCTGTTGATTGTTTCCTGCCGTTTTCGAGCTTTTTCGCCCAGGGTGAAATTCGGATCTATGTCCCTGACGTTTAGACTCAATCCGTACTTTTCATGAAACTGAACGGAAACGTTGGCTAAAACCTGCTGGCCTTGTTTCAGTGATGATCCGGTGACAGACTCAAACATCACGATTAGGTTCCTGTAGGTATAAGACCAGATATTAGCTCGTATTTTTGCCACAATAGTTTCATTCTCTTTTTGAATAAACTCCAGGAAGCAATGCCCTTTCTGATTTACCCGCAAATCACCGATTTCTGCCACCACCCAGTATGAAGGATCCAGGTGTGTATCAAGTGTGGCACGTATCAACTGGTTAAGTTCAAAAAGAGAATATTGATTCATCCGGCAATTTTAAATGCCAAAGATAAAAGATTAATAATGTGAAGTAACCTATTTAAAATGGAAGTTGTAAATCAGCGTGGCGCCAAAATAGGAATTAGGAGTAAGGTCAATATTTTCGTCGGGAAGGGCTACTGGAAAATTGATGCTGTAAGACGCCATTACAGTAAATTTACCGATGTACATATAAACAGGAAATCCCAGGGTGTAATTCATGAGCCCGAATACATTTTCTTCAGTTGTTTGATAGATAAGGCGTTCAATTAGGTAGCGCCTGTTTTTATAAAGAAGCAAAAACCGTTGCCAGCCTATTTTTCTTATTATTTGTCTTAATGTCTGGTAATTTGTGCTGGTACTCAGGATTTCCGCATTGCCAAGCAGTACATATATGCCAGGCATCATGGTAATCCTGTCTATGAATCCGACCTTTTTTGTACGGATCACCCCTGACAGATTTGGCCTGACTCGGTGTGCCGATTCCTTTCCGAACAAAAATGAGTAATCAATGCCTGCAGAAACAAATTTTAGGTCAAAGTAAGAAGATACGCTGAGTGAGTTGTTAAAAGGATATTCAACCGGATTGCTTTCGTCACTTTTATTGTAGATAAAATGATCATACGAAAGAATAAATGACCATTTTTTAGAAATAGAACCCATGTATCCGGGCGATAACATGGTTAAATAGAATTTAGGATCTATGTCACTGTTCCAGTAGCTTATCATATCGAAATAAAGACCTGAAGTATGGTAATACGAAAGACCGCCGGAAAAGCCATATTGTTTAATGCCATAATCTCTTCCTGCATTGAGAATACTACTTGTGTAGCCTGTCCTTAACGATAGGGTATTTAATGAGAGATATGCATTGAGCAGGCTGTCAATCAGGTCGAGCAGCGATACGGAGTCGGATTCCAATTCGGAAAGAAAGAGTGAGTCATATTTCAGGTATGAAGCTAACAGGCTGTCATAATATGCTTCAGAATATTTTTCCTGATCTGTACTTTGTTGTTCGTTAGATTGTGAAAAGACACTGCCAGCAAATAGTAAAAGCAATAAACCTGCCCCGAAGAACAAGTTCCTGATGGTAGCAGGAAAGGAGTTACAGGTAGCAGGCATACAGTTTTAATTGATTGATACGTTTTGTCGGCTAATTGTTACCCTGCTTACGCAAGTATTCCTGCCGCTGACGCATTCGTTCCTGGTTTATTTGCTGACGCCTTCGTTGCTCAATCCGTTGAAGAAGCAACCTTTTAAAGTCATCTTCAGCATTTCTCAGTGCCAGAATCTGCCTGGATGAAATTACATTCATCAATCTTTGTGTGTAATCTTTTTCAAGATTCAATTCCTTCTCTTTGATGCTAAATCTTAGTTCCATCAGCCGCTTGCTATCCTGCTCGCTGATGGTTTGTGGATTCATATTCTTGCGTGCTTCGATAAGCTGCGCACGTAATGCCATTTTATGTTTTGCGTATTCATTATAAACAGGCCAGAATTCGCGGGCCTGCTTCGGTGAGAGCCCTAATCTGTCTGTAATGAGCGCAATGCGTGCACTTTCAATTTTTTTCATGACTTCTTTATCCTGTGCAAAGAGGGTTGTTGCCGCTGCCATGGCAACAAAGAATATTATCGATGCTGTTGCTGATTTATTCATCTTTGTAAATAGTTTACTCACTTGATTTTTTAAAACAAATTTTCTTCATCTATTCCGTATGTTTCATACAGGTCAAGCAAATCAATGCTTTTAAGTTCTTCGTCATTCAAAAGTCGTGTATCAACTTCAATAAATTCTTCCAGATCAGCGCTTACCGGATTCAATACAGCAAGTATCTCTTCGGTCGTAAAATCAGAATAATCAAGATATTTAATAATATCTTCAACGTCCACCTGCGCGAGAATGTCTTCAGGAGTGGTTGCAATCGTCTTTTGTAATCTGAAAATGGCAAAAATCACTACCAGTAAGGTCATCGTAGCAGCGATCAATGCTGTTTGCCAATTGCGGGCAGGGATAAACAAACGTATTCGTGCTTTCGGTGAAGTACTCTCCGACACTCTTGACTGAATAATAGCGGGAAGCTCATCAAAATACCCTTCAGGCACGCTAAAGATGTTGTCCTTATTAATATCTTCCAGTTTCAATTTCCGGTTATTATGGTCATATAACTTTCCCATTCTATTATTAGACATTTTTTTATACCTGGGGTTTAATCTGAATTTAAAAATTGTTCAATTTTTTTAACTGCATGGTGATAGCTGGCCTTCAATGAGCCTACACTTGTTTGTGTGATATCGGATATTTGTTTATAATTCATATCGTCAAAATATTTCATGTTGAACACAAGCCGTTGTTTATCCGGAAGCGTAAGCAATGCCTTATGAAGTTTTTTCTGAATATCATCTCCTTCAATAAACGGTGAATTGTCCAGCATTTCACTAAGTTCGCCTTCAACGTCTCTCCATGGGATAAAAAACCTTCGCTTCTTTTTATTCAAAAAATTCAGACATTCATTTGTTGCAATTCTGTAAACCCACGTGAAAAGCTGTGCGTCAGCCCTGAATTTATTAAGGTTTTTCCACACCTTGATAAACACTTCCTGTGTAATATCATTTGCATCCTCATGGTCAACCACCATTTTACGTACGGTCCAATATACCTTTTCCTGGTATTTTCTTACCAGCAGGTTGAAGCCGTAATTACGACTGTCCGGGTCACGAATTTTTGCAAGAAGCTCTGTGTCTTCCAATGGTAGCCTGTTTTATAGTTAGACTAAAACATACAAAAGGGGTTTAATCAATCAGGAATATTAGTTAAAATACCCTTGACAATGATAAAAAGGATGGCGGTTGATATGATAATTGTAAGGTAAAACAAAAACACTTTATTCGGATATGACTGATTGCTATCATCTCCGTAAATCAATTTATAGAATTTGTTAATAATCCGTTTCATCCAATAAAGGTAATTGCACTATATGTTTTTAATCAGGTGCATGAAACCTTTATAATCCCCTGCTTTGCGAACTACCAGTAAGGGAAATTCAGGATCTATTTTAATGAGTTTTTCGGCGGTACTTCCGAGAAAAATGGAAGATGTGGCGGTCATCCCTTTCGAACTGAATATGATTCCGGTAGCATTTATTTTCTTTGCATAATTATGAATATCCTCTACAACATTTTCATTATCGTCCAGGGTGTAAACATCGTTTATTTTTACACCTGAACAGTCGCAACCCTTTATAAATATTTTAAACTTTTTCTTTGCATTTTGTTTCATAATTTCAGCAAATTCGTCATGCGTCTTGCCCGTGTAATGGTAACCAATCGGAACACTATAAACGTGTTGACAGAAAATTTCGGTGTTACGGTAATTCTTTGCAATGCTAACGGCAAACTGTACCGCAATTAGTGCATAATTGCTGAAATCAACCGGTATCAGAATATTCCATTTTTGAAGTTCTTTGGCAATTTTTTTGTCACAGCCTTGTGGTATAATAAACAAGGTGACAGGACATCTGCGACCCATACGCAGGGTAAGCACTCCGTGGCCGCTTCCGTCGTTTTTTCTACCGATCAGTACCAGGTCTATTTCTTTTTCATCAATAACCTTCAATAGTGTCTTTAACCCTGACCCTTCAGCTACTATTATTTCTTTGTCCACCTTTTGTATATGACTAAAAAATGTATCAATGTCCTTACGGATTTCTTCCTTACGTTCTTTGATAACAGTTTCTTCTAGATGAGGAAAATCTTTATGAATATCCTTTGGGAGATAGAAATGCCTGAGAACATTAATAAAGTAAATTTTTTCCGGTTTTTTGGCCGCATTTACAATGAAACGTGCATAGGTTAGCAGATCTTTATCAGTATTGCTTAGGTCAAGACATACAAGTATATTTTTTATGGGCTCCATTACATGCGTAGATTAATGCTACAAAAATAGTTGTAAAACACTAAAATTCATCTATGAAACAGGTTTTTCCACTGCTAGCAATACGTCACTAAGTTTTTCAAACGACTCTTTGGAGTGTGTGGGATAATTTGCGATCAGAAAGTGTGATTTTTCAAGTTTGCCTTTTACCGCTTCTATAATAAAATGCTGTTTCTTAAGGTATTCTTTCCAGAATGAAACATCGCCGGCTTCAACAACAATGGTTGTTTTTGATCGAATGGCCTGCTCATTTACAAATGGAAGTAAAGATGGGTGTGTTTCCAGCAAATGATACATTAGGGCAGCTTTATACTCCGTTTCTCTGCGGATCTGATCTGTTCCCTTATGCAACATATCTTCAATTACTTTTGAAAGCAGGTAAGCGCCAAGTACATTCACTGTTTCTGGCGTCAGGTTGTTAACTTCCAGCCCTGTCAGGTAATCAAGAGATAAATATTTCCCCTGTGCAAGTCCATTTTTATGTATGCGTTTCGATTTTGCAATGCATTTCGCGTTTACCAGCCATATCGCCAATCCGGCGGGTAGGCCAAATCCATGATGTACTGAAAACCAGGCACAATCAATTATATTAAAATCCAGGTTTGCATAGGGTAGGGATGAGGATGCATCCAGAGCAATTAGCGCATCCGGATATTTTTCACGAATAGTATGAATACCGGAAAGGGGAAACTGTGTGCCTGTAAACGTTTCGTTGTGGGTAATGGCTATCAATCCGGCGTATGCGGGTAACTGTTGGTCCTCCATATCAAAGCCTGTTCCGTCCGGAGCCATCATCCGGTGTGGTTTTTTACCCAGCCCACCGGTAAGTTCGAAAAATGCAGCGCCATAAGGACCATTTATGAAATGAAAAGACTCCTTTTCGATCAGATTCCGGATGGTGTATTCTTTAGCCACCTGAACCGAAGGCATTAATAAGATGTGATAATCATCGGGTAAATTCAGTAATGTCTTGAGATTACTTTTCAGCACATGGTAGATGTTTTTAAATTTTGGGCCGTCAGGTGAAATGGATGGAATGCGTTCATTTAAAGCCTGCTTCAGATGGAAATCAAATGTAAAATACAGTTGCGAAGGCCCGGTAGTAAGAAAAGTGTTATTCATCTGTTGGCAAAAATAGTTGAAATAGTAAAATGTGCTTGTTTAAAAAATAAGGTGTAATGAACCGGGTATTGCGAGCCAAAAGCGACTAAGCATTATAGGATTGGGTCAACAAATGCATAATTATTCAAAAAAACCTGCTGAGATTGGCTTAATTAAACCCCGGTAAACAGGATTTGGGCTGACCTTACCATTGCAATTATCTGCTGTTAGCCTGACCTTGCAGAAGCCTGGTCGAGGTCCCCATAGTGAAGATGCAGTCCAATTTTAACGATCGTCCGTCCCGGTATTTGTTAAATGTTAGGTTTAACAAACATGAATCTCAGCAGGAGTGACAAAGGTACCGGTAATGCAACATTAAAACAACAAAATATCGCTTATCCCATTTCCTGTGCACATTTTGAGGGATACGCTTTATAACCCTGTGCAAATCGCATCAGTTAATACAGTACCCTGACACGTATTGTGTGATCAATTTTCTTAAGGTCTTTGATTACATCCTTCGGATATTTTTTTCCGATGTCCGTTATCACATATCCAATGATGTCATTGGTTTTCAGATACTGCCCTACAATGTTGATCTTATGGTCGGCAAGTACTTTGTCAATTTTAGCCAGTATTCCGGGCTCGTTATGATGTATGTGCATCAAGCGGTGTGCATTTTCCAGAACAGGAAGTTTAACCTGAGGAAAATTAACACTGTGGTTAGTACTGCCTGAATTGATAAAATCCATGATTACATTAGGTACATAATCTGCGATATTCATTTGTGCTTCCTGTGTACTGCCTCCAATATGTGGTGTAAGTATAGTGTTAGGGAGTCCTTTCAACGGACTGATGAACGTATCGTGATTGGTTTTGGGTTCATTCAGGAAAACATCAATAGCTGCTCCTCTAAGTTTACCTGATTCGATTGCTTTTTTCAGCGCATCTGTATCAATGATATTACTCCTGCTCAGATTCAAAAGTATTGCTCCATCCTGCATCTGACTGATCTCCTTTTCACCGATCATATTTTCGTTTTCAGGTCTTCCGTCCACATGAAGGCTTACCACGTCCGCCAATGCTAACAATTCATTCATTGACTGGCATTTAACTGCATTTCCGATCGTCAGTCTTTCTTCAATGTCATAATAAAACACGTTCATACTCATTGCTTCAGCCAGTATGGATAGCTGCGATCCGATATTTCCATACCCAATGATACCCAGCTTTTTTCCGCGTATTTCATTGCTTAAATGGGCTGATTTTTTCCACACCCCGGCATGCATTTCCATGATCCGGTCCGGGATATTACGCATCAGCATAATGATCTCGCTGATAGCCAGCTCAACCACGGACCGGGTATTTCCATACGGAGCATTAAATACCGCAACGCCCTTGCGCTGGCAGGCTTCAAGGTTAATCTGGTTGGTTCCGATACAGTACGCTCCAATGGCTATCAGGCGGTTGGCATGTTCCAGCACTTTTGCTGTGACATTTGTTTTTGACCGTATGCCAAGTACAGAAACATTTTTGATTTTTTCGCATAGAATATCTTCATCCAGCGACTCGGGCAGTATCTCCACCTGGTACCCTTCCTCCTTTAAAATCTCGAAAGCCTTGGCGTGGATACCTTCCAGCAAAAGTACATTGATCCTGTTTTTGGGGTAAGAGAGTACCGTATTCATTTTATGTACGAACAAAAACTCATCGAAGCTGGGTGCTACATGATCTGCATTTTCCAGTACGGATCCACGGCTGACATTTTCGGTGAAGGCATAAAACTTAGTTGCCAGTCCTGCTTTTTTAATTTCAAAGTCGGTATATCCGTCTCCGATTACATACACGTCCCCTTCGAGATCGAGGTTTTTGATTGTTTCTACCTTTCCTTCATTGGAGGCTAATGCGTTGGTAACATCAAATCCGGTAATATTACCTTGCTCATCGTACGTAAATTCATTGGCCAGCACATGGTCGGGCTTTATACCATATTCAGAAACAATGGGAACAATAAATTCTTTAAAACCATTCGAAACGATATAAATATGATTTCGGTATTTATTAAAAAACTCGCGGTTGCGTTCAAATGATTTAGAGACCTGCTTTTTCAATCGTGTAATCAACTCATTCAGATGATCTTTATGTGGCGAAAGTATGTTAAGCCGTTCTTCGATGGAATCGCGTAAATTCAGGGTGCCTTCCATGCCTTTATTTGTTATCTCTTTGATCTGATTCAGCACTTTTTCCTTATCAGGGTGGTTAGCCAAAGCAATTTCGCCAAGTAAGTCCAATGCCTCCACTTTTGTAAATGTGCTGTCAAAATCAATGATAAAATTTTTCTTTACTTCCTGCGGCATTATAAATCAATGGATTAATTAATCAGTCGCAAATTTAAAGAAAGACTGGATGTAAAACCTGATTTTGACGAATCTTAATAATAGATCGCCGAATTATTTTGCTGGTTCAAAATCAGATATCCTTCCGTTATGTGAAATGCATGACCCAAAATCGCTAAAACACCATACTTATCAGCCTATTTTTCTGGCACTTAGAATTATCAGGTATTTCCCTTGCATAATAGGGGCCTGGTGTACTGTTTTGTCAAGCAGGGATTCCTTGTTCTTTGTTGCACAAACAGCATGTATCCATATTCTTACTAACAACATGGAACGACTATATCTTCCTTTGATTCTTCCGTACAACACGCTGTTTGAATTTGCTAGTCATTCTTCTCCAAATGGTCTGAATCCTCAAGAAAAGCGTAAACTTCCCACCGGATGCCATCTGGATCATTGGCCCAGAATTTATCCTGAAGAGCATAGCAGCATGCCACATACCTCTCTCTCAGAAGGGGAATTCCAGAAGCTCTCAGATCAATAAAGCGTTCATCGACCTCTTTGCTGGTGGGTACCCTGATCCCGAAGTGGGAACCTGATGTGGCCCATTCCACATTTTTGCCTGTCTGTGATTGAAGAAAGGAGAGGACCATGGCCGGTTCCTCAAGTTCAAACTTTGCGTAGTTCCTTTTTACTTTTGAAGGCAAAGTCCTCAGTAGCTTAATGTAATAGGAAATTGTATCCTCAATATTGGAAATGGTAAAACTTTAGGTGTGTAGCATGATTTTTCATAACTTTTAATTATTGTAATATTACGATTAAGATAATCGTAAAAACACGATAAAAAGTTTCACAATTTCCAAAAAAATTAGTGGGATAAGATAAATTTCTCTCTAATCAATTGATTATCTGTACTTTCTATTTGGATAAAGTATACTCCGCTAGCCAACTTACCGGTTTCAATCTGGTGAGATCTTATACCATCAACCAGATCTTTGTGATAAACCATTTTACCAAACTGATCAAATACACGCACAGTTTTCTCTTCATAGGTTTTGAATACCACAGTTATGGTTTCCGATGCCGGGTTAGGGTAGAGGAGGAGGTCGTCAGAAATAATTTCATCTATCCCGGTTATCACTTTTTGACCATCAATCACAAGTGGTTCAATGGCAGCCTGTAGAGTTTTGTTAATGCCGTTACTATCAGCTTCTACAAGTTGTGTAAATACGATAACTGATAGATTTGTAAAATCCGATGCAAACGGATTTTCCCAAGTTACTGTTGGCAGTGTAACTTCATTATCACTGACTTTTAGTGATTCGGACAGTGTACCCGCAGCATCTGGTAACATTTTACGCATTACATATTCTTTGCCATCAACAGGATTTTCAACAACTATCACATGGGTGATTATACCTCCGTCTGGTAAATCTACCAGGGCTTTTAATTTTACCTGAACATCTACTTCAGCAGACTCTCTTTGTGAAATGGAAATATCGGTATACTCAACATCTGGTGATGTTAATGATTTTGTTCCGAACATAGTTAGACCCCAGTCCATGAAAAGACCATCATCAGAGTTATCCCCATCTATTATTGCCCGATTGGCTGAGGTAATATCATAGAATAGTGCTCGTGCATTGACATCTGATCTATTCTCGTCATAAATATTGTCATCACCTCCAAAACCGGTTCTATATTGAATTTTGACAATTTCAGAAGTATTCAGAACTCCATCGACTTTTCCAAATGGATTAATATGATCTACAAGATTGACTGCATTGGTTGTCACTTCGTTTTCAAAATGTTCCAGTACAACAATTCGGTCACGATCACTTATGCGGAAATCGTCAAATGCAAATCCCTGGGTTGGAGGTGAACCTTCAATACCCTTAAATAAAATACGGAAAACAACATTTTCTCTGCCTGTACTAATATCTGTTAATGTATGTCTTGATTCTTGCCATCCACTATTGTCAGATTGCCACCCATAGCCTACTGGATTGCCGGGAATCGTCTGAAGCTGTTGATCCAAAGATGTGTCATACCATTCTATCCCGGAGCCTTCGCTTCCTAACGTTTTCCACACCCCAAACCTACCATCAGTGCTATATTGCAATAAAGCACCATTCTTAGTATGAGTGTAAGTGTTTAGAGTTACAACAGGTCTGACAAGTCCTGAAATATCGAAGCATGGCGAATATACGAATGATATATCGGTTTGGTCTGAATTCGGAATTGTATACCATGATTCTCCTCTATTTTGATCCTCAAAATCCCCAGTTGCCGTACCTAATACCCATTCACTATTTGGACTGTCAAATCCCCATGAAATCCAGCCATGTGTTGAATTGTTAAAATTCTCAATGTAGTTTAATGCAGTTACACTGTCAACGAATGGAACAATGAAAAATTCCTTGGTGATGGAGGATATACAACCCCGATCAGTTGTGATTTCTAAAGTAACACGCTTTCTACCGGTGTTTGCAAAGACATAAATTATCGGATCATTGGATGTTATTATTGCCGGATCAGTAATGATTATTTCATCGATTAAAGTTCCATCCCATTCGGCAAATGTCCATTTCACCTGGTTCTGAACTGAATTGTCCAATGCCGGGGTTGTGTTCTGAAACCATGAATCCTTCTGTTCGGCGATTGCTTCAAAATCAAATTCAGGTTGAGGGATTTCACCAACTGTAATAGTATTGGTTACTGTTGCCTGACAGCCTTTATCGTCAATTACAGTTAAGTCAACATTATAAGTTCCCGGAACATTGAATATATGGGCTGGATTTTCAAGTATGGAAGTATTGGTACTTCCTGTGGCATTGACATCATTAAAATTCCAATTCCATTGAACAATATTACCGGGTGTTGTAGATGTAAATTGTACATCTTGTACTGCACAGGAAATACCTACATCGAAAGACGGTACGGGCAGAGGATTCACAATTACATTGAGAGTCTGGAAGTCAACGCAACCATTGTTATTTGTAAATGTGTAGGTTATTGGATGAGTACCAACACCTGCTGCAGAGGCTCTGAATATATTCCCTGAAACAATTCCATCGCCGGTGAATTCACCAGTTCCTTCCGATCCGGTGGAAATATTTGGGGTTAATTCATAATCCACATCATCCACACAGAATTCCTGGCCTTCCTGTAAATTCAGAATCTGCACAAAATTGATCGGATTTATGATAATTGGCTGAATTACCTGGTCAGTACAACCCGTTGCAGCAATTGTAAATGAATAGATTAATGTTAGGCTAATGGGATCAAGGATTGCAATATCCCCGCCAGCCGCGGCAAGTGGACTGAAACTGAAAGTGCCATCTCCATTATCAACTACACCATCAATATCACCACTAAATACTCCACCTGCTGCAGGAGTGAGGTTAAGCAGGAACGAGTCAGCATCTACGCAATATTCAGCAGGATCATCAAATCCTGTCATGTCAACTGACGGGAGGGGGAATACCTCAACTTTCACATCTGTTGGTATACTTTCACAGCCATTGATTTCCTGGGTAACATAGAAAAGGGTGATATCCTGGGTAATGACCGGGCTGAATATCGTTCCGATAAATGGATCACCGGTTAATGCTGCATTATCGTACCATCTGATATTAGCCCCAGTGACTGGATTATCTACTGTCAATGTCCCTAAATCCTGGCCTTCACAGGCATTCTTATCCGAAGTTGTAGGAGCGGGGGGACGCTGGAATATTGTAACGTTAAATTGAGTAACATCATCACATCCCTTATCATCCTCATAGAAATACTCAATTGTGATCACATGAGAAGTATAATCGTCTGCTGTAAATACTTCATTACCCGGAATGAAATTGAAAACACCCGTACTTGGATTATCAATGAGTCCATTGGGATCACCTCCAACAACTGAGAATGTGAATGTATTCAAAGGATTTATACCTGCATCACGGGTAAGTGAAATAGGGGCTTCATTATCACAATAAAATAACGGAATTGGATCGGGAGCTAACTGAGGAATCAGGTTTACGGTGGTAACCTGGGATCCAAATGGGATAACATTTGCCGGGTTCGCTATCTCCCTTTGAGTATATTCAACCAATTTAGATCCACCGCCTGTCTGATCAGCAGCGGCTTGAGGATCATAGAAAGCCGTACCGTCACCGTTATCCGTAACCCCTGGCCCTGAAAATTTATCAAACTCAAATCCTATGGCAGGGGTAAAAGTAGATGCCACTTCAACATTTAAAATACCATTGTCCTCGCAGTACTCACTAGCCAATACCACAGCATCTCCAGTCCCTACGATAACGACCGATGCACTTGCATCAAATACTGTAAATTGTTCGGTTATGCTATTTATACAGCCGTTGATATCGGTGTAGGTAAATACAATGTCATGTTCATTGCCAACCGTGGTTATACCAGCCACGTCGGGATCAAAGAAATAATCCCCATTGGCATCCTGAATAACTCCATTGCCTGAAAATACTCCCACGTCGATCGTGTAAGTAGTTGGGTCGGTAGGATCAAAAGGCATCGCTCCGGATTGAAAACCGCCAATCAAGTCCACATTTGGTGCAGTAGTACTAAAGGAACGTGCTAATGGTTTTACAAACCCCGGGATCGGAAGAGGATTCAACGTAACGTCAAAGAAAGTCAGAACGCTTTGACAACCAAACTGATCGGTTTCGATTACCTCCACATCGAAATCACCATCCGTGCTACCCCAGTCCACAAAAATCTTATCGGTACCCTGACCAACGACTATCGAGCCGTTGCCTGGTGGGTTTAAGGACCAGTTATAGGTGCTACCAGGTGTATTGATGACCTTGTATGGCACTAAAGTGCTGTTTACACAAAGGAATGTGTTGTTGTCAGCAATCTTTGATGGGATTGGTAACGTATTGACATCAATGTTTAGAGTTCCATCGATTGGCGTTCCACAGGTACCACCAGAAGGAGCTAATGTTATTTGTACAGTTCCATTAAGGACATCATTGTTCCCCAGCGTATAGGTAATGGAGACCTGACTATTCCCATCCACCGGAATATTAGTTATTGGTCCATCCCATGTACCATCTCCATTGGTGGACCAGGTACCCTGAGTTGCTCCGCCACCGATAATACCTACTATGAATACGTCCGGATTAGGGACATCCAAACATATAATCTTGTCAGGACCCATATCAGCTGACTGACTGGTGGTGAAAGTAATCTTGATCACATCACTATCCTCTACGCAGGGAGCAGAAGAGTTGGTGGATGTCAAGGTGATGAATAGGGTGTCCAGAGCAAAATCCTGGGCAGTAAAGGCGTAGTCAGTACTGTGGTTACCAGATCCATCATCCATGATGCTTGAGAATGAACCCGTACCGTTACTGGGACTCCAGGTTCCGGTTTGTGACGATCCGGTGATCAATCCAGTCAGGTTGATCATGTCTCCACTGTTCAGTCCAACCAGGCAGACAGGGGGAACCTGGCTAACCGTTACATTAGACTTTGTGAATTCGGTTATGGTTACGGCGTTACCCTGATCAAGGCCTGCAGGTACCGGTACCGTACAGCCGTTGGCATCAGTCACGGAGAAAAGCGTGTAATCATTTGGTCCTACAACCGGAGGGTCGACGGGGATCGGGTCCAGGCTAATATAATTGGATACCGGAATTGCAGGACCTCCGTTCACTTTGTATTCTATGGTGTATGGAGCTGTGCCACTTACAATGGAAACACGAATCGTGGATGCCGTGGTACCTTCAGAACAAACGGTATTGGCTCCATCCAACTGGATTACCGCCGAAGTAGGCCCCACAGCGGCCTGATCCACGGATAGGCCTGTTACTGATAGGGGGTTGGTTCCAATGGGCGTAACATCCTGCGCTTTAGTAAGCCGTACATTTACATCTTCCAGCATATTTGGGGGAACCTCTACCTGTAATTGCGTGTCGGAAATGACTGAGACTGTAGCCTGATTGGCCGTAAAGCAAGTAATACCGTCGCTTACGTAGCAGAATTCAACCTGTGTAACTCCCTCATTGTTGGTATAACCGATAAAATACTGGCCTTCAATTATGATATCCGATTCCACACAGATTGCGGCCGCCCCGATTGTTTCCATGATATCGGTGATGACCGCATTGGCGAAGGTTTGGAAAAGCCAGTCAGAATTACCCAGGAAACCTGCGTATGGGTTACTGGCTTTGTCAAGAATGGTTCCGGCATCAATTTCAATATAATATTGTTTCCCGTTGGTTAAGTTCAGGGTAGGATTAATGGTAACATCTGCCCCGGAGAAGGAAATTCCAAGATGATTAGCCACGTCGGTGAATGATTCGATTAGGGTGGGAGTAACCCCGTCCCATTCATAAAGTCTTATCTCTGAGCTTGGGCTCGGGTTTGGAATCAGGTTATCGTCCAGAGTAATGGTAAGGTTTGCATCGATTGGGACGCTGAATTTATTGTTAATGGGTAGAAGCGAAACCAAAGTTGGGTCGGTCTTGTCGAATGTTACACTGGTTCCATCTGTAACTGCAACAACTGTTGTTCCCGGATTTCCTGCATCGTCTGTATAGTTTATTGTAAATTCAACTAATCCTTCCGTATCGGTTACATCTGTGATGTATTGGGTGGTATAATTCGGAAATGTTCCTCCTGGGGTATCTGCGTTTGCAATAGCGACTGATCCGCTTGTAAATACCGAAGAAATGCTTGGCACATCCAGGGCTTCATTTGCTGTTATTGTCACGGTAACGACATCACCCACTTTTGCATAATTGGGATCTGCATTGGTTGAGGTGATTGTTACTGCTGTAATGTCAGGGAGGTTAGCATCACCTGCCAGAGTATTTGCCGGCAGAGTATTCACGGTTACCTCATTATTTGCCGCGTCTTTAATTCTCAAGTCAACCGCCAAAATTCCGGCAGCCCAGTCGGCATCCATATCCGTGAGGGTATATGTGAACGTGTAAGTACCATTCGCATTGTCTGTAAAAGATACTGATACATCAACGCCGTTGATGGTGGCCACGGAACCAACGGCAAGTCCTGTTTCAGCCCCGCCTTCTGTCAGGGTCACCGTTACGCTTTGTCCTACAATCACGGTTCCATTATCTGGGTTTAGGACTGTGGTTGATACAGTGGGAGTATTGGCATCAACGGCTGGTGTGGTGCTTGTAAATGTCGAGGTTGTACTTGTATTTCCCACGAGATCCTCCAGTGTAATACTCACAGGAAGAGCATTAGCAGCCCGATCTGTATGGCCTTCCTGGATAGTATAGGTGAATGTATAGGTGTTATCTGCATTATCGACAAATGTACCGGATACATCCACCCCATTGACAGTAGCATTAGGAACCCCCTCTAAGACGAGACCAGTTTCATTGCCGTCAATATCAATGGTGATCACTCCTCCCACGCCGAGTAAGCCGGAATTAGGTGTAGCAACTGTTGCACTTAGTACAGGCCTGATACCGTCAATTACAATATTCTTATTGTCTCCAAGTGAATTACCTCCACCGATATCGGGCAGGTCCAGATTAACGGTAATAGTCCCGGCTATAGTACCACCATTCAAATCGATGCCATCGTTGCTGCTTTCATACTCCAGATCTGCGGTAACATCGCCCTCAACGACAGTGTAATCAAATTCCAGGGTCATTGTTCCGGACCCGGTTCCATTGTATGTAGCATATTGATCTGTTGTGCCGGTTTCAAGCAAAATTCTCGGGCTAAGCGTAACATTAACAAGCTGATCAAAAGTAACTTGCACCGTTATTACACTCCCGATTCCATAGGATCCGTCGGTATTACTGGCGGTCATGTTGGTTATGACAATACTGAGTTCCTGGGCATCACCCTCAAATGATTCCGTAGTTTGCAGTGCCCCCGAACCTGTTGTAGTGTTACCTTCAGCTACAAAGAAAATATCATATGAGTTAAACTTCGTTTGGGCGATAACCTGGCTTACTGTACCTGCCGAGAAGGTAAAAGATCCGGATTCACCTACTTTACGTTTACAACCACCAACTATACAAGTGCCCAGATTCGCCCCGGCAGTTGCATTTTTTATCTGGGTAGGGGTAACAGTAATGTGCGGTAATCCGTCTCCACTCCCCCCGGGATCATTGTCAACTGTAGCCCAGTAAATAGTCCCGTCTTCGTCGGCATTAAAATTTAATGTAAAACTGATCTTCTGAATGATATCGGTCACAGTAGGGCCAGCCGTAAAAACGGGTGGACTGGTGTCCTTGGTGATGTCGTCGGTGACATCTCCACCCTGGTTGGAATTTGCATCGGTAAGATATACTGTCAGGGTTAGCAGATCGTCATCCAGGGAAGAAACATCGATTCCACTGATTTGGTCTGTTGCTGTTGCAATTACCCCGTTTCCGATAACGGCCGCAGTACCTACGTTGGTATCGTCAATGGAATAATTGTAGGTGACACCAACTTCCGCACCTGCGAAGGTGAATGAAAATGCAGTTTCGTTAGTAACATTTATTTTGTTGGGGTCGTCACCCGCGTCAATAGTCACCGAATACCCGGAGGGAGCTATCAAATCGATCAGGTTAACAGCCCCTGTAGTTTCCGTAACCGGTGATACATTCATGGAAGCATCATAAATTGAATTCAATACGGGAGTGATCTCGATCGTTTCAGCTCCACTTGCGGGAGGATTCACTTGGTTCAATACAACCCGTACTGTAGTTTCCCCCCCAACGAGTGCCCCTCCTGAAGTGTTGGTGGCACCAGTAATAGTAACATCTGTCACAGAACCTCCCGAATTCATGACAAAACTGATATCAAAATCGGACCCATCAGCAGCTAGCGGCGAAGATCCATCGCTGTCATACACCCCTTCATTAAATTCTACATCAATGTATGTGTTATCAGGGGCCATGGTTCCACTAACAATCGCAGGTGGACCTGTATCGTTCAGATTGGCTTGTACGGACTGAGGGAATGCGCCTTCATTACCCGCCAAGTCAAAAAGTTCTCCGATACCGTCTAACTGAGCGGTCAGCACTTCAGTACCATCCGGAGTTCCGGTAAAGTCAAGGTCAAATGTTACCGTTGAAGCCCCTGCAACGTGTACAAAATTAGCTACTCCGTCTCCTGTGGGGGTCGCACCACCTGATGTCATGGAGAAATCTATTTCATTGTTAATTCTTAACGCATTGCTACCTGGATTCCTATAAACTCCCTCTGAAAAGGTCAAAAATCCATTGGAGTTATCACCAGCGAGGGTCATGCTTAACAGGACTGGCAACTGACCATCATCTACGTTAAAACCTGCTACATCTGCAGCGTTGTTACCCGCTCCGTCTAATACCTGGTCACTCGCATCATCATTGATCGTTAAGGCAAAGTCACTCGCTGTGTATCCTGTATTGCCTAGTGAAGTTACTGATAGGTTTACAATTGAATTATCTGCATTCTGGGCCGCTCCTGTTGAGGTGAGACCTGTTGCTGTCCAGTCTGCTGCTGTATTCCATGTTGGTGTGACATTTTCACTGTATTGTAGTTCAACAAGTACGTCAGATACTGCTGTAGCTGTTAGTAATACTGGTAGTGCTGCGTCCACTGTACTTATCGCAGGGTCTGAGGCTACCAGCGTTCCATCAGTTAATGTCCCTTGTGTATATGCAACGGTTGTTACCGCAGTTCCACTTATACTTACTTGGAAGGTAAAAAATTTATCATCGACTGTACCAGGATCCAACGAATTTACACCACCACTGGCTAATATTGATATAGGTGGGGATCCCCCAATGTCAAAATCTCCCAGTACGATCGATATATCGTCAATAGGCCCAGTCATTTCAATTACTACTTCTTCGACACTTCCATTCCCATCGGTATCATAGAAATGGGCATTTGTAAAGGTTGGTTGTGCCAGGGTAATGGTAGATATTAAAAAAGCTGCTAATAATACAAAAGCAAGTATATACTTGTTCATAAATCTCAATAATAAAAAAGTTTACAAATCTCCATTCTTGTCCGTCTTTATCAGCACCATCATGCTTGCTATCCCCGCTTCGGAAGTCCCGAAAATGGCAAAACCTCCGTCGAAGGTCCCGATTGCAGCCCCCGAGGATTCAGTGCTCACCCAGTCAATGGTTTTTGAGAAAGTAGATATATTGTCTCCGATAACGTTCCCGCTGCTGTTGGTTTTATGTAATGTAAAGTTTCCTCCTGAGGTAGTTAAAATAGCATATCCACCATCGTTTAATGCAGAAATGGATAATGCATTTCCTGCTACCAGTAAATGGGAGTCGACAAGAGTCATCGATTGGGAAAGATCGTAGAATACAACATTGCCATTGCCGTCATTTCCAATACCTCCGAAATGATTGTTTCGGGAAGTCTGATCGATGTCCACAGCGAATGAAACAGGTAAAGGTTCTTGCTGGCCGGGTATTTCATTTCTGGCGGCTTTGAATGCTTGCCCATCATTCGCGCTTGCCACCCAAACATATTCCTGGCTCATGACATCCTTTACCATGGATCGACCAGGACTGAAAGAAAATGTGGAGTTCAACTCCTGGACCCATTCATAACCGGAGGATTGAGTAAATGAAAACTGAATATAAAAGAGTTCATTGTTACCATTATTGTCCCAATATCCTAATCCAATTACCTCGCTTTCGTTCTCAGCATAAACGGCTGATCCGCTAAAACTTTTTCCATTGGATATGCCCCCAATAGAGTTGATTATTGATTGCTTTTCGAGGACACCAGATGTATTAATTTTCAGGAGCATGATGGAATTGATACCGGAGACATTATTAATACTGTCGCCGATTATATAGTAACCATCATCTCCAATGTCAAGATCATTACCTTTAAATCCAATCACACTATTCACTGAATTCGAGACCCATACTATGTTTCCAAAAGAATCTGTTTTAAATAATAGGGTCCGGGTCGTATCCCCCGAAACGTTGTAGCCTAAACACAAAAGGTCACCTTCCGGAGTTTCTTTTAAAGTCACCCCAAAGTTATTTCCCGGATCACCTAAAAACCTGACATAGGTTTCTGTTTGACTCGGTTCAATATCAACGAGGTCCTGACAAGCAATCAAAAAAATCAGAGTAAAATATTTGATGAAATGCTTCATTACAGTTTTCGTGGTTTATAGATATTCAGTGTATATCCGACGGTAAAAGTGGCAAAGTGCTCCTTATAGGCATCAGGAATTACTCTTTCTGGTACTTGTCCTTTATTAGCGGGTGAAAATGAAAATTCCCCCGTGGAAACTTCTGTGATACCATAATTCGCCCTGAGCTCTGCCACGAAATAACCTTCTCCTAATTTTATTTTAACGCCACCTCCCAGGAATGCGTAAAAGTTGAGTTGATTACGTTCATCCGTAACTTCTCCCAGGGTATTCTCAATAGGATTTTTTTGCCGGTTAAGAGAATTATCGGATGCGGGATATTCAGCCATTATTAAATAACTGGCGGAACCACCCGCATTTACATAGGGTCTGATATTGCCATCCTTGAGTCGGTATTGGACTGACACTGGCAATTCAAGCCAGGTCTGACGTTCCGTTTCTTCTTTCCTGTCAACGACCTCAGTTGGATCAGTCAGGCCCCCGAATTCCTCGACATTGTCGAAAGTTCTTGTAGAGTATAATAGCTCGGGGTATATGGTCCAACGCGGTGAAAATTCATATTCAAAAACAAGGCCTCCGGTAACACCCTGCTTGGCTATGTACTCAAACGCGCCGGGATCACCCGACTGTCCGGTTGTATATAACGTGGTAGCCTGGATAGAGGTAATATTTGGACCACCTTTAAATCCTATTCGGAATATTGGTTTGGTCCTGTAAGAGTTATAAAGGTTAATAAACTCAACGGGGTCCAGCGCTTCATCCGGAACAAATTCATGATCGGTTTTTAATAGTTCCAGCATCATATCATCTGCCTGCTCATCCCTGTGTTGGAAAATTGCCGACAAAATGAGTAACCGCAATGCCTGGACTGATTGTGCCTTATCGAATACGTTTGTTTCCAGGCAGTTCAAGACCAAAGGTTCCACATCCTGGATCCTTCCTTCATCATACCGAAGCTGGGCTTCTTCCAGGTTTTGAGTACACCTTTCTTCCTGTGCGAGCGCATTTGTTGCGAATAAGCTAAATATCAGAAGCGTAAGGAAGGGTAAGAGTTTTTTCATAAGATATTATTCCTCGTTTTTTAGATTAGCTGAAATTATACATGTATTTTCATATTCTATATCTACCCCCACATGTGCTTCCCATTCCACATCTGACATGTTCCTGGTTATATAGGTACACATCTTATCTGCCATGATACTGGCATGGGTGGGTAAAGCTTTCAATTCTTCCCTTTCCGATCCGGCAAATACAAAATTATTATCCGGAGAAAACGCGGTTGAATAAACAAATCTACTTTCCGTATAGGTGACTGGAATTTCATTCAAACTCTCCAGGTTATAGATGCGCGTTGACTTGTCGTTCGAAGCAGAAGACATAAATGTGGATTTGCCGTTTACCATATTAAAATCAATATCATGTACAATACCAGTATGATCGGTAAACCGCTTGATCATGCTATAGTCGCTGGCATTCAAAAGAATAATGGCACCATCCTCATCTCCGTAGGCGAGGTACCTGCCGTCCGGGCTGAATTTAACCGATTCAAGTATTTTGCCGTCGTCGGATGGAAATGTCGTTAAAACTTTACCCGATCCGGCATCCAGAATTACTATCTCTGAACTTATGCCTACTGCCGCAATCAGATTGCCTGCGGGATTAAGATCAAAATCCATCAGCTCCTGCATGGCAGTGAAAAGAGTGGATATGCTACCTCCGTTAATTCCTACTTTACGGATCGACTGGCCGTTATTATCTTTGAAAATAATGAACCGGTTATCGGGAGTAATGACTACCGCGCTGGCTTCATTAATAACTCCTTCGATCGTTTTTCTCGAGTTATTAGTCAAATCATGGACTTCGAGATACGTTGTTCGTTGGGTGGGTTCAGATTTAAATTCACCCACGGCTACCAGCCATCTGCCGTCATTACTCACGGCGATATCTTCGATCTTGGAAATAGCGAGTTGGGCTCCTCTTCCGGCTTCAATTACAGTAGGTTGTGAAATACCATTATTGAAGGTCCATTTTAATATTTTCCCGCGTGTATCGCCTGTATATATGGCATTATTTATCCTTGAAGTATGGGCGGCATAGATCTCTTTCTTGTGACCTATGAGGGATAGTGTGATGGGATCTTCAAACTCCGTCAGCGCCCTGTGGAGGCCGCTGAAAATATCGGCTTCGTATGCACTTCCTTCATATTGATTATTGAAAATATAACCCTGCAATGCCATAAGACCACGAAGTTGCGGGTCCGGAATATTGCCCGTTCCGGCTTTACTGCCAAGACCTTTAGCCAGCGCTAAGAATCGCTCTCTGGTAGCTATTTCGCTTTGTTCCGTTGCTAATTTCTCATTCTTTGTAGCTATGCGTGCGCTTGAATCGGCCAGTATTGTTTGCCTCTGCGCAATTATTGTTTGTGATTCAGCGATTCCTTTTTGTCTAATAGCCTCATTACTTGCAACTACCGCCGAGTCCCTCGCAACTTTAGCAGAATCAGAACTCAATTCTGCCATTCGTTGTTGAAAGGATGCCTCCTTGGCAAAAATATCTGCTTGTTCTTTTTGAAATAGGGCGGAATCTTTTTGGATATTTGCTTCTACAGAACTCGAATCAGCAGAAAACTGCGCTGCAACAGCTAAAACCAAGCTCCTATCTGCTTGTGTTTTTTGCGCAAAGGCATACAGCAGAAATGCAATCGAAATGACCGTGGCGCTGGCTAAAACGATTACCGTAATCCGAGCGTTTCTTAACCGCCTTTTGGCTTGCAACTCTTTAACCCGCTGCTCATTATCATACTCCTTCTTGGAGTACTCCAGAAACGACATGGTGCGTTCAAAGGCGGCATCATAGCGTTGTCCCCAAACCAGGGTGGGCTTGTGTTTCACCTGCCAGTTGAGTGCCAGTTGCAGGTCGGGTGGTCTCCATAAGCCGGACTTACCTACCTGGTACATAGCTGCAGCCTCCGCCAACCGCATGTACATGCCCACAGCTTCGGATTCTTCGTCAACCCAGTTTTTGAGGCGTTTCCAGATGCGCATCAGGCTTTCATGTGATATATCAATGATGGAATTAGGTGAAAGCTTTACGCCATGCTGGGGTGTGAGGAATGAGCGCCCCGGTTTTCTGAATGTAATGATCACATCGGCAAGTTCTTTGTTTTTACAGTCTGCCATGGCGGCAATATCTTTTAACAGGGTGGGGCGCCGGATACCAAATGTGCCGCGTTTCTCTGTAATGGCTTTGAAAAGGGCTTCACAGATCTTTTTCTGTTTTTCATCCAGCTCATGGTACGCTTCGTCGGCATGCTGTGAAAGCGCTTCCGACATGGTACCGATAGCTTCGTAATGTTTCAAATCAAGTATTTCATTCCCTTCGCGGTTTTTACTCCAGTAGTCCCAGGTACGCATGAGCGCATGCTGCAGGATGGGAAGCTGGTCGGGGTTATCACCCAGGTCATTGAGTAGCCTGTTTACCAGCCGTTGGGCATTTTCGCCGTTGGCAACCGCTGCAGGACCTTCAATGGCTTTTCGTTTTTGTTCGCGGGTAAGTTGCGGAATAAGATAATGACTATCGTTGATCTTTCGTGTAAGATTCGCAAACTGGGCACAGTCACCGATAAAGTCAGACCGCATAGTGATTGCAACATAATACGCATCCTCTTCCGAATCCACGGTCTGCATCAGCAGGTTTATAAAAGTAAGCGTATCGTCAACCGAGTATTTATTCTCAATGTTTGCTTTGTACCTGAATAGTTCTTCAAACTGATCAACCAGAATCAGGTAGTTTTTATTTGTGGCCTGCTTGATTTGCTTGATGGCTTCCACAAGTCCCTGCGAATCACTCCGCAGCAGTGTGGTAATGATGGTTTTACGGATGTTGTGGTCGTCTTCCGGTTCGCCCTGGAAGGCAGGATCTTTTTCAAGCAGGGCTGAGGCGAGATTCTCAATAGGGGAGGAACCTGGCCTGAGAATGATGACGTCCCAGTTAGGGCCTGTCTTTGCGAGAAATCCACCGAATAGTATAGGCAACACGCCGCAATAAACAAACGAAGATTTACCACTGCCTGACGGCCCTATAATGCCTACAAACCGGTGCTGTGCAAGTTTTTGAAGCACTTCGTCCGTTTGCCCTTCACGGCCAAAAAAGAGATGACTTTCTTCTAATTTAAATGGCCGCAAGCCTGGATAGGGGTTAAACAGTATCCCACTCCCGGTATTTTGTGGTTTTGCAGCTTTTTGTTTTGTCTTACCCGCCATAGCTTATAGTACTTGTTGCCGTGTTTGTAAAAATTTTTGTATATCGTTTACAGGAGGTTTATTCCCCGATTCATGTATGATTTCAACATGCTTATCATCGTTCAACTTCTCGAAATCTCCTTTGCTGTGCTTTCCGATCAATACACCTTTATTTAATATGGGCTTAATCCTTCCGAATCCAGGCGCTTTTAAAAGATCCAGAAGTTTCATTCGTACCCACTGGTCGTTTACGTGCCCCTGGTAGATCAAAGCAAAATCCAGCTTGCGCAGGTTATAGATATGACCTTCCCGTAGGTCAAGCAAATCGCCTTCGAATGTAGGTTCCAACACATTATAGCCCATATTTTGAATTTCTTCTTTTATAGGTTCAACCGATTCTTTATCTACCTGATCATGTATCAGATATACGTTGCGGGCGTTGTCGTTTTCATCCTCCGGAACGTATTGCATGTCAGATTTGTCACCTGTGGAAAAAAGTTCATCCCTGACAATGTTCTTAAAATCCTCAAGCGGCAACTGCAATATTTCCGCACCTTCGAGTGCGGCAATGTCTCTTTTTATATTTTCAATAAAGGTCAGTTGTTTTTCGCTGGCAACCCGCAGGTCAGGAACGATCCAGATAAACCTGTAAATCTTGTTTTTAATTTTGCTATTTTTCCTGAGTTCCGTACTCCATTCAACTGCAAGACTGTTCTGAATATCGATTACTGATTTAGTGCTTCCGTCCGGTATTTCTCCGTACGAGGTTCCGATCAGGTGAATTGTAAGACTGCACTGTTCAAGATTTTTTTTGATTTGTTTCTCAACATCATCGTAAGAAGGAGGCAATGCATAAATAGGCAATACCCTGAATCCATAACGTTGCAATTCACGTTTGATGATGTTTCGCTGAATAGTCAGATCGTGGGCGGTTTCAGCAAGATAAACGGCTTTACGGTCCTGAATGGGCCGTACCCTTCTGAGATCAACACCCTTGCCGATCAGGTATGTTTCATGGACATCATATACGAGATCTACCATTTTCATCCAGAATTCACGTTCGGAATCCTGACCGAGATAAGGCTTGAATTCTTCAGCTTCCTGGGTTTCATCATCATAATGAAACATATCATAACCTATCAATTCCCTTAGCCTTACAGGCTGGTCTTTGATTTTCACAGGAGCTTTTAACACCTTGAACACGCGTTGGGCTTCTTTTTCCCTTGATTTCAGGTAAAAATCTTCCAGTGCGTCCAGGCAATTCGGATTATCAATAAAATAAGGGCTTATGATGCAGACCATTGCATCAGCGCCTTC
Source organism: Bacteroidota bacterium (assembly GCA_022567155.1). GTDB lineage: Bacteria > Bacteroidota > Bacteroidia > Cytophagales > Cyclobacteriaceae > SZUA-230. The sequence goes on from JADFHN010000013.1 coordinate 48,124, forward strand.
TATCATCTGTGCAGCTATGGCCTCAGTACCCGATAAAAGTACAATCTCAGGCTTACTGCCAATTACCTGGTGCAGCATGAGGTTTAAAAACCGGCTGAAACTGTCAACCCAACCTTTACCTGAATCAATCGACGGATTATTGTCGTTTTCAGAGTAGTTAATAAGAACTTTAAAATTTGCTGGCATATGTTTTTAATTTAGTTGTTTCATGCTTTTACAATATGTGTTTTGTTGTCATTGATTTCAATATTTTCCAGCACCTCACTGGCGAGGTCTCTGAAATTGGTTAAAACACCCAGGAAATCGCTGAGGTCAAGCAGGTAAAGTACGCAGTGCTGCGTTGCCCTGATTTTATATTCGCGTGTATCCTCGTTATCCAGAAAAAAGGCCCCGAACACCTCATTTTCTCTTAATTTATACGAATTATCGGTGCTGAACAGCTCGCTTTCTCCTGTTTCAGCAATGATCAGCGGATTGGAGCCTTTGTATCCTGCCAGATCATATGCCTCACCTTTCCTGATTTTTACAACATGTATCTTTTCCACAAATTGTGAAAGATGCAGTTTGACTACCGGTTTGAATACATCAAGCGTTGAAAGCATAAGCGTTTTACTAAAACGCAGTTTATTTTTTTCTTCCACTTCACCTACCAGTGTCGCAGATCGCATCCGGTCTTTCAGATAATATCTCCGGTCATCGGGCAACCGGTCAATGATTTCCGTCAACCGGTCTTCACTCAGCTTGCGAATCACCAGTGCAGCATTTTCAGCCAGTAATAGATCCGGATTGAAAAGGTGTGCAATCAAACCCTGATTTATCTTAGTACTGGGATGAAATGACATACAGTGCAGTGCACATGCTTTCGTCCAGCGGTTGATGTAGTTAAAATCCCGGTTGACAATGTAGTTAAAGGTCTGAAGTTCGTTAAAACTGATCCTCGGATAAAATTCCTGGACTTTTTCAAGTTTTTCGCTGACAGTAATATCATCTATCAGAGGAAAAAGCTTTGGTTTGAGTTCTTTGGAAATAAATACATCCAGTAGTTCAGTGGCATAGGTGATGCCATCTGCAGTTCCCAATTCCACATTTTCTTTCACCAGCTGTATAGAAGCAGGATCGTATAATATGGATAAATAGATATAAATAAATTCGAAATTACTTTCTATTTCATAGTTAAGCGAATCAATCAGGTCCTGGTTGTGATCCTTATCTATTATTTCGGACTGCGAAGCAATATTCCAGAAGGCTTTACCAATTTCGATGTCAAGCTGTGCGTTTATTCTTGCGGCATGGCTTTCGTCAGGTTTGAAATTTGCATTCCGGATCGAAAGCAGGATTTCTTTTACAATTTTTCTGTCAGGATATTCGACCTTATCCCATAAATAATCAATGGCTTTTTCGCTTCCCAGCCTGCCCATTATTTGCACTACTCGCTGCAGGGCATCTTTCGACTGATCTGATTTTTGAAATATCTGGTTAATTACAGGTAAAACGTCATCTCCGCCTGCATATAAGGTAGCTGCAGCTTCATTTCCGAATACAACAGAACTCAGCATGTCCGTAACAATCACCCATGTTTCAGGCCTTTTGACTTTCCTTGCCGTTTTCATCGCCTCCATACGTACAATGGATGATATATCCCGTAGAAGTTCAAGCAGCACAAATACGTTTTCATCGGAAATGTGACTTCTCAGGTAAATGGCTGCCGTGATTCTTGTTTCTATATCTATGGATTTTGCCATTTCATATAGATCAGGATCACTGATAGCTACGCCACCTCCTTTTTCTGCTTCTTTGACAGCTTTTTCAGCAAGTTCCCGGCTGGCATTCATATCGATTTGTGCAAGCTTTTTACGGGTATATTCAAATAACTTTCCTTTTGTTGGAATATTTCCAGCGAGTTTTTTTATTGAATTTTCAAAATCTTCCGGCTCCAGACGCTCCATTAATTTTAAAGAATAATAAACGGAGGCCTCATTTTCTCTGACTTCATCAGGTGTAATTTCCTCTTTGTAACCTTTTGAAATAAATGACGACACGTTGGATTTAATATTAGACAATGTTTCCTGAAGGGTCGTCCGGTAACTAAAATGCATTTTTCCGGTAGTGAAAAACCAGGCTATCAGTGCCGGAATAATGATAAAAATTACGACAATCAAATCTAACTTCAGGGTGTTCATTAAAATCAGGAGTAAACCAGCTATTATGGCCGCAAATGCAGTTGCAACACCTTCGATTTTAGTGTTGACATCAAAACGTACGGTTGAATCAATGGGTAAAAAGTATAATTTAAAGGTAGGTCCATCGAGGGCGTCTCTTAAGGAATCGATGAATAGTTTAGTAATGGAGATTGCCAGGAAAAACCATACGAATTGTTCTGAAAAAGCACCAAGCATACCAGATATGACCACAAGTATGATTATAAGTGCGGGATTGATCAGTAAGGCCAGTTTTAGCCCGTAATTATCAATAACCCAGTCAGTTACGAATGTCTGGAAAAGGAAGCTGAAGATGACCACGGTGGCCTCGAACCGGGCGATAAATGCACCCAGATCATTTGGATCCGGCCATTGGGTTTGCGTAGCGCTTAAAAATGCGTAATCCACAAAAGTAATGGCAACGATAGATATCAGCACGAACATGATCATCAGGCGCAGGTATTTGTTCCTGATCATTTTCGGGATAGGGAAGGTCTTTTTCTTTTCTCCGGCTTCCTCCCTGAGTGAAAATTTTACTGAAATGATTATAAATGAAGCCAGCAAGATCACCAGAGCGAACATGCTCAACAGGAACAATTGTACTATTGTAATGATAGCATTTTCAATGATAAATCCAATGGTAAACAGTGCCAGAATAGATGCCACCAGTTGGCCGGTATCAATACCTCCAATAATTCTTTTTGCTTGCCGCACAGTGAAAATCCGGCCAAAAGTACCCCAGAAAATAAGCAGTCCGATGTAGGTAAAGGGTAGTGCAAATACAAACGCGGTAAATGCAATGGGTTCAAAATTGTCATAAAAGGTAAGTCCGTACCATACAAATGAGGAAACCAGAAAAATAGATATAAGATATCCGATTACCAGGCTGGGAAAACTGACCCTGGCCTGCAGATAGGCATATAAATAGGTGGCAAAAACCCCTACAACACCGGATGCAACAAAAGCCCAGGCAAGGGATGATTCTTCGAAATATTGCAAAAAGATTGTAACGGCGCCAACATCATACGTCGCCAGAAATATACCGGTAAAAAATCCCTGAAGCAGCAGGAGATATACCTTTGTGCTTTCTTCAGGCCGCGCATTTAACGATTTTAATATTATAGAACCCACTTTTTGCCAGCTATAATCTATTTAGGTAGCACAAATTAAGAAAGATTTCGGTAAGAATGAATTGATGAGCTTATTTTATGACAGAGTAATTAAAATATATCTTTAAAAAATTAAAGAAAATAAGTAGTTGACTGATGGTGAAAATGTGCAAATAATACCTTACAATTCGTATATCAGGCACGATAGTTTGGCCTCTGATTTATGGCAAAATCAGGCTGGTGTCACCATAGCTTAAGAACCTGTAATTTTTTTTCAGCGCTTCCGTATAAACCCTTTTCCAGTCCGTTCCGATAAATGCAGCCACAAGAAGTATCAAGGTGGATCCCGGCAAGTGGTAATTGGTAATAAGACCTTTAACTATCCGGAACTTATATCCCGGAACGATAAACAGCCGGGTAATCCCTTTCAGGGCTTCGGTTTGCCGGTGCTTCATGTGATCATAAACCGCCCCAAGGGCATCCTGAACTTCCGGGAGTTCTTGTGTTTTTCTATATGGAAAATCCTTTTCGATTATAAAGGGTACGTCACTGGATTCAAGCAACTTAACCCCGTACCAGAATACACTTTCCAGCGTACGCAGGCTGGTGGTTCCTACCGCTATGGTGAAATCGCTGTTAAGGATGCGCTTAATATGTTGACGTGTCACCAGTATTTCCTCCGCATGCATCGGATGGCTGGCCACGTCTTCAGACTGTATGGGCTGAAAAGTGCCGGTACTCACATGCAGCGTAAGAAATTCGGATTTTATTCCTTTTTGAGCAAGGTTTGTCAGAACGTCATTGGTGAAATGTAATCCTGCGGTAGGAGCTGCAACCGCTCCATCATTTTTAGCATATATAGTTTGGTATCGTACCTTATCTTCAGGTTCTGCATCACGCTTTATATAAGGAGGTAACGGAATTTCGCCCAACTCATCCAATACATTAGAAAAAGGCATATTGCAGGTCCAGTCAAATTGTACTTCATTGCGCTCCTTGTTTATAAGTGTAGCATGTACTGCCAGAGGCCTTCCGTCAACAATGATGTCCAGCCGGAGCACTTCCGCGTTTTTCCACTTTTTCAGGTTGCCGATCAGGCACTGCCATGAGCACGATTGTGTGGTTGCCATTACCTGTACAATGTCCTGAGAAGGTCTTGTCGGTCTAATTATAAAGATCTCAATGGTGGCGCCGGTATATTTTTTGAAATGTATGCGGGCAGGTATTACGCGTGTATTGTTGAAAAAAAGTGTGGAATTTTCCGGAAGGAGCGAAGGGAGCTGGCTGAAAACGTGATGCGAAATACTACCTTCCTTATATACCAGCAATCGTGCATCATCCCGTACGTTTACCGGGTGGCAGGCAATGCGCTCTTCGGGAAGTACATAGGTGTATTCAGTAAGTTTGATATTGGGAAAAGCGATATTTTTCATTTGACGCAAATATAGGCTTCAACAGCTTTATTAAAACATGGGATCAAAAGCGTTGTTAATGCCATTTAAGGTAAATGCCATTAATCTTTACCGCAATGATCGCTAAGGATCCGCAAAGGAACGCAAAGCCATGACGAACTAAGCGACTAAATAAAGGCGATCTTAGAGCTGAAAAATTACTTTGACAGGAAGAAAAATATTTAATTTGAATAAATTTTATACATGCAAGGGTCGTATATCAGGCATCGGTTGAAATTTAGCTTCAAAGCAAGTACATCGCGGGGTGTGCTGGAAGAGAAGCTTGTTTATATTATCAAAATCACCGATTCTGACGATCGTTTGTGTGGACTCGGAGAATGCGCACCTCTGGCCGGTTTAAGCATTGATGATCTTGATACTATTGAAGAAAAGCTTAAGGTATGTATGGAACAGCTAGCCGAAAAGGCACTACCGGAAACTCCTGTCGAAGTGTATCGCCTGTCGGAAGAACTGGCAGGCAGGACATATCCTGCGTTACGGTTTGGCTTCGAAATGGCATTGCTGGATCTCTTACATGGCGGAATGAGGATATTGTTCAGAAATTCATTCTATCTCGCTCAGGCGCAAATACCTATAAACGGGCTGATATGGATGGGCAGTGAACGCGAAATGCTGAACCAGGGTAAGGAGAAAATTGATGCGGGGTTTCGATGCATAAAGATGAAGGTAGGTGCGATTGATTTCGATACAGAGTTACGTGTGCTGGAAACCCTGAGGTCCGGATTTGAAGAGGCGGATTTGATCCTCAGGGTGGATGCCAACGGTGCATTTCCTGCAGATGATGCGCTGGACTATCTGAAAAAATTGGCTCCTCTTGACATTCATTCGATTGAGCAACCCATCAAGCCGGGCAATGAAATTGAAATGGCTCGTTTGTGTAGAAACACCCCTGTACCGGTCGCACTGGACGAAGAACTGATCGGAAGGTCAGCGGATAAAAGGAAATTGCTAAGCTCTATCAGGCCTCAGTACATTGTACTTAAACCTACCTTGCTGGGTGGATTTATGGAAACGCTTGAATGGATAACGTTGGCAAATGATATGAATATCGGCTGGTGGATCACGTCGGCGCTGGAATCAAATGTTGGATTAAATGCCATCGCACAGTTTACCTTTGAAGTTGATAATGGCATGGTACATGGGTTGGGTACAGGTGGACTATATACGAATAACATAGCATCACCGCTAAAGATCGTGGAGGGAAATCTTTTGTACCTTGATAAAAACCGATGGAATTACTCCGTACTGGGCGATTTTTTAACTGGTTAAAATCAATTGTCCGGGTATCGCATTAGGGTAAAGCTGAAGAACGTATCTGACAATGGATCCCTGGTAGAAATTAAACGTCCTTCAACATTCAACCTTCTTATAATCCGGATTCATTGCCAGTGATTGTTAAATCCAAAACGAACAGGTTAGTTGTTTTGAAATTTTATAAAACGGAGGTAACTTATGATCGGCGGTTGGAAGATGGAAGCCCGAAGCAAAGACTTAAAGCCGAAAAACAAACACTGGAAATGATGGAAACTTTAAAGAAATATACTTCGGACTCCAGACTTCAGCAAAATAATCTTGTCCACTAAAATAACAGTAAAACCATAAATATATAAAACGTAAACAATATGAAAACAATCAAGGGTCCGGCCATTTTTTTAGCACAATTTGTGGCTGCAAATCCTCCTTTCAATACCCTCGAAGGATTATGTAAATGGGCATCAGACCTGGGTTACAAAGGAATACAGATACCGACCTGGGAAACATTTCTGATCGATCTTGAAAAGGCGGCTGACAGTAAAGATTATTGTGATAAGCTCCGGGAAACAGTGGAATCCTATGATCTGGAGATCACCGAACTCTCCACCCACCTTCAAGGGCAATTGGTTGCCGTTCATCCGGCGTATGATGAAATGTTTGATGCGTTTGCGCCTGAACAGCACCGAGGTAATCCGAAATCACGAACAGATTGGGCAATACAGCAATTGAAGAATGCTGCCGTGGCCAGTAGAAATCTGGGCATTAACGTACATGCAACTTTCTCAGGCTCATTCATGTGGCATACCATGTATCCATGGCCACAGCGTCCTGCCGGTTTTGTGGAAGATGGTTTTAAAGAACTGGCCAAACGATGGTTGCCGGTTCTCGATACGTTTGAAGACAGTGGTGTGGATGTGTGCTATGAAATTCATCCCGGAGAAGATTTGCACGACGGAATATCATTCGAACGTTTTTATGAAGCCACCGGAAACCACAAAAGAGTGAACATCCTTTATGATCCAAGCCATTTTGTATTGCAACAACTGGATTATCTTCAATACATCGACTTCTATCACAATTTCATCAAAATGTTCCACGTAAAAGATGCTGAATTTAATTCCAGCGGCAAAAGTGGTGTGTACGGCGGATACCAGGAGTGGATTGATCGTCCTGGAAGATTCAGGTCGGTGGGGGATGGCCAGGTTGATTTTAGATCAATATTTTCAAAATTGTCTCAATACGGTTATGATGGCTGGGCTGTACTGGAGTGGGAGTGTTGCATAAAAGATTCTGAGCAAGGGGCTAAAGAAGGAGCAATATTTATTGCAGATCACGTTATAAATGTTACCGAAAGGCCCTTTGACGATTTTGCAGGTGGAAGTTCCAATGAACAATTAAATCGAAGAATTTTAGGCCTGGACCTATAGCCCACAGTTGAATTTCTCAATTCATAACACCATATGTATTTATTAGGGTACGACGTTGGAAGCTCTTCGATTAAAGCAGCATTGGTTGATGCCCACTCCGGCCATGTAGCAGATTCCATAAAATTTCCGGATAATGAGATGGGAATAAAAGCTATCCATCCGGGATGGGCAGAACAGGATCCTGAAACCTGGTGGGAAAATTTGTGCCAGGCTACCAGGAAATTAATGAAACGAAATAATCATATTGACAAGGCTGATATTAAAGGTATAGGCATCGCTTATCAGATGCATGGGTTGGTATTAATTGACAAAGATCACCATATATTGAGACCTTCAATCATATGGTGCGACAGCCGGGCAGTTGACATCGGCAATAAAGCTTTTACCGAACTGGGAGAAGAACGATGCCTGCGGCATCTGATGAACTCACCGGGTAATTTTACAGCTTCTAAATTGAAATGGGTGCAGGAGAATGAACCCGGCATCTATGAAAAAGTTTACAAATTTTTGTTGCCGGGTGATTTTATTGCCATGAAGATTACCGGTGAAGTGTCAACCACAATATCCGGTTTATCTGAAGGTATCTTTTGGGATTTCAAAATCAACGAGGTTGCAGAATTCCTTTTAGATCATTTTAAAATTGACAGAAATCTGATTCCGGTAATTACACCTACATTTTCGGTGCAGGGTGAACTTACTCATGAATCAGCTGCTATGCTGGGATTAAAAGAAGGTACACCGGTAACCTATCGTGCGGGAGATCAACCGAATAATGCACTTTCATTAAATGTATTGCATCCGGGCGAAGTGGCAGCCTCCGGCGGTACATCCGGAGTGGTGTACGGTATTGTGGACAGGCCTGTTTTTGATCAGCGGTCAAGAGTGAATGGCTTTGCTCATGTAACTCATCAACCAGCAAACCCACGGCTGGGTATATTGCTTTGTCTGAATGGAGCGGGAATTCAATATAGCTGGATAAAGCAAAACACCGGGTCTGATGATCTCACCTTCACGGAAATGGAAAACATTGCATCTTCCATACCGGTGGGGTCCGAAAACCTGCGGATGATCCCTTTTGGCAACGGAACTGAACGGATATTTAGTAACCGAAACCTGGGTGCGCATATAATAAACCTCCAGTTCAACATCCATAACAAAGCACACTTATACCGGGCTGCTTTAGAAGGTATTGCATTTTCATTTGTGTATGGAATGGAAATTCTAAAGGAATTGGGGCTTGATGCAAGTATTATCCGGGCCGGAAATGATAATTTATTTCAATCAGAGATTTTTTCTGCTACAGTTGCTACGCTTGCAGACAGCCAGATTGAAGTGGTTGAAACTACCGGCGCCATCGGGGCCGCAAAGGCTGCAGGTGTAGCTGCAGGATTTTTCAGTACAGTATCTGAGGCTTTACAAAATATTGAAATTAACCGGGTATATTATCCGGTAAATGATAGACGGCGAAATCAGTATATAGAGGCCTGGCAAATGTGGAAAACAGATTTAGAATACATTTTAACTCAATAGTTTATATTATGACGCAAACAGGAATTTTAAATATCGTATCTGGCGAAAAAGAATTTTTTAAAGGAATTGGCCGAATTGTTTACGAAGGCATGGAATCAACAAACCCATTCGCATTTAAATATTATGACGAAGCCCGTATAATAGGTGATAAATCATTGAAAGAGCATCTCAGGTTTGCTGTTGCTTACTGGCATACATTCGGTGGCACCGGCGCAGATCCCTTTGGCATGCCGACTAAATTTTTCCCCTGGCTTATTTCTAAAGATCCTGTTAAACAGGCAAAAGACAAGATGGATGCAGCGTTTGAGTTTATTACTAAAATGGGCATCCCCTATTATTGTTTTCATGATTTCGATTTGATTCAGGAAGGCGATACAATAGCTGAAACAGATAAAAGATTGGAAATTATTTCTGATTATGCTCTTGAAAAGCAACAGGCATCAGGTGTAAAAATGTTGTGGGGTACTTCCAACCTTTTTTCACACCCTAGATATATGAATGGCGCCGCCACAAATCCTGATTTTGATGTGGTGGCCTATGCAGGAAACCAGGTTAAAAGAGCGCTGGATATTACCATAAAGCTGGGAGGGGAGAATTATGTGTTCTGGGGAGGCAGGGAAGGCTATATGTCGTTGCTCAATACAAATATGAAAAGAGAACTGGATCATATGGCAACATTTCTCCATATGGCAAAAGATTATGCAAGAAAAAATGGATTTAAAGGTTGTTTTTTTATTGAACCCAAACCCATGGAACCCTCAAAGCATCAGTATGATTTTGATGCTGCTACGGTAATTGGATTTCTCAGAGAGTATGACCTTGTGGATGATTTTAAGCTGAACATCGAGGTAAACCATGCCACCCTGGCGCAGCATACTTTTCAACATGAATTGCAGGTGGCTGCTAATGCAGGCCTGCTGGGCAGTATTGATGCCAATCGCGGTGATTACCAGAACGGATGGGATACAGACCAGTTTCCGATAGATATTTATGAACTTACAGAGGCTTTTCTGGTAATTCTAACACACGGAGGTATAAGTGGTGGAATTAATTTTGATGCAAAGACCAGACGAAATTCTACCGATCCGGAGGATATTTTTTATGCACACATAAGCGGTATGGATGTTTTTGCAAGAGCATTGATAGTGGCTTATAATGTGTTAAAAAACACTGAATATAGTAAAATGCGTGAAGAACGGTATGGTTCTTTCGATGATGGAAAAGGAAAGGACTATGAAAACGGGAAATTAACTTTTGAAGATCTGGCTGCCATCGCAAGGCAACATGGTGAACCGTTACAAAGAAGTGGTCAGCAGGAATTGTATGAGTTACTAATTAATCAGCAAATTTGAGGAGAATATTCTGGCACAAGCGGGACGCTTGCGCCAAAGGTAATGATTTTGGCAACTTTCGTTGACCATTCATCAAATAAATGGCTGAATAGTGGAATCACGCTGTGTTTTATAATAAGGGTATTTATAAATTTGGTAGTCAGGGAGGTTATAGAGGGTTCAGAGCTGCACTTTCCACAAGAGTCTTAGAAGATCAGTATGGTTAAAATTTCCGGATTGTTCCTGTTTTTGATTTCGATTGTTCCTGTTTTAAAAGCACAAACGGGAATAGATCACCTGATTAACGATACCTTCGATGAAGAAGTACGAAATATTTACGAATACTATACCCATAAACAGGGTAAGACAAGTCAAATTTTTAACGGGCCTGAATACATCCCAGCCGATATCAATATCAAAGGGCATCCGTTTTTTGAACAAAAAACGTTGCAATCGGGTGTTGTGAAGTATGACGGAAATTTTTATGATCATATCAAAATGGGATTTGATATTTACCGCAATGAGCTGGCTATCGTGCATTATGATGAGAAAGAACACTTTTCACTGATCAGGCTTTCGAATCAGAAAATCAATAGTTTTGGATTTAACGGCCATCGTTTTATACGCCTGATAAAAGAGGAAAACAAAGGCCTTTCTGCAACTGGTTTCTATGAAATACTCCACAACGGAAATTTAAAAGTACTTGCAAAAAGGGTTAAAAAAGTACAGCCAACCACCGAACGCCCTTACCGGTATGAATTCTATAATGATTCAAAATTATTTATATATAAAGACGGAATTTTTCATCATATCGGTTCGAAAAATATGCTGTTCAACTTATTGGAAGACGAGAAAAAAGCTATCCGGAGGGTCCGAAGGAGGAAAAAAGATGGTTTTGAAAATTATGTCGTGCGTGTTTGTAACTATTACGAAGAGTTAAAACAGGGAAGGGGTCGATGAACAGGGTGATTATTGGAGTTTTATTAATTCTTTTACTGCATGCCGGTTCCTTACTCGGACAACAAAAAGATCACCTCATTACCAGTAATTTCCGGAATGTTTCGTTCGCTCAGGTGGCTGCACAAATTGAATCCGAAACACCATACCGGTTTTTTTCGCATCCCGGAATTATGGATTCATTGGAAGTAAACTTTGAGGTGAGAAATCAGCCGGTTCAACGTGTGCTGAAACGTGCCTTTACAGGTTCTGATTATCATTATTTCATCTTGTCGTATAATATAATTATTACCGCTGGCGCAAAAATAAAGCCGGAGTTACCTGAAGGGTTCTTCGACATCAACAGCGATGCCCCGGTTGATATGGATTTAACGGCCCTTTTATTTGGCGACCGGGATAAATCAGATGATCCGGAAGCGGAAATATCCATTGAGGATCAACTAATTGAAATTGGAATTAAAACATCGCTTGTAGAAGGGAAAATGGTGAACCTTGCCGGGACCATTGAGGATGAACTGAATGGTGAGCCGGTCATAGGGGCTATCGTTTACATTGAGACGCCAAGAATCGGCGTTATCACCAACGCGTATGGTTATTACAATATTACACTTCCCCAGGGGCCGCATACACTCAGGATGCGAAGTGTAGGCATGAAGGAAACAAAACGGGAAATCATGTTATTCTCTGAAGGAACACTTGATATCGAACTGATCCAGAACGTGATCGGACTAAAGGAAGTGGTGATTGAAGCGGAAAAGTTTTTAAACATTACAAGTGTTCAAATGGGTATTGAAAAGATGGGTATGACCGATATGAAGCAAATTCCAACTGTTTTGGGCGAGAAGGATATTACAAAAATAGTCCTCACGCTGCCTGGTGTGCAGACCGTTGGTGAAGGGGCATCGGGTTTTAACGTTCGTGGCGGGGCTGCCGATCAAAACCTGGTAACCATGAACGGGGCTACGTTGTATAATCCCTCGCATTTTTTTGGATTTTTTTCGGTATTTAACCCGGATGTAATAAGAAGCGCCACGTTGCTTAAAGCGGGGATCCCGGCACGTTATGGGGGGAGGGCCTCTTCTATTTTTGAAGTGAAATCAAGAGATGGAAACAAAAAAAGATTCGGGGGACAGGGTGGAATCAGCCCGGTAACGGCCAGACTTACCCTCGAAGGGCCAATTGTTAAAGATAAAGCTTCAATTATAGTAGGTGGCAGAAGCACATATTCCAACTGGTTGCTGCAACAGGTGCCCGATGCCAACATAAAGAACAGCAGCGCTTCATTTTATGATGTAAATGCTAAAATCAGCGTTGAAGTTGGCGACAGGGACGCCATTTATCTGTCTTCGTATTTTTCGAATGACGATTTCAGGCTTTTTTCAGATTCATTGTATCAATACCGGAATTTCAATGCATCCTTTCAGTGGCGTCATATTTTCAGCAATAAACTGTTGTACATTGCAAGCGGAAGCTATAGTAGTTACAAATACAGTATCAGTCAGAAAAATGACTCGCTGCGGTCATTTGATTTTCATTACAACCTGGGTTCTGCAAATATAAAGGTTGATTTCAGCTACTTCCCAACCTCCTGGAGTGGAGTAGACTTTGGAATAAGCTCCATTGTGTATAATCTCGACCCTGGGGAAATGTTGCCGGGAAACACGAATTCTGAAATTGCTCCGGTAATACTTGAAAGCGAAAAAGGGGTTGAAAACGCCATTTATATAGGCAATAATTTTAACCTCAACGATCAACTTAGTGTTTATGCCGGCCTGCGGTATTCCCTGTATAGCTATTTGGGGCCTAAAACAGTGAATTTCTACCCTGAAGGACTTCCGAGGAGCCCGTCAAATACCACCGAAGCCAAAATGTATGGTACTAATGAAGTTATCAAAATCTATCACGGGCCTGAATACCGCGGGTCGGCACGGTATAGCCTGAATAGCATAAGCTCAATAAAGGCAAGTTTCAGCAGGATGCGGCAATATATCCATATGTTGACCAATACAGCTGCTATTTCTCCCACAGATACGTGGAAATTGAGTGATTCGTACTTACGGCCGCAAGTCAGCGACCAGGTTTCACTGGGATACTACAGAAACCTTCGGCTTAACAGCATAGAATCGTATGTTGAAATATATTATAAAAATGTACAGGATATACTGGAATATAAAGGCGGGGCTAAATTATTGTTGAATAACCAGATTGAAACGGATCTGCTTAACGGAAAGAACAAATCTTATGGCTTAGAATTTCTGCTTAAGAAAAAGAGAGGTAAAATGAACGGCTGGATAAGTTATACATACTCACGGTCTTTTAATAAAGTAATCGGGTCGAATCCTGAAGAAACAATCAATGAGGGTGCATATTTTCCAACCAATTATGATAAGCCACATAGCCTGAATCTCATTTTCAACTACAAATTTAACCGGCGAGTGGACGTATCATCAAATTTTGTTTATTCAACCGGCAGGCCCATCACCTTTCCGGTAGCAAGGTATGTACTTGGAAACAGCGAACGGTTATTTTATTCCAACCGGAATGAATTTCGTGTGCCGGATTATATTCGCCTCGATGTATCGCTACAGGTGGAGGGTAATCATAAGGTAAATAAGCTGGCGCATAGTTCCTGGTCTTTTTCTGTGTATAATGTACTTGGCAGAAAAAACGTTTACTCGATCTATTTTGTATCAGAAGGAGGCCGGGTTCAGGGGTACAAACTATCCGTTTTCGGAACAGCCATACCTACTATTACCTATAATTTTAAGTTTTGAACCAATTGTTTAAAAAATATTGCCTGATTATACTATCTGCCTCGATTTCGGCGTGTGTGGAACCATTTACACCAGAAGTGAGCAATTACGAAAACCTGCTTGTTGTGGAAGCTTTTTTATCAGATGATGCCAGGAACCAGGAGATAATACTTTCCCGAAGTTACCCTATTGATACTACGCGTGTACACTATGAAACTGGCGCCGGCGTTTGGCTTGAATATGCTTCCGGAAACCAGATTGTTTTCAGAGAAACAAAGCCGGGGCATTTTACACCTGGGGCTGGTTTTAGGCCGGAAACAGGTACGTCATACACCTTGGTTATCGCCACTGCAAACGGGAATTTATACAAATCTGATCCGGTGACAATGAAAAAAACCCCCCCGGTAACCGGTGTGTACTTTGAAAGAGAAACTATTACGTCCAACAAAACCGGTGGCCTGGATGAAGGATTTCAGGTTTACCTGGATAGTGAAACTGAATCAAATGAGCCCGGATACTTTAAATATGAATGGGAAGAGATATGGGAGTTTTCCACCCCCTTTTATTCCTTCCTGGACTATAATTACGATGGGAACTATGCATTTTTAAGGGAAGAAAATATAAGCAGGTGCTGGCAGGGGTCATTTTCTACTGATTTAAATCTTGCTACTACTGAAAACATTACCTCCGGTATCATTGAAAGACAACCCATCAGGTTCCTCTCATTCCGGGAATCCATTTTGAGAGTAAAATACAGTATTCTTGTGAAGCAATTTTCTCTTAGTGAAGATGGATACCGGTTCTGGCGGAATTTAAAAGAATCCAATGAATCTACAGGGTCTCTTTATGATGCACAGCCCTTTCAGGTGACCGGGAATATCAAAAATGTAAATAATCCCTCTGAACCGGTGTTAGGCTATTTTGATATGGCCACCGTATCTTCCAAACGCATCTTTATCAAGAGACTGGCTGATCTGCCTCTGGATATTAAAATACCCACGCTCTACCCGAATTGCAGAATCGGGGCAGACACGGTGATATCCTATTGGGAATTGGAGAAATTCCTGAATATCGGCTATCTAATCAGTACCTATTCTACCCCGCCGGGGAGTGGGTTTGTAATGGTAGTCAGGTCCTGCATTGATTGCCGCTTAAAAGGAAGTAATGTAAAACCTGAATTTTGGGATTAATGCAGCGTGTTTTTCATTCTGTCAGATTACGATTAAGTTGGGTGGTTATCTTTTTTGTCTGCAGTCAGCCAATGCCTGCCCAGCAGGATTCTATATCTTTTGCCAATTCAATCACTTCCTGGCTGAAAAATAACCCGAAGGAAAAGGTTTTTTTACATATATCAAAGCCTCATTTTCTGACCGGAGAAACAATCTGGTTCCGGATTTACCACTATGCCGAACGCGATCATTTGCCTTTCTCAATGAGCAAAGTAGTTTATGTTGATCTGATTAATAGTAATAACGAATCCGTATTACAACATAAAATAAAAATTAACCGGTCGGGGGGGACAGGCTGGATGTATTTGCCAACCAATCTAAATTCGGGCCGGTACCGGATCAGGGCATTTACCAACTGGATGAGAAATTTTGATGATAATGGATTTTATTCATCTGAAATACTAATTGTAAATCCCTTTAAACGGTTAAACCTTCAGGCAAACGATAGCGTTAAACCCGACCTGCAATTTTTTCCCGAAGGAGGATATTTAGTGAGTGATATTGAAAGCCGTGTTGGCTTCAAAGCCACAGGACTAAATGGTAAAGGTCAGCACTTTGCAGGGTTAGTTATCAGTGAGCAACAGGACACGGTGATAAGGTTTACATCCAATCAATTTGGGATAGGGAGTTTTTGGTTTACACCGGCGAAAGATAAACAGTATCATGCGCTCCTGGTCGATTCTGCCGGACATATGGAACGATTTCCATTTGCAGAAATAAGGGAATCAGGATATGTCATGCATGCGGAAGCTGAAAATGATAGGTATAGGATTTATGTTTCTTATAAAGGATTGTTAAAAGCCCCCGATCGACGAATTTATCTTGCGGGCATTTCCAGGGATAAGTTTTTGTTTATCAGGAAAATGAATGGTTTTGAGAAAAGTACTTTTTTTGAAATACCCACCACCTCTCTTAATGAAGGCATAAATCAATTCACCCTTTTTGATGAAAATGGCTTTCCTGTATGCGAGCGGCTTGTTTTTAAATACCCGGAAAACAACCTTAATATCAATGGCGAGCTCAGTGATGCGCACCCTGGTCAGCGTAGTGCAATGGAAATCAAACTAAAAACCACGGATCATTTAAATTCGCCAATACCGGCAGATTTGTCGGTGTCGGTTTACCGGTCTGATGCTAATCTTATCATTAAAAACCCAGACATTGTAAGCTATATGTGGCTTTCGGATATAAAAGGCATTGTGGAAGAACCCGGGTACTACTTTACAAACAGAAGCCCAAAGGTTGATAAAGACATGGATGACCTTATGCTTACTCAGGGATGGCGTATATATGATGTAAGTGCTATGCGGGGAAATGTCAATGAAAGCCTTTCATTTGAATACATTCCGGAATTTATCAATCAAACCATCTCAGGAAAAATCACACTAAAAGGCACGGGTGAACCTGTTCCAAATACACTTGTTTACCTGAGTTTTCCTAATAGTTATGCCCAACTTTTTGCTGCAAAAAGTAACAATGCCGGCCGGATTGTATTTGAAACAAAAGATATCTATGGCGAAAGGGTGATGGTGATCCGCCCGGAAAAAATGAAGGAAAATGTAGTGATAACCCTTGAGGACCCGTTTGGAAATCCGGCCCCCAGTTACCTTTGGGGCCAATTTGAATTGTCTTCAACCGTAGAGCCGTTTCTTGTGGATCAAAATACAAATATGCAGATAGAAAACATTTTTGCTGCACCGGATCCCCATAAGCTCGTTTTTGATTCATTGAGTTTTTATAATATTCCTGATGCATCCTATCTTCTTGATGACTATACCCGTTTTCCGGTGATGGAAGAGGTTATGAGGGAATATGTGTATAGTGTATTTGTACGTCGGAATAAAGGAAAATTTTTATTTAAGGTTGTCGATGAAGCCCGTAACAAAACGATGGAAGAAGAACCACTTATTCTTCTTGATGGCGTTCCTGTATTTGATGTTGACGAAATTATGGCAGTAGATCCGCTAAAAATCAGGAAAATTGATGTGATTCACAGCAAATACTTCTATGGGTATCTAAGCAGTGGAGGTATTGTAGCTTACTATTCCTATCATTCTGATTTACCGGATATTGAACTGGATGAAAATACGTTGAAGGCAAATTACAAGGGGCTGCAGGATCACAAGGTTTTTTTCGAACCAACATATGATTCCGAAGCAATGCGTGAGAACAGGACTCCTGATTTTCGGAACCATCTGCATTGGGAACCGGAAATTTCGACCGATAAAAATGGAGAGTGTGTTGTCCGTTTTTACACCTCCGACGCGCAGGGCACCTATACTATTCAGGTCAATGGGTTATCCGCCAGCGGGCTGCCGGGGTCCTACAGCGGTACTTTTGAGGTGGTTGCAGAGAAGGTACGATAAAATTATGTGTTTCCTTGAAGATCTTCATTGCCGAATGGGGACACTGGAATCACCTTGAGTTTATTCCATAGATTTGTAGAAAAAGTATCGTTATATGTCATTAACGTTTGATTATTGAACCTGTTCTCTATAAGAAATACAGGACGTATAATATCTTGTATGTTATTTTTATTTACCGATTCCACTTACCTTAATGTGGCTTACTAAAAAACAAAACTCCTGAAATATGACCTGCAAATATTTGGCGTTTCACAGAAATAAAAAATAGTTATAGATGAAAAAACCAAACCCGATGATAATTTTTGACGAAAGCTCTGCATTATACCTTTTTCTTAATATGTTATCGTTTTAAAATTTTACGTATTCATTAACGATAAAGACTACATTGGTATTATCTCTAACTCTTAATTCACGGTAGTCATTTCAGTTTCTCCAGCCATGTTCGGCTAAGATATCAGAAACTCTTGAATACGCGGGCGAGTGAAAAGCCGGGTGCTTCGATGTCAAGATCGAGAAAATAGCCAAAGGGAGTCTGATACACCTCGTACCCTGAGGAGGTTAACCTGGTTTCAACGTTATCGAAAAGTCTTTTCGATACTTCAGGCGATGCTTTGCTTTCGGACAGGTGGGCAAATGAATGCAGGATAATCAGATTGGTCTTGTTTTTACGTGCAATCCATTTCAGGTTTTTCACCAGTTTGGTTTCAATTGATTTCAATGTATCCGAATCATCATCTGTTTCTTCCACCTGTATAAACGCTGTTTGTGCATGTTCAAAGCTGACTTTGTCCGGTTTCACGTTTTCAACAGTTTCAAGTGTTTTTATTCCGGGTTTGTATGCAAACCTGTTTGTAAAGATCATTAGTAATTTCATACGTAAATAAATTATAAGTTCTACATTTTAAGCGACTTAGAAAGCAGATAAGAAAGTTAAAATTTCATACTCGTGCTCGTGGCAACAATTGTTTGTGCTTTTCTGTGTTGAAGCCAGTTTCATACTCGGGATTCCAAGATTGGATCACTAGTAACAATAGGCCTTTATATTGTTCTAAACTACTTTATCAATTTTTTCTACATTATAGCCCAATTCTTTAAGTTGGCGTTTTAAATAATCGATTTTGTTTTTCTTTCTAATAGTTAAATGGCTCCAAGTTCCTTATCTGGTCGTAGGGCGACCCTACGACCACTACGACCAGTGGTGGAAAATCAACTAACCGGCAAGCGAATTGCTTGTTTAACATGTTTAAAGTATTTGAATATATCATGTGACATTGTCGTTTTATTTAACCATTTAACGTATGGTTTATTCCTTCAAAATAAATTTCTCCTAATGGAAAAAGTAAAGTATGGAAATATTTTTTTAATCCACT
>JADFHN010000139.1 GCA_022567155.1 Bacteroidota bacterium
CATGCCCTCAACTTGATTGGGGGAACCAGGCTTGGGCCGGATAACCCGATAGCTATCGGGTATGCTTGACACGTCACTGGTATCGTTTTGGGTGGTCTCAGAGTGCGTAGGGCAGGTAGTCGGATATATCGCCACCGTACAAATGTACTTCCCTGACGATCGAAGACCGGATATAGGCATAATCAGGTGATGTAATCAGGAAAACCGACTCCAGGTCAGGGTTGAGGTGCTTGTTTATTTCGGCAATACTGTTTTCATATTCAAAATCTGTGGTATTCCGAAGCCCCCGCAGCAGGAAATTAGCGTTGTGCTTTTTGGCCAGCGATGCGGTTAGCTCGTTATACGTGATCACTTTTATGCTGGGGTTATTTTCAAATGCCTTCCTGATGTGGTCGAGCATAGAGTTGAGTTCGAAATACCTCGTTTTTTGTGAATTGTGCCCGAGGGCAATGATTATTTCATCGAACAGATTCAATCCGCGCAATACAATATCCTGATGGCCCTTGGTAAAGGGGTCAAAAGAACCCGGGAAAATGGCGGTTTTTTTCATCATCCTTATATCTAATCGCAATGATTGAGGCTATAAAGATCAAAATAGTGATGATCCTGTACCTCATCAAAGAAGTACCTGAATTTAAGAAAATCCGGACGCTGTCCAAAAGACAGGTTTTTGATGTACTTCGAAAATTCCTGAAAATGCGGCGATTGTTTTCCGATATATCCCCATAAAATCACGGGAGTGGTTTTCTGGTGGTGACCGAGTTCTTTCATGACCGTCATGATATATTTTATGTAATCGGAAAACTGTTTGATTGCGAACTGATTGTAATATTCAAGCTTTTTGTTGCGTGTGGTGATAATATGCAGCTTAAACCGGTCGATATATAAAAAAATATTATTGTCCTCGTAATGTTTTAACTGGCTCATGACGCCTTCAATAAGTCCGCTCGCCTGATGTAAATAACTGATACTGGTTTGCTTATACATGGTTTCAAGCCAGTTATAAAGGGATTTGTTTACAGAAAACACATTCACCGCATCGCACTGGATGTGCTTATAGTATTGCAACTCATCTGTTTGCGGGTTGATCCGGGCATTTACCCGCAAGTAGTCATAGAGTGAATCCTTTGAAAACAGCGGCGCCGGCACGAGGGAGAATTTATTGTTTTTGAAAGATACTTTTATCGCTTTCCAAAATCCTGCTTTTAGTAGATGATGGTTGTTAAACAGGTCACCAAGTTTGTTTGTAAGCTCTTTATACGTTTTGGAACTTGCAAGGATATAATCTTCAAGTAACAAGATTTTGTTTTTTCTGGAATCAACGATTATTAGTTGAAAATCGTGCGTGCCTATTTGCATGGACAATTTGTAATGATGCAGATCGTCTACATCAAACTTATCATCCTTTATCTTTTTTAATAACTTATAATTGACGGTGGTTAATGTATTCAAGTCTTTATTACTCCCAGTTTCCAGTAGTCGTTACATCAATTCTGGAACCAAACCTCAGTGGTTTTTTATTTCTGGCTTCGTTGTTTTCGTTCCGATTAGGATTGACGGGAGCCGTATCGCGAACCTCAATCACATTTACTTTAACGCCTCCTTTTATAATCTCATCAGTAAAAAGATCAAATACGGCATTATCTGTATCAGGTACAATTTTTATCTTGCTGAGATCAAGCCCGGGATATTTCGAATCGTTGAAAAGTGAATCGTAAACCTGTATGGTGTATAGTGTATCGATAGTTACTATGACACTGTCTGCACCATAAGGAAGGGTGATGATCTCCTCAGACCGCTGGGTAATGTGAAACGTACCATTTTGCATAAAATTTACGAGCGAATCCCAATTGTTAGTGTATTGGCCATTTACAGACAGATATGCAATTTCAGCTTCGCGGATGAGCGTAAGCTTAGCAATTACCAGCTGTTCGTGACGGACTATTCTTTTTTCTTCATCAATAGTACCTTTTATTCGGGAAACCAGGTAGTAAGCCAATCCAACAGCTATTAAGCCGAAGCCAATAGTAAATATTTTTGTCCAATTCATGTTGCTCAATTTTGTGCAATAATAATTATTTGAAATTTAATTTTATAATCAAAATCTATTTCTATTTTAATTCTTATCCCGAAATATAGGAATACCCTTGTTTATGAACAATATCCGACAATGAACTGACATGGTGAAGGAGGCTGTGAAGCTGGCTGTACGGAATTTTATTCAGACGTTTATAACTCATAAACTCCACATTTTCAATGATTTGATCTGCTTTATCCATTTCAGGATCCGTTCCCTTCCTAAGAACACCTCCCTTCCTGGAAACCGTAAAAAATAACTCCAATGCGTGCATGGGCATTTCCAAATATTCCGTAACGCAAATAAATTGTTCGACGAAAATCATAATTCCTGATTCTTCGGCAAATTCTCTTTTCAGACAATCTGTGACGTTTTCACCAAACCGCATACCTCCTCCGGGAGGCGCCCAGAATATGCCGTCTCTGCCCAGACCCCGGTGTTTTACCATCAGTATCTTACCGTTTACCTCACAGATACCGCTCACCCGTACGCGGAGTTGATTGCCATAGGTCTGGCCTACAATGTCCGTTTTTTTTCGCATCAGATAGGAATACAATGTTGTGTAGGTATATTTACGCAATTAATAAAGCTATGTATAAAGTTCAAAATCCGCAATATCATTCCAGGGTTCTAAAATACGCAAAACGCAATCGTTTTATGAACTATATCGGCTTTGATCTGGATGTGATTGAACCCGGAAGAGCCGAGGGATGGCTTTCCGTAAGGGATTACCACAAGCAGCAGAAGGGCTTGCTTCACGGGGGAGTTATATCGACGCTGGCTGATATCGTAGTCGGATTTGCGGCCTATACACTTGTGCCCGAAGACTGCAATGTTGTAACAGGTGAAATAAAAGTATCGTGCTTACGCGCCGGCACAAGCGATAAAGTGCATGCCATTGGCAGGGTATTGAAAACAGGCAGGAAATTAAATTTTTGCGAAGCAGAGGTATGGGATGTAAACGGAGAAAACCGGAAGCTGATCGCGAAGGCCTCCGCTACGATGATCACCCTGTTTCCAGGTGATTTTGGATCGGAACCAATCTGAATTATATCGGATTATGCCGTTATTTTCTGAAATTGTAATCAATAAATTTTCACACGAACCTACTCGTGGGCAGCATGCATTTTTTAACGAAATAGATCATTTTCTTGCCCATAAGGGGAATGCCGTATTTCTTCTCAAAGGATATGCCGGAACGGGTAAAACATCGATTGTATCGGCGCTGGTTAATACATTGCCTTTGTTTAACTACAAATTTCTTTTGCTGGCGCCAACCGGAAGGGCAGCCAAGGTGATGTCGGCGTATGCGCAGCGGATGGCTTTTACTATCCACAAGATCATTTACAAACAAAAATCAGACTCCGCTACCGGCGAGCTAAAATTCAAACTACAGAGCAGTTATCATAAAAAAACCATTTTTATCGTGGATGAGGCTTCCATGCTCTCCGACAGCGCTGAATTTGGTTACTCCGGCTTACTGCAGGATTTGTTGAAATTTGTATTTACCCATGCCGATAATAAACTGATTCTGATCGGAGATTCTGCCCAGCTTCCACCTGTGGGCCAAACCATGAATACTGCGCTGACGAAAGCCTTTTATACGGAAAGAGGCGATACAGTCTTTGAAATTGAACTTGATGAGGTGATGCGGCAGGAACTTGATTCGGGTATTTTATATAACGCAACTGAATTGCGAAGGCGCCTGAAACAAGATTCCGGAGAAATAAAGTTCTCAACCCGCTCGTTTCATGACATATTCCGAATGACATCTGAGAAAATGGAGGAAGGGCTGCGCTATGCCTATAATAAATATGGAACAGCCAATACCATTGTGGTATGCAGGTCGAATAAATCGGCTGTAAACTACAATCTGTTTATC
Organism: Bacteroidota bacterium; assembly: GCA_022567155.1. Classification (GTDB taxonomy): domain Bacteria; phylum Bacteroidota; class Bacteroidia; order Cytophagales; family Cyclobacteriaceae; genus SZUA-230. The sequence continues at coordinate 3,960 of JADFHN010000139.1, forward strand.
CGGAGACAGATCCACTTTTTTGATAACGAGCTGGATGTTGGCGATATACTGATGGCGGTCCGTAATAATTACACCTATGCTCCACCCGACTCTCCTTCTGGTTTTCTGGCCAACGGAGATTTTATGGAAATCGTAAAAATATACGGATTTGAGGAGCAATATGGTTTTCGGTTTGCCGACCTGGAACTAAAAATGGAGTCTTCGGAATCATTTGAGGCAAAAGTGCTGCTTGACACCATATATTCCTCGACTACTTCGCTCAGTGCTGAAGAAAACAAGGAGCTTTACCAGCGGGTGTCTGTCGATTATGCGGATATAAAACCACAGCGTAAAATGCGTGAAGCACTGGCTTCCGACAAGTATTTGAATGCCGTACAGGTTAAATTTGCCTATGCCGTAACCTGCCATAAATCACAGGGGGGACAGTGGGATGCTGTATTTATCGACCAGGGTTACATTGCAAACGATAAAATTGATCCTGATAGATTGAAGTGGCTTTATACGGCCTTTACAAGAGCTACAAGGGAGTTATTTCTGGTTAATTTCAATATCAACCAGTTTGAAACGTAATTCAGTTTATATTTGGCCAGGTATTTGATATTTTTGTATGGGATAAATCTTAGAACTTAGAAAATCATGAAAAAGGGAATTTTGTTTACACTCATTTTATTTACAACCGGATTGGTATTTGCCCAGGAGCAATCTGACAAAGCACAAGTAACGGGGCCTTCTTTTACGTTTGAAGAAGATTCTTATGACTTTGGCGATATTTACCAGGGTGATGTGGTTGACCATGTTTTTGTTTTTGAAAATACGGGTACGGAACCGTTGATTATTACCAATGTGAAGGTAACCTGCGGATGCACCGCTACAAACTGGACCCGCGACCCAATACTTCCGGGTGAACAAAGCAGCATTAAAGTGAAGTTCGACAGTGCAGGGAAAATAGGGAGGCAAAACAAGGTGATCTCGATCGTTTCCAATGCGACCAACCCGCTTCCTCAGGTGAAGATTGTAACCAATGTACTTCCGAAAAAGAAGGATTCATAGTTATCGTAAGTGCGGTAACAAAAACTATATAACGATTGAATAAGCAATTAAGAATTGTAAAAAAAGGGCAGGATGAAGCAAATCTGCAGTATTGGATGTCCTTAACAGCAAAAGAACGGATGACAGAATTGGAGAGAATGCGCCAGCAATTC
>JADFHN010000140.1 GCA_022567155.1 Bacteroidota bacterium
GCTAAAAGTGATGGTCTTCACATTGCCTACCAGGTGATTGGAAATGGCCCCTTTGACCTTATTTTTATACCCGGCTTTGTGTCCAATGTTGAATGGTATTGGCAAGAGCCCTCTGTTGCTCGATTCTATGAGTATTTGGCCTCTTTCTCCCGTCTCATTATTTTTGACAAACGCGGGACGGGACTTTCAGATCCAGTAAAGCAGGTGCCCTCATTCGAACAACGCATTGACGATGTGACAGCGGTTATGAATGCTGTAGAGTCAGAACATGCGGCGATTATCGGTATATCTGAAGGGGGGCCTATGAGTATTTTGTTTGCTGCTACCTATCCTGAGCGAGTTTCCTCCTTAGTCTTATTTGGGGCGATGGCGAAAGGGAAGGCTTCTCAGGATTATCCCTGGGTTCCTAAGACACGATGGGCTTCAGATGAGATTAGGAAAATGTGGGGCTCTAAAAGCTCCTTTAAGTGGTTTGCTCCAAGTGTTGCTGATAACGAGCGTCTCATGCAATGGTGGACAATGTATTTACGTTTGGGGGCTAGTCCTACAATGGGGATGGAGATTGTCAAAATGCAGCAGGAAATTGATATTCGGCAAATTTTGCCAGTGAACCGTGTTCCCACATTGATTCTTCAACGGGCTGGAGACTTGATAGTAAATGTTGAGGAAGGTCGTTATTTGGCTAATCATATCCCAGAATCAAAGTATGTTGAGCTACCGGGTTCAGATCATCTTGTCTGGTTTGAAAATACCGAGTTAATTCTGGAAGAGATAGAAACATTCCTCACTGGTAAACGAAAAGTGATACAATTGGATCGGATGTTGAAAACAATCATGTTTACAGATATCGTAAAATCGACTGAGTTAGTGGCTAAAATGGGTGATCAACGTTGGCGGGATTTGCTATATGCCCATAATGACTTAATACATCAGGAGATTACTCGTTTTCGTGGCATTAAGGTTGAATCAACTGGTGATGGTGTTCTAGCAACATTTGACGGCCCTGTTCGTGCTATCCAATGCGCCTGTGCTATTCGGGATTTGGTAAAGGAACTTGGGATCGAAATCCGTGCTGGATTGCATGCAGGAGAATGTGAGATCATGGGAGATGCTGTGGGAGGAATTGCAGTGCATATTGCTGCAAGGGTGTTGAGTAAAGCAGGAGATTCTGAAGTTTGGGTATCGAGATCGGTAAAAGATTTAGTGGTTGGATCTGGACTTCAGTTTAGTGATCAAGGAAAACACAAACTCAAAGGAGTGCCTGAGGAATGGCAATTGTTCAGTGTCGAACAATGAGGTTTTATGACAACCTTAATTTTCGATAAAAGGAACAGGCCCAACAAAAGGATCAACTTGACAACTACCAGCCGTTATTCAATCAAAGTTGGTCAAAAGGATCAAAGTTCATCTCTTCTACATAGTTTGGTATTACTGGTAGTTCCAAGTTATCCAAACGTTATGCAAGAACACGAAAAGGTCACATGCAGAGATAAAGGCCTTTGTTGAAAGGGGTGATAGTAATATGGGAATGACACCAGATCAATTCTTCGAGGCTTTCGTTCGTGGCAATTATGAGGATTGCCAACAATATCCTGGTTGTGTTAGGCGAGCCTTTAACGCTGCTGTCTCGGCTTCGCATTTGGCTGATCACTATTTTACATATTGGAATAAGCATGATCAATCAAAGGTCAGAGGTTTCAAAGCCATTGGTGAGTTTGTAGAAGATTTGTCAACAAACACCGATGGCTGTTTTCGGGATATTCGCAGTATTTCGAATGCGTATAAGCATCTTTACACATCTATCGACATTACCGTTTCAATAAACATCATATTTCGGAGAAAATCGCTATACCAGCATCTTGGTATGCCTACGCACTCTCCAGATTCGCACCTTATGTCGGGAAGATGGCAAAAGTTATGAATTTACCACAATTCGTTATTGGGATTGACACCATACCCGGAGATCAGCCAGATAGCGATATTTCACCGGGTATTGAGCTTATCAAGTACATAATGGATAACACTCCTCTGAAGGACGTTTGGAGTGAAGTTCAAAGGCTCTATGGAGTCAAGGGGTCGTTTGCCTACTTGGGTGACCCTACTGTTACCATTCATCAAGCAAGATCTGCAAAAAACAAGGGTAATCCAATTTTAGCGGACTGGATCGCACAAAGCATTCACGCCTCCACAAACTTGGGGACTTTTCGAAATTTGGGAGCTGGTAGGACCGAATTACATAGGAAGAAAATTGCAAGCATAATCTTCACTATCCAGAAATTGGGTTTCTGGGATAATCTGTCTATGCCTCGTGTCGGCTAGTTGATTATTAAAGTTTTTGTTGGGAGTTAGAGTTCGATTCAATAGATACTACTACAACGAGGATCCATATTCCTTTTTATTCCGCCATGAATTGGGCAACAGGATAAGGAGTAAAAAATTGACCCAACTCTTGATTTTTGCTTCGGGTCTAATACCTTGGAAGCACTTATTCTTAAACTCTCAATACGGTAGTCGTACTTGCTAATGCATTGGGTGTAGACAAGAAGGAACTTTTCGATTTTAATTGACAATATTGTGGCCACACTAAAGTGCAACTTTTATGGTGCAACTTTTCTCAATAAATCGAACATTTTGGTTAAAATGAATATTTTAGATTAAACCTTCCTCAATTTTGCATCTTCCCTTCAAAGCGTGTTCCTCCTTGTTTGAGACAAGCGTCTCGAAAAAAGGCTAAATCATTTGTGATGCCATGGTAGTGAGACGTGAGACAAGAAATACATATAAATTATTGATTGTTAGGTACTTACTTCCTTTTTTTGTCTCAAACGGAGGTATAGACGGTATACTTTTGTTCATTTTCGGTGTTGGTCTCATGTCTCACGTCTCACCACTACCGCCGGCGGTATTTTTCTGATTTTCCCTATACCATTCAATTTTTCGCTGAACGGTATCCTTCGATCCCAGTTGCCCCCCGAAAGCCTCCGAGATTGCTTTATAAGTGACTGGTATGTTTGATGCAATTTGGGCGTTTTCCTTAAACAGATATAAGTTTTTGGCCTCGTTTTCCCAGATGATTTTTCTTTTGGAGGTCCCAGCCCCATCGGGAGGAACCAGGTTAAATTCTGGTGCATATTCCCCAGTAGAAAAGAACATGGGCATCCCGTTATTTTGCTTACGAATTTGAAATACTTTGCATTTTGTGATGGGATATTTAAAAATTTGTGCGCTTCGGACTTTTACCTGTTTGATATATCTAAGAGAAATGTCTGCCTCAGTTTCCGGCTTCACATAATTGACCACATAGGCCGCATCAAACAATTGAGTAAAACCTCCGGAGCCTAATAAATCTTCAAGAAATATTTGGTGATATCCGCCGTGGCCAGAGGCTCCTTTACGTAAGTGACCGGAAACATGAACGGCAAGGGTAGGATGTTTGTCCCGAATGCCTTGAAGCATCCGTACGGATTATTAAAAGCATGCCTAAATGGAAAGCCGGTAAGCATAGAGGTAAAGCTGTGAAAGTAAGAATGATTCTGCACATTGCCTTTAAACTGTACTGAACTGAACAGGCATGGGTTTAAAGATTAAAGAACATTAACACTGAGACCAAAAGGAGGGAGGAAGCACTCATCTGGATTAATCAACATTGATCTCAACAGTTATATAACCCTGCCCTAAATCCACCTCAAATCACCTTAAATCCGGCACCACGTTTCACTATCTCCGCGAGCCATATACAATAAGAGATAGTGCCTGAAACCCCATATATTGAGGTCATTTTTATGTAATTTTCGCTTTATTAATCTAACGCTTATGACTGACCTGGGAAAATTAGAAGCTGAAATCAACTCTCAGTATCTCATTGAGACTAGGAGGATTATCATTATATAGAATACTGTATAACTTACTGTTATGACATGTACCAAAATACGTTCCACCTATCTACGAAGCCTTCAGAAAAAGGGTGGTTAAAGGGGTATTAGAATTAGTTTTGTTTTGTATAAGCAATTCTTCGGGACACTTTTCTCATTAATTTATTAATTAAATCCTCATTCGAACTGCCAATTGAGCCAGAGACAGCTTTGTGGTAGTTAACTAAGAGTTCACTATCTTCTGCGTTATAAATAGAAAGATTGATCACACACTTGTTGGTACTCCCAAAAGCGCCGAATAGTACACCTAAGGCTATCGAAGCTCCTTCAGACATAGGTTTATTTGTTTGGAATGTTCCCATAATAATAGCATCTACTTCTAATATTTTTGCTAATTCACTAGGTAGGTACTGTTCATAGTTTTCAATGGTAATACCAGCTTTGATCATTTTGGCATTAGAAATTGAAGGATTTTGAACTTTAACAGTTAAGGTCCCTCTTTTTTCTCTTTTCAAGAACCAGGAATACATTGCCAATTGAATTTCCTCACCTTCTGCCTTTTCCATTCTATCTAATTGTTCAGGTGTTATTTCTTTCATTTGCTTTGGTCTAAGGGTCACAGATGTTTTGAATGGCATAATACCAATAATTTCGTGTCCTTTTGCAATTTCATCAAACTGTGGGTTTTCATATAAATGAGTTTGAGAAAACGCCATTAAGCTGAATAAGGTGGTGAATGTTGAGAAGAATATTTTTTTCATTTTTTAAAAATTTAAAATGTCAGCACCTGGTTAGTGTCATTTGAAGAACTGCTAAACCGGTAAGGCTATTATAGTAAGTATTATACGAAGGGTGACTCTCAGTTTGGGTTGAGTTTGATTTCATCCATCCCGGTTCCAATTTCCATCCCATGAGGTCTATTAATAAACTCTTTCAGGTGATTATTTATTAAGATGGCCATTTTGCTATGGGATTATTTTAGTATGATTAATAAAAATAAGATAATTTCCATTAGTTTCTCAATTATGTATTAAAGATACAATTATTAAAAAATAAACCAAGGACAGGTTTTTGCCCTTAACAATCTTCTTAACTTACTGACTGCGAATCCTGAAATATTAAATTTTATAATCTCTTGGAGCTGTTGAAGAGGCCAGAGGTTCACATTTCTTCCCTGTTGGCTGCAACTGAGCAATCCTGGCCAGATGAAGAAGTCAACGAACAGGTAGAGATCGTCATCAAGTACGCAGGATATATATCCAGGCAGGAGCGGGAGATAGAGAG
>JADFHN010000141.1 GCA_022567155.1 Bacteroidota bacterium
CGCCATCGCCGGGAAGCGGATCCCCAGCGCCCATGTCGGGATGGCAATGTCAACATGACCACGTTGCAGGCGGCCAGCGTAGCGGCGCAGGAAATCCAGCGACGGCGTGAGGCGCGTACCGACGTGCTGGCCTTCGCCCGGTACACGATGCCGGCATACCGGATTTCGCCGGATACGAGCTGATAGCTGAAGTTAGTACGGAGACAACAACATTTACCGATGATAATAACGGTAATTTTCTTGATTTTGGGGCTTTGAATTGCTATCGCCTTACAGCGGTATTCCCCTGCGGAGATGGAATATCTATTGCTTCAGCTGAAGTCTGTGGCCTTATACAGGCAGAGGCTCCCGTAATCACAAATGTAACTGTAGATGAAACCAACCAGGATAAAGGCAAGGTTACCATTAAATGGAGACGGCCTTTTGAAATTAACGTGGGATCTTTTCCTCCTCCCTACTTTTACGATTTATATCGGGCGGATAGTATTAATGGAGTGAATTTTACAATGATAGCCGCTGATTTAACAGAAATTGACACGGTATATTCTGATATCGCCATCAATACAATGGATTTAGGCTATACATACTATGTAGTGCTAAAAGACGCCAATAAAATCCCACTCATAAACTCGTCGGAAGCTTCGAGTATAAAATCGAATACAACACCCCTGGTACCGGAAATCGAAATAAGATGGAATGCCAATGTGCCCTGGTCGAATAATACGCAGCGTTTTCCCATGCACTATATCTTTAGGGATCACATTACGGCCGATGTAAAGGAGATTATCCTGATAGATAGTATTAATGTGAATCAGGACGGATTTCTATATACCGATACGGGTCAATCCAATGGAGAGGATTTAAACGAAAATTCAATCTATTGCTATTACATCACAACCCAGGGGTCTTATGGCAATCCAAAGATTCAGGAACCCCTGGTAAACAATTCTCAAATAATATGTGGCCAGATAGAAGACAACTCCCCGCCCTGTATTCCAATTCTATCGCTTGAAGTAACCGATTGTGATCAATTTATTTCGAGCAATGTGGGGTGTAGTTTCAACAACTATCAAAACAGATTATCCTGGACAATTCCTGATGAAAACGAGTGTATTATCGAAGATTTTGAAAAGTATGACATCTACTTCTCAACGAATGGCCGTGACCCTTTTAATTTGATTGCTTCCCTTAACGCCCTGGAATATATTCATTCCAACTTAGATTCATTTGCCGGATGCTATTACGTTATTGCGGTAGACAAAATTGGTAACGAAAGTGAACCAAGTAGTACCTTATGCAATGATAATTGCCCCAATTATTTATTGCCGAATGTATTCACACCAAATAATGATGGATATAATGACGTATTTAATGCTTTGAATATTGAAGACAATCCGGATTTAGATCCAACACAATGTCCGCTATTTGTTAAAGAAGTATTGTTTACGGTTTACAATCGGTATGGGAAGAAAGTATTTTTATACAACTCCGGAGGGGAAAATGGCATTTTGATAGGTTGGGATGGGACAACAATCAATCACAATGAGCTATCATCCGGATTATATTTTTACTCCGCTGAAGTTTTGTATGATGTTATTGATCCGGAAAAACAAAAAGATATTCTGAAGGGATGGATTCAAATATTAAAATAGGTGATGCACAATGTTTGCTTTAAGTCGAAAATTGATATAAATTGCAACTATAATTTAGTTGCATCGTTTAAAAGTGAGTAGGAGAGATAAATTACTAAACAAGCTTCTTCGAAGGCCAAAAAATTTTACCTATGATGAACTTATTACGCTACTTGGTTATTACCGTTACTACGAATTTAAGAAAGGTAAGACCGGTGGTTCCAGGCGAGCTTTTGTGAATCAAGACACAAAACATATCATTAGATTACATAAACCACACCCCATGAACATTTTGAAACGATACCAGGTTGAAGAAGTAATTGATGAATTAACTAGAAGTGGGCAAATATGAAAGATGTTTTGAAATACAAAGATTTTATTGCCTCGGTCCATTTTAGCATGGAAGACGAGGTGTTTCATGGTAAAATTGAAGGAATAGGTGATTTAATCACATTTGAAGGAGGCACTGTAGTAGACCTCAAAAATGCCTTCGAAGAGGCTGTAGAAGATTACCTGGATATATGTAAGCAAATTGAAAAAGACCCGCACAAGTCCTTTAAAGGAAGCTTCAATGTTAGGATTAAACCTGAACTGCATAAAAAAGCTGCTTTCAAATCCCTGGAACTTGGAATCTCCTTAAATCAATTCGTTGAAAAGGCAATATCAAAACTTATTTCTGGTAGATCAAGTCCAGGCCACTAGACCATAATCGAGTAGCCCGACGTGAGCAATATTACCACACTGGCGCAAGCGTCTCGCTTGTGCCATTACTATAGTTTGTAACTACGCTTTCATATCAAATCAATATCAATCATTGAACTCAGTTCAGCATAATTTCTGGCGCTCGAATATAGATATTCAGGTGTAGCTGTAAACCGGGTCAGTATCGACAGACACTTCCGGGTCAATATGAACTGTAAAAGGCAGGAATTTCCAGGCATTCATATGTATTTCGCCCGTTGGGCAAACAAGATATTATTTGTTAGCTTACATATGTAAAATAAACCCCATATAGGGTTTGTGCATACGTTGGCAGTAATTATGACAAAAACTGTAACAATCTAACAAAAAAAGTCTTTAAAATAAAATATTTAAAATGACAATAAATAAACAATTAGTATTAGCAACATTTTTGATTGGTTATTTAATGCTTTTACTTTTCTCATGTTCAACAAATACCAAAAAAAATACGTCAACTTATGCTGAACGCATCGATTGGATCGCAAAGATCGCTCAAGAATATGTTGGCTTTAATGGAACGATTTTGGTTGGAAATGACACGGGGATTATTTATCATAAATCTCTAGGTTTTAGCGATGAGGACAAGCATGTTACGCTCACTCCTGCATACCGTTTCAGTCCGGGATCTATTGATAAGGAGTTTACCACAGTTGCGATTATGTTGCTAAAACAGCAGGGGCGAATTAGTTATGATGATACGCTCTCAAAATACCTTCCCGATTTACCTGATTGGGCAAATCAAATCACAATTCAACATATCTTGACTCATACGAGTGGTTTGCCTGACATCAAATACGGCAGAAATCTTACCACAGATGGGGCTATTCAGCAACTGATGAGCATTGAAAAATTGAATTATGAACCTGGTCAAGGTTTTTACTATGGCAATCTTCATTCTGTTCTGCGTTCAATGATTATTGAAAAAGTGAGTGGTCAGCCACAAGATGTTTTTATTAAAGAAAATATTTTTATCCCTGCCGGGATGAATCAGGCTTTTAGCAAGACAAGTCTGGAGAACAACCAGCCATTAGTAGCTTATGGCTCACTCCCTATGGCTGTTGCCGGAATTGACATGTATCTTACGGCTCAAGATTTATATCGTTGGGAAAAAGCCCTTTGGAATGGCGACGTAGTGAATCTTAAATCATTGAAAGAAGCCTTGGCTCCGCATGAATTAAGTGGTCAACTTAACCGTGCGACTTTTGATTTTGGGTATTTTAGGAAAAATGGAAATGAGGAGATATCGGAGCTTTTTCATGACGGCACCCATCCAAGCCATTATGCACTACAATCAATAAACTTCGATACAAAATTGGTTATTATTTTGCTATCCAGTGATGGTAAAAAATCAACACTGTCATCGTTAAATCAATCCATTAGGGATCTTGCTGACAGTTCAATAGTTCAAGTTCCAAGCTCTTGGTGGCTTGCCCATGAGGCTGAGTCGCATGGTTATCCCGCTGCTATCGAGACATATTTGTCTATGATAAAAAGTGGAGAGAGAGTCAAGACAAAGGAGTCCGTTTTAAATCGCATGGGTTATGATTTGAGCAATGATAGCACCATTGATGATGCGCTTCTACTTTTGAAGTTAAATTTGGAATTTTACCCAAATTCAGCAAATGCCTACGATAGTTATGCTGAAATTCTTCTCGAAGCAGGGAAATATGATGAGGCTAAAGCAGTCGCTGAACCTGGACTGAAATTGGCCAAGCAAGACGGAGATAATTTGCTAATCAGGTCTCTAACTACTTATTTGGATAAAATTGATGTGGAACGCTCTAAGAATTAAGTTGAGGTGGGATTCTTAAGAGGAGTTATGTCAAAGCTATGGCATAAAAAAACTACTGCCAACAATGTATAAAAATAACAGCCGGAATAGTAGAATAATCAAGGGTTATTGTCCACTTCAACTTTTTTGTAACTTTACAGGAACGTGCCACGCAGTCGGCTACTATTCTTATACTAAACGTTGTACTCTATTATTATAAATCATGAATTACGAACTAGGAAAACCAAAGGAATTAGATTCTATAACCAAAGAAGATGTCCTTAAAAATAATTTATGGATTTGGACCTGGGAGGCAGGTCTGGAAGGAGACTTTGACGAAGACTGGCAAATTCCAGTAAATGGCATTGATAACCTAACTAATCAGTTTACTGAACCAACAATTACCTTGAGCGTTGTGGGAAAGGACCTAATTGCCACTGGAACGTATAACCACAAAGAAGACAAACTGTTTGGACTAGCAATTTGGGAAAATGATTCTTGGCAATTATTAAATAATACTACGGTTGAAGAACCAATTACATTTAGGTCATTGATTCAAATAAGAGGTAATCCAAACGCGGAATTTGTCTTGACCTCTAAGGAAGCTGACGAAGCATTCAGAAAATTATAACAGAGTACAATCGAGTAGACGGCTCCGCCAGTAGAAACTGACGGAGTGCGCCTCTCCCCGATACACTAAAGCTACGGGGCAGGCACATTTATCTGCCGAAATGAAATGTAGGCATGACCACCAAGCGTATGCTTACGCCGAAGCTTCAGCATAGGCGCTACGGTTCTCGTACTTGGCGGTTCGTTTATCATCACATCAACTGCTCTTTTCACCAGTTGAAGCTATCCCCTAATTTCGTAAAGGGCTATCCCTGATAGCTATCGGGACTCCCAATTTAATTTCAGG
>JADFHN010000142.1 GCA_022567155.1 Bacteroidota bacterium
TCACTCAACAATATGGCCCCGTCAGAGCTAATGGCCGATGCTGAAAAATTAAATTTGAAGGCTTGCTTTCCTCGATAAAATGCGATATCTTTCTCCTTATATTCAGGCATAAATTATATGTTTATTTTGTGATTAACTACCTAAATATAAACATTTTATGCCTGTTTTTTATGCTTTCCTATGAATTTTTCGGGGAAAATTGAAACTCTTCGCAAACGCTCTGAGAAAGTGCCTGGAAAATGTTGTATGGATACTATACTTTCACAATGAAAAGGACCATACCCATTTTCACAAGAAATTAAAATGCAACCGTGTGCCTTCAGCATTGCATTTATCCCATAGTAACACAACAGGTTAATTCAACTTCTCCACATTTTGATAACTGATCTTTATACTTTCCAAAGGTGGTCGGTTGCATCTATCCTGTTCCACAAAGAAATATTTGAGGCCTGCTTCCTCATCCTTATCAAAGATCTTCTGAAAATCAATTATTCCGTTTCCCACCTCTGTGAAGTTTTGCTCAGGTGTATTATCCATATCCTTAACATGCCACAGCGGAAAACGCCCGGAGTGCATCTCGAAAAGCTCCAGCGGATCATGGCCGGCTTTTATTGCCCAATACAAATCAAGCTCCATGCCCACCAGTTCAGGATCGGTTTTTTCCATCAGTAAATGATACGGCATCATACCGTCCAATGTCTGAAACTCAAAATCATGATTGTGGTAACAGACTTTTATTCCGTAATTCTTTGCTTTTTCACCGGCCTCATTCAGTACATCCACTACCACTTTGTAGTCATCCATGGTCTTTCGCTCGTTTGGGCCCAGCCATGCAAGTACCACATACGCTGCGCCGGCACCGGCTGCATCCTCAAAGGTGGCATCAGCGTTATCCCTCAGGCTTTTGGTGTTGGTATGGCTGCTTACCATCTTTAATCCCACCGAATCAAGCAGTGATTTAAATTCACCGGGTTTGAGCCCATAAAAAGTACGGTTGTTGTACCCTGCTCCTTCCACTACGGTGTAGCCGGTTTTTGCCACCTGCTCAATGGTTCCTTCCAGATTTTCTTTTATCTGATCTCTAACCGTATAAAGCTGCAAGCCAATAGGTTGCTGCGGTTTCAGTAATGTACCAGAAAGCACTGATTGTCCCATAACAGAAAGGGTAGTGAATGCTGCTGTTGTTTTAACAAATTCTCTTCTTTTCATCTTAATTTTTATTTTAAAATACCTACTTAATTATGTATAAACTCAATCTGCTTATAAACGGGCCGGTGTTATTTTCCGACTACAAATTTCAGGCCTCCTGCAATATGCCGCATGAACAGCGGATCCTGATAGGATTCCTCTGTATGGCCCATAGCGGTATAAAAAGAGCGGCCACCGTTAAACTCCTGGTACCATGACATCGGATGATACGCGCCGTTTTCACCTCCCTCGTAAGAGTTCTCATCAATGCGGATAAGTACATTGATCTGATCGCTGATGTAGCCAAAATTGTACCACTCGTCTGTTTTCTCCCAAACGGGAGGAAGCGAATCCGTAGCCGGATGGGTGCTGTTTTCCACAATCAGTATCGCAGGTTGTATGTTAGGATGGCTTTTGAAATATGCACCTACCAGCCTGCCATACCATTCCCAGTCATATTCTGTATCCGAAGCTGCATGGATGCCCATATATCCGCCGCCAGCCTGAATAAACCGTTCGAAATCGGCCTGCTGATTATGATCTAACACATCTCCAGTGGTATTCAAAAAAATCACTGTATTGAAACGTTTCAGCTCTTTTTCTTTGAAGATGGAAGCATCTTCTGCATGTTCGGTTACGTACCCTTCCTTTTTGGCAAGTTTCTCAAGCGCCACAATACCTGCTTCGATCGAACTGTGTCTGAATCCGGCTGTTTTTGAAAAAATAAGGATGCGGATTTCATCTGATTGCCCGCTACATATTCCGGCAAACAGAATCACCGATATCAAAACCAGCAAAAACGTGGATATAGGTTTAGACATTTAATATATTTTCAATTTCTGTAAGTTCATCATTCTCAAAAGTCAGTTTTCTCATCGTGTGCAGGTTGTCATCCATTTGGCTCAACGACCTTGCTCCTATAACCACCGACGTAACGCGCTCATCACGCAAACACCACGCCAGCGACATCTGTGCAAGCGACTGACCCCGGTCCTGTGCCAACCAGTTCAGCTTTTTCACCTTCTCGATCACTTCTTCCGTTATTTCGCTTTTCTGAAGAAACCCGGATGCCCTGGCAGCTCTGGAGTCATCAGGAATATTTCCAATATACTTATTTGTAAGCATACCCTGTGCCAGTGGCGAATAGACAATACAGCCTGTACCGTTTTTTTCCAGCACATTCAGAAGTCCCTGTTCAATGTCGCGGTAAAGCAGGTTGTACTTTGGCTGATGTATCAGGCAGGGGGTACCGAGCTGTTTAAGTAAGTTTATAGCATTTTGTGTTTCTTCCGGCGTATAATTCGAAATACCGGCATACATGGCTTTCCCCTGTCGCACTGCCTGATCAAGGGCGCCCATCGTTTCTTCAAGCGGTGTATCAGGATCATACCTGTGTGAATAAAATATGTCCACATATTCCAGCCCCATTCGCTTCAGGCTCTGGTCGAGGCTGGCCAGCAAGTACTTTCGTGAACCCCATTCGCCGTACGGACCGGGCCACATATCAAATCCGGCCTTCGTCGAAATCAGCAGTTCATCCCTGTAAGGTTTCAAATCAAGGCTTAGTATTTTACCAAAATTCTCTTCCGCCGAACCATACGGCGGCCCGTAATTGTTGGCAAGGTCAAAATGTGTTATGCCGCTGTCAAATGCAAGCCGGGCAATGGCCCTGAAGTCTTCGAATAAATCCACACCACCGAAGTTATGCCATAATCCAAGTGTGATAACAGGCAACTTGATCCCGCTGTTTCCACATCTCCGGTAAGTCATGCCGGAATAGCGTTCCGAATTTGCGAGGTAATTCATTTTTGTATTTTTTCAGGCCGATCAGATGTAATCATTAATTCGATTTTTAAACAGAAAAAGTATTTGTTTATCATACCTTAAACTCCACCCATTTCCTGTCGCTTTTACCCGATTCCACAACGGTTTCGATAAAAGCCATGCCCCTTACGCCGGCTTCGATACCCGGAAAATCAGCATAGTCAGGATCAGGGATTTCACCGCTGAGTTTTGCACGGAGTGTAAAAGCAAAATCACGGTAAATATTGGCAAATGCTTCAATAAATCCCTCCGGATGGCCTGATGGCGTCCGGCAATGCTTCAGCGCTGCAGGCGAAAGGTAGGTGTAATCCACTCCGGCACGCAGCACTTGTACAGGTTGCCCTGCCTGTCTGAACCAGAGGCTGTTGGCATCTTCGTGGCTCCAGCGCAGTCCGCCTTTATCTCCGAAAATATCAATATTAATATTGTTCTCTGAGCCGGTTAACACCTGACTGGAAGTAATAGTACCTGAAGCACCGTTTTCAAAACGTACTAAAATATCAGCATCGTCGTCGAGTAAGCGGCCCTCTACCACAATATTCACATTTGCACACAGGTGTGTGATTTTCAGTCCGGAAATGTATTCCGCCATGTTGGCGGCATGTGTACCAATGTCGCCAATGCTGCCACCCATACCCGAACGTTTGGGATCGGTGCGCCATTCGGCCTGCTTCTGACCGGAATCTTCGAGTTTGGTAGAAAGCCATCCCTGCGGATATTCCACGTGTATTTTACGCACTGTTCCAATGTCGCCTCTTCTTACCATTTCTTTTGCCTGTTTAACCATTGGATATCCGGTGTATGTGTGTGTAAGCGCAAACAGTAACCCTGTTTTGTCAACCACTTCTTTGAGTTTCAGAGCCTGTCCATAGTCAAATGTCATGGGCTTATCAAGCACCACATGAAATCCGTTTTCAAGAGCTTTTACGGCAGGGTCAAAATGAAGAAAATTGGGTGTTACAATAGATACAAAATCCATACGAACATCTCCAGGAAGACGCTTTTCCCTATCATACATTTCATTATAACTTCCATACGTTCTTTCCGGTGGCAAGTAAATATCTTCTCCCGTGAGTTTAGATTTTTCGGCACTGCTGCTAAATGCACCGCAAACTATTCCAATTTCACCATCAAGCCGTGCCGCCATACGATGCACCGCTCCGATAAATGCCCCCCGGCCTCCTCCTACCATGCCCATTCGTAATTTTCTCTTTGTCATGATTTACTAACTTTTATAATAAACTATTGATATAGAAGCATTTGGAATAACATCGTCCCGGAAACATGCGAATCAGCCCTAAACTTAAGAAAATCCATTCTTTAATAATAGCCCTGATTAAACTATCCTACACCGAATTGATTGCATAAGGTAATATTTGGTGAAATACGAATATAATTTAATATTGGAGGGAATTATTCTCAACTAAATCAAAAGGCTCTTACTACTAATTGAATTACTTTGAATATCACATTAATGTGTATGTTTTTGATACCCATTCGGTTAAACAATTAACAAATACCTAATGAATTTCTCAACATTGGATTATATTGTCTTTCTCGGCTATGGTTGTCTGATCGTAGGTGTAGGCCTGTATGTTTCGAGAGAAAAAAAAGGACATAAAAAAGACTCCAAAGATTATTTTCTTGCAGGTAAATCACTTACATGGTGGGCTGTAGGAGCTTCCTTGATTGCCTCAAACATTTCTGCGGAGCAGTTTATTGGTATGTCGGGCTCCGGATATGCCATCGGTCTTGCCATTGCCTCTTATGAATGGATGGGTGCAGTCACCTTGCTTGTAATAGCAAAATTTTTCCTGCCTGTATATCTGAAAGAGGGCATTTATACGATGCCTCAGTTCCTCGAGCATCGGTATGACGGCAGGGTGAAAACCATCATGGCCATATTCTGGCTGTTCGTGTATATCTTCATCAATCTGACATCGGTATTGTATTTAGGAGCGCTGGCAATGAAAACCATTATGGGGGTTGAGATGTCTACCGGAATCATAGGGCTGGCACTT
>JADFHN010000143.1 GCA_022567155.1 Bacteroidota bacterium
GCAGGCTTGCTTTCCGGATATGTGACCATGACATTGGCGATGTTCATTTATTTCCGGCTTACCAACAAGGATATATTCAAATTTGTTGCCGACAGTTTTAATGAAAAACTGAAACAGAAATTACGCATAACGAGGGCTACGATTATGGAAAAAATGCATGTGGCCAAAAAGCGTGAGATCAGGGTAGATAATTACATCAACCTGAATCTGAAAATTGAACCGGTTCCTTCCGATACGATTTACCGTACAGATTTCATTACAAAGGTTTTTGATCAAAACCACCTGAACCTCGTCATATTTGAGCTGTTGGTCTTTCTGCTTCTGCTTTTATTGGGTGTTTTCAGGGATACGGAATTTTTCCAGCTTCCGGCGGCGGCAACCACAATATTATTTTTCACTATCATTATGATGTTTATCGGTGCCTTTGCCTACTGGTTTCGCAACTGGGCCGTCACTACTGCGCTTATCATTGCAATATCCGTAAATTTTCTTATGAAACAGGAATTGTTTTCGGGCAGATTTAAAGCCTTCGGACTCGACTATAATGTAGCGCCGGCTGTTTACAGCCACCGGACCATCCGAGAGCAAAACCGGGAAGAATTACGTAATAATGACCTTAAAAACACTCTGCTTATCCTTGAAAACTGGAAATCGAAATTCAAAGACGATAAAAAACCCCGGGCAGTATTTCTTTGTACAAGCGGAGGAGGCCAGCGAGCTTCATTATGGACACTGACGGCATTACAAAAAGCAGATAGCGCCACGGATGATAAATTATTTAAACATTCCATTCTTATTACCGGGGCATCAGGCGGTATTGTAGGGGCGTCGTATTACCGCGAATTGAAACTCAGGGCGTTGGCAGGAGAAGAAATTGATCCCGGTGACCCTGTATATCTCGATAACATTTCAAAGGACAATCTGAATCCCGTCATTTTCAGCTTTCTTGTCAACGACCTGTTCGTTAAGTTTCAGCGCTTTGAATACAACGGATATAAATACTCCAAAGACCGCGGATATTCATTTGAGGAGCAAATGAATAAAAATACAGGATCCATTTTGGACAAACCGCTCTCCGACTACCGTAATCCGGAAAAAAATGCTGTTATACCGTTACTGATCATGGGACCTACTATTATCAACGACGGACGGAAACTGTTTGTTTCTCCACACAACGTATCGTATATGAATATCATCGGAAATGAAACGATTTCGATAACTCCTGAAGGTATCGATTTTCTGCGATTCTATGAAAAGCAGGGTAGTGACCAATTGCGGTATCTAAGTGCCCTGCGTATGAATGCCACATTTCCATACATCACGCCCAATATTACCTTGCCGAGCAAACCGCCTATGGAAATAATGGATGCCGGTATTTCCGATAATTTTGGTATTTCGGATGCACTTAGGTTCATTTACGCCTTCAAAGACTGGCTCGAGCAAAACACCTCCGGTATTATTATTCTTTCTATCCGTGATTCCGAGAAAAACAAACCCATTGCTATCCGTGGCGCCAAATCGCTGATTGAAAAATTTTCCAATCCGATCAGTAGTATCTATATAAATTTTGAAAACCTGCAGGAAATAAACAATAACGATAAAATCATCTTCGCGGAAAACTGGTATAACGGCGAGATCATGCGCATAGATCTTCAGTACATCCCTCATAGCCTCACCGGTGATCCGAAGGACATTGAACGTGCCTCACTGAGCTGGCGACTGACTACCCGTGAAAAAAAGGATATACGCAGCAGCATTTATTTAATGGCAAACCAGAAAGAGCTAAAACGGCTGGATGACGCACTGCAATAAATGAAACAGGTTTTCGGGTGATAACAGAAAGCAGGTCCCTGATCAGGAATTACCGCTATGTATATAGCAAAGGTTTCGTAATTTTGAGCACCGGACAAAACATTTACAAACCTGTATATGCCAGATATCGTTTCGCCCTATAAACCAAAGCATAAAATACGCATTGTAACTGCCGCCAGCCTTTTTGACGGTCACGATGCAGCCATCAATATCATGCGCAGGATTATTCAATCTACAGGCGTGGAAGTGATCCACCTCGGGCATGACCGGAGTGCGGAAGAAGTAGTGAATTGTGCCATACAGGAAGATGTCAATGCAATTGCGCTGACTTCCTACCAGGGAGGCCATAACGAGTATTTTAAATACATGCACGATCTACTTAAAGAAAAAGGAGCAGAAAATATTAAAATTTTCGGAGGTGGCGGTGGAGTAATACTTCCGGATGAAATCAAAGCCCTTCAAGAATACGGCATCACCCGTATTTATACGCCTGACGACGGCCGGAAATTAGGGTTACAGGGCATGATCAACGACCTGGTAAAAAGGTGCGACTTCCCTGTAGGCGACAGACTCAATGGTGAAATAACGAAATTAAACCCGGCAGACCATGCAAAACTTGCCCGCCTCATCAGCGCTGCCGAAAATTTTCCCGGCAAATTCAAAGAGCAACTGAAAAAGGTGCACAAAATGGCCGAGAAAGTGCACGCACCTGTACTTGGCGTTACAGGTACGGGGGGTGCAGGGAAATCCTCCCTTGTGGATGAACTCGTTCGTCGTTTTCTGATTGATTTCCCTGATAAAACGATTGCCATCGTTTCGGTTGACCCTTCCAAAAGAAAAACGGGAGGCGCCTTGCTTGGCGACCGGATCAGGATGAACGCTATAAGAAATTCCCGTGTTTACATGCGGTCGCTCGCTACCAGACAGTCGAACCTGGCCTTGTCAGCGCATGTAAATGAAGCGATTCAGATCCTCAAAGCTGCAGAGTTTGACCTCATCATCATCGAAACCTCCGGCATAGGTCAGTCCGACACCGAAATTATCGATCATTCGGACGTCAGCCTCTATGTTATGACGCCGGAGTTTGGCGCTGCAATACAGCTCGAAAAAATTGATATGCTGGATTTTGCCGATATAATTACAATTAACAAATTTGACAAACGGGGCGCACAAGATGCCATGCGTGATGTAAAAAAACAATACCAGCGAAATCATCAGTTATGGGAGGTGAATATGGAAGAAATTCCTGTTTACGGAACCATTGCTTCGCAATTCAATGACCCGGGTGTGAACAGCCTTTACAAGGCGCTGATTGATAAAATTGTTGACAAAACCGGGGCTGATCTGCATTCAGAATTTAAGGTATCGGATGAAATGTCGAAAAAAATATACATTATCCCGCCTTCCCGCGTACGTTATCTTTCTGAAATTTCCGAAACCATCCGGGATTACGACAAATGGGTTGAAGCACAGTGTGCCATTGCCCAAAAGCTGTTCGGCATAAACAAAACCATTGAATCACTTAAAGAATCCGGTATTGAAGATAAAGACAGGCTTATCAAAGAACTTGAAAAACTGTATCACACCATCGCACTGGATTTTGATCCCAGGAACAAAAAGATAATTGAAAACTGGGAAGAAAAGAAAAGAAAATATGCCGGTCCCGT
This sequence comes from Bacteroidota bacterium, assembly GCA_022567155.1. GTDB lineage: Bacteria > Bacteroidota > Bacteroidia > Cytophagales > Cyclobacteriaceae > SZUA-230. The sequence continues at coordinate 3,480 of JADFHN010000143.1, forward strand.
ATTTTCATTTGAGGTAAGGGGGAAGGAAATTTCAATAGAAACGCATGCCGAAACACTTTCTCATCTGAAAATACCCAAAATTGCACTTCCGCGGTACGAAGGGTGGGGCGATATCTTAAAATGGAACCTGCAGGAAAATGTGCCCGGAGAATTTCCGTATTCATCAGGCTTGTTCCCTTTCAAGCGCCAGGGCGAAGACCCCACACGGATGTTTGCCGGTGAGGGTGGACCCGAAAGAACCAACAGGCGTTTTCATTACGTGAGCCTGGGAATGCCCGCAAAAAGGTTGTCAACAGCATTTGATTCAGTAACCCTTTACGGCAACGACCCCGATTACCGGCCCGATATATACGGTAAGATCGGTAATGCCGGTGTTTCTATATGTTGCCTCGACGATGCCAAAAAATTGTACTCAGGATTTCATCTTACGGATCCGAAAACATCCGTAAGCATGACGATCAACGGCCCTGCACCTATGTTGCTTGGCTTTTTCCTGAATGCAGCTATTGACCAGCAGTGTGAAATTTATATCCGCGAAAACGGACTTGAAGGGGAGCTGGAAAAAAAGCTGATAGAAAAATACGAAAACCGTGGGTTGACCAGGCCGGTGTATCAGGGCGAACTTCCGGAAGGAAACGACGGCCTGGGCCTGATGCTGCTGGGTATCACCGGCGACAAAATATTGCCTGCCGATGTGTATAAAAAAATCAAGCAGGATACCTTGTCTAACATACGCGGTACCGTACAGGCAGATATTCTGAAGGAAGACCAGGCGCAAAATACATGCATCTTCTCCACAGAATTTGCCCTGAAACTGATGGGTGACGTACAGGAGTATTTTATTGATCATAACATCCGGAATTTTTACAGCGTATCTGTTAGCGGATACCATATTGCCGAAGCCGGGGCCAATCCCATTACCCAGCTTGCCCTGACAATCGCTAACGGATTTACCTATGTGGAGTATTACCTGAGCAGAGGCATGGATATCGATAAGTTCGGGCCAAATTTATCCTTCTTTTTCTCGAATGGGGTAGATGCAGAATATGCAGTGATCGGCAGGGTAGCCCGCCGCATCTGGGCAAAAGCGATGAAACTTAAATACGGCGCAGGTGAGCGGGCCCAAATGCTAAAATATCATATTCAGACTTCCGGCAGGTCGCTACACGCCCAGGAAATTGATTTTAACGACATTCGCACTACTTTACAGGCGCTGTATGCCATTTACGACAACTGTAACTCATTGCATACCAACGCCTACGACGAAGCTATCACCACCCCCACCGAAGAATCCGTGCGCAGGGCCATGGCTATTCAACTCATTATCAACAAAGAGCTGGGGCTTGCAAAAAATGAAAATCCTACCCAGGGATCATTCATCATCGAAGAGCTTACTGACCTGGTTGAAGACGCTATAATGGCTGAATTTGACCGGATAACTGAAAGAGGAGGCGTGCTGGGCGCCATGGAAACGATGTACCAGCGCAGCAAAAT
>JADFHN010000144.1 GCA_022567155.1 Bacteroidota bacterium
GTCGCAGATTTTACAAGTTGATATGTGACAACAGATGATGCATTGCATGTTTTTAATAAGTTGCAAAATGTAATAATATATACAGCAAATTTCCTGGTTCTTTTTTTTAATCTTTCAATAAATATTTCTTTCTCTGTCATCCTGTTCTACAAAAATTTATTTTAGCATTTTAGCATTTTAGCATTCAGTTATAAATCCATTCCTCATTAAACCTGCCTGCCGGTGCCACAGGCATCCCGATGGGGCAGGCAGGTTCGTGGTAAAGCCTTTTAATAAAGGAAACAGGTCACCGGGATTTAATTTTTACAGGTTGGATAACCGGATTTACACTTTTAGAAACCACATCTTTTTCAGCCACAAACATGTCTTCTGAAATATTACGTTTTAGTTGATTACTATCAAACGGCCCAGATAATGATCTGTTTCATCCTCATACAAAACCTGGAGCTCCCAGTCTTTCTTTTTTGCTATGTTCTTCATCTGATCCTGATCAATATAAAGCCAATTAAACCATGCCCCCCATTTATCACCATACTGGTACCTGTATTCGATCTCCCCATAATACGAGGCGCCCGTCATCAGGTTTTCTTTACGGATATAGGCCACATTGCTTGAATCAAAAAGAATCATCCCTTCCGGATTCAATAAATTACGGCTGTGATCCAATAGTTTTTCGAGGCCCTTCAGATTTCCGGGCATCCCGATGCCGTTCATCATAAACAACAGGGTGTCGAACTTTCGTGTAGTCCGATAATGAAAAAAATCTGCATTGACAATCTTTTTTACGCCCAGCTTTTGCATAATCCCGCATTCAATCTCTGACAGTTCGAGGGCCGTAACGTCCTTTTCAATATCCTGGAGATAAATGGTGTGCGCTCCCGTGCCCGCACCCACATCGAGCACCCTACCACGGCAGTTACTGAGTGCAAACACTTCAATGTCAGGCATTCCCGAGATGTCTCTGAAATAAACTTCCGGCAACATCAGGTCGGGCTCGCCGAATTTATTATGAATCCATAATTCCGGACATCCATGCTTTCCTTCAAAATAATCAAGAAGGGCAATTTCCAGTATGTCGGCAGGATTATTCACCATGTTTTAAATCAGCTACACATCTGAAACCTACAGTAGCATTTCTTTCAAATCCCGCTGAAACATGGAGCAGTATCTGCCGGTGCTGTAACGGCTGCGGGCCGCCCTTTACATACCACCAGCTTGAAGTGGGTTTAAAATAGCTTCCGCCTTTAAGTATGGAATAGGTATAGGATCCACTTTCGTATTTATCGTTAGTAAGCTGCCATACGCTTCCGGTAAGATCCTGAAGCCCGTATGGGTTGGCAGCGTGTGAATACGCACCTACGGGTTCCGGCCTGCCATTACCTGGATTGCACATCAGGGAATCATATTTCATCCCCCAGGGCCAGTTGAAATGGGCCGTTGTTTGCGCCGCATATTGCCACTCTATCTCTGTGGGTAGCCGTTTTCCGGCCCAGTGCGCATACGCACGGGCATCCTCCCGCGAAACATAAACAACCGGGTAGTTTTCCTGTCCTTCAAGCGACTTTCCGTTTATCCAGTGTTTTAAAAAACCCGAACTATCTTTAGGTTTATATCCCGATTTTTTCAGAAATTTTTCGTACCGGGCATTCGTAACCGGGTAAATATCCATTAAATAACTTTTAATTTTTATAATCTCCGGGCCGTCGTATTCCGGATAATAAATAAAAGAACCGCCATCCTTAAAAACCGGTTTGAAATCACCCGCAGGAATTTTCACCATACCCCTCGGAGGGTTTTTATAAAAATGCCCTGGTGTCACCGAGCTTACCGGTTTTGGAGTTCCCGGTTTTACAAACAAAACCTCTTCGTCAAGAAGCAGGTCATTTTCAAAAAGCTGCACAACAATTTTTCCTTCATACCTGCCTATGTCAACACTTTCGTCTGTAATGATGACCGGGGTTTTTTCATAATCAGGCTCTCCATACCAGAATATTAATTGTCCGTTACTTGCGCGAACTTTTACTTTTGATCCGACTATTTCCGTGTCGATCAGATCCGGCAGCCTGGCAATGCATCCTACTGCACCCTCATTATTACTTCCCAGGTATTTCCGTGCGAATGCAGGAATTGAAATCTGTGCAAAAACCCTCCCCTCAAGCGTTACCTGCAATACTTCTTCATGATTCCAAATATCAATAAAATGTGTGTCCGGTGCAGGTTCCACCTCCATCAGCGGTCCGTAAAATCCCTCAGGCACAAGGCTGAAAATGGTATAAACAATCTTATTCTTTCCGGGCCATTTGTTTACATAAATACTATCAACGGTAGTTGTAATTACCGGCGTCCAGTCTTTTGAAATGAAATTCGTGTGGTTTTCCCGTAAAATTCTCGTGGTTCTGCCCAGAAAACGGTAATCGCTTTCAATCCACTCCGGCTGCCCGGGACGGAACATGTTTATTTCCGTGCCGTAACCGTTGAAAAATGCCAGTGCAAACTCTCTCCTGATGCGTTCATGAGTAAGTTCAGCAACCCTGAAAATTGCAAAGTCAGGACGAATAAATTTGTTCAGATTGAGTATAGGCGGATAATAAAGCGCATTATGTACTCTGCCTGCAATGATACCCGGCATATCTTTAGGTATGGCCATCCCTTCCGAATACATAATCACCCCCTTCTTCACTTCATCGGCGGCTTCCTGCAGTTCCTTGCTCGAACTTCCGCGTGTATCAAGCACTACCCCATCGGCATCGGTTTTTTGTATAAGCTCCGCCATACCCTTGAGGTGATCTTCCTTCCTCGTGCTTTTATCCCAGGGATTGTAAGCAATAAAGAGTTTTGTCCCTTCATTTTTTAGCTGCTCTGACAGGTGTTTCAATGCCGGCAATCCACCCGGAAGATCCCGGTACAGATCCCACTGGTTTCGCTGGTCAAGTCCGAGAGTAGGCCAGGTCGGCCATATGCCAATCACATCATCGCCACCATACCATTTTTTACCCCTCCGGATGAAGTCCACTACCTTATACTCGCCGGCCTCATAAAAGTGGTGATCCCACGCCATCATCAGGTGTATAATGTAAGCGCGTCTTATCCACCGAAGGTCCGGCCTTTCGTACAGTGATGCATCAAAATATTCCAGATCATACAAATAGCGCTCCTGAAAAACCCGCTTCAAACCATCCTGCCATTCCCCTTTAAATAATTCAGCGTAGAGTGTATATTCAACTTCTCCATTGGGATAAAGGATTGTTTCGAACCTTTTTCTTTCTGCATTCTGCCATTTGGTCCTTCGTGCAAGTGCGCAAATTTGAATATTTTCAAGATCGTACGAGGCATAGCCAAGCTCCCAGGCGTTATCGGGAACGATCACGGATAAAGGCGCTCTCCCGGGTAAAAACAATTTGGTTTTGGAAAGCCATTCATCGCCCCTGCCGGAGATATATACCTGTCCGCCCGATTCACCAAACGGCACAATATTGGATAGTTTTAAGGTATCATCCGTAATATTTTTAATTGTGATGCGGGCGCTCCAGGCATACGGATGCTCCGTCTTCATGAATTCGAGCCTGACTTTGTTTTTGAGGTAGAAATAAATTCCATCTTCCACCATTTCAGAAGTGGTGTAATTGACATCGTTGATATCAAATGACAAAAGCGGACGTGTGCCGGACAAGAGATATTTGGAGCCATTTTCATCCGAAGCTCCTGCAATTTTTAATCCGTGTGTATTGTCAATCAGTAACGCATCAATTTTTTGGCCGTATAAAGCGTTGCAGAGAAATAAAACAATTATAGTAAAACTGAATTTCATACATTTGATAAGGCTTGGTGGCGGAAATTACATCAGCAAATCAGAAAACCAAAACATCAGACCTTCAAATAATGGAAAAATACAAGATCACAGACCGTAATAAGGTAAAGCGAATTCCGGAGCGCGGGCATTACGACAAAGAAACCCTATACAAGATCCTCGATGACGGGTTTTTGTGTCATTTAGGTTTTACAGTTGATAATCAGGTGTTTGTAATCCCCACATTGTACGGGCGAAATGGAAATACAGTTTACATTCATGGCGCCACCACAAGCAGGCTGCTAAAAAACCTGCAAAAAGGCATACCGGTATGCCTGAATGTAACGCATATAGACGGGCTTGTGCTAGCCCGGTCGGCCTTTCATCATTCTATGAACTACCGGTCTGCAGTTGTATTCGGATCTGCAACCACAATACCTGATGATGAAAAAGAGGCCGCACTGCGTGTGATATCGGAAAATATCCTTCAAGGACGCTGGGACGAAGTGCGCAAGCCCAATGCGAAAGAGCTCAGAGCCACAACGGTGCTTGCATTGGAAATACAGCAGGCTTCGTGTAAAATCCGCACCGGCCCCCCATCGGATGAGAATCCGGACTATGAACTGAACGTTTGGGCAGGAATAGTTCCCATGCCAACCCAATATGGTACTCCTGTACCGGATGAATTATTGAAAGACGGAATACCACTATCGCGGAGCGTACAACATATTTTATGAAGAAAATCAGGGTCAACCAAAACCCTAAAGACCATTGAGCCATATTCAGGAATGGCCCGGTAATTGAAGAGAGAGTATTCAATCCTATTCCTGTTTTCCGCACTCTTTTAAAAAACACCTTATAGGTTCAGTATAAGCCGATTAATTTAAATATTGGATGTCCCAGTGCATATTTTAGGTGTTTTTTTACAAAAAGAAACGTACTCATAGCCACCTGAAAAACCAGCCAGTGGCAACCACAGTCTTTGAGAATTATTCTGTTTTTTTCTCCCAAAGGGATGCCTATGGCATTTCTCTTCATTTTTTGAGGCCAAAAAACCTGCCTTTGCCGAATCGGCTACGAGCAGGCAGGCGAAGCAAAAAAGCCTTTGGAAAATTAATTAACCCACGGCCTGCGCACATCCTGCAAC
>JADFHN010000074.1 GCA_022567155.1 Bacteroidota bacterium
TTTGTTCAAGTTTCATTCTCTTAAATTGCTGCTAACTTGTTATATGTGCCACTAAAAGTATCAATAACCCCAAAACTTTCCGGGATAATGATACTTTTTTTGACAACTTTGTTCCAATCCCGGAGGCTCTAAATTTCCTCCTGAACCGACTCATCAAATGAATTGGCCATGATATTGATTTTTGCGATTCTGATATGGGTGTAAATCATGGTAGTTTCGGGTCTTTTGTGACCTAACGGCTTCGGCCAAACAAGCGTGGCGCCTGCCCCCGCTATTAGGCGGGGGGCTTTCCAACCACGAACTGTCGGCAGACCAGCATAAAGTTAGGAAATAACACTTAAATGTCAAGATACTGTACAGTCGCCATAGCGTTTATGCGTTGTTGCCAACCTGTAGCTTTTATGCAATTTTAATATCTCCATCTAGCAACTCGACATTAAAATTAACCTTTGCTTTCAAGGCTCTAAAAACTCTTAAAATTGTTTCTAGTGTTACATTTTTTGTATTTCGTTCAATGCGTGAAATCTGTGACTTTTGTACACCAATCAATCTACCAAGTTCCGATTGAGTTAATTTCCTCTCTTTACGTGTTTGTTTAATCATCTCGCCTAAGATTTCAAGTTTAAGTTCATACTCATACTTATCTCGCTTTTCGCTACCGATCTTGCCAAGATGCTTATCTTTCACTTGGTCTAATGTGTAAATCCTCAAATTATCAGACTTTTCCATAATCATCTTTTTTTATTTTTCTCTTTAAAATATAATCTCATAATTGCCTTTGCCTTTTCAATCTCGCTTTTAGGAACCTTATCTGTTTTCTTTATAATCCCATGCGTCGCAACAACTAAGGTTTCAACATTATCAGTTTTATCCCAAAAAGAAAGTAATCTATAATGAAGTCGACGATATTTTGTTCGAAATTCCCAAATGTCATCATCCAATTTTTTAAAGAGTTTTGGATCATTGACATACTTTGATTTATCTATGTTATAGATTATCTTGTCTTTTACTTTATCATCAAGCGTATCTAACAGATCCCATACTTCTTCAAGTATTAATACTTCAAATTTCTGCTTCATGAATCTTTTTAAATCATGTAACAAATTTACGAGAAAGTTCTAATATATGGAAACTTTGTTTTTATTGTAAGATGTCACTTGCTATGGTTGGCAACTTGTTATATGTGCCACTAAAAGTATCAATAACCCCAAAACTTTTCCGGGATAATAGTATTTTTTTTGAGTGTAGTTTGTAGCTACACCTAAATATCTATATTCGAGCGCCAGGAATTATACTGAACTGAGTTCAATGATTGACATTGATTTGATATAAAAGCGTAGTTACACTTGTCCGCCTCTGGCGGAAACTATGCCCGGTTTGGGGTATGTCTCTCTACTGGATATTTACATGATGATTTCACCACAACTTAACGAACCGCTGTATACCTGCCTTTGCCGACCTTTAGGCAGGCTTCAGGGGACCGAGGGAAAGTGTAGGAAGGTGCGGCTGGCTTCCCCTTCAGGGGACCGAGGGGCAGCGAAGGGCTTTTAGCTTTTAGCTTTTAGCTTTTAGCTTTTAGCCTTTAGCTTTTAGCTTTCAGCTTTTAGCCTTCAGCATTAAAAATAACCCCAATCCTATTCTTATCTGTAAAAATGTAGCTTATCAATATACTGCTTCATAGTTTTGAGCAGTTTTAGTAAAAATGGGTATTGTAATCGATCATCTTACAAAAGTATTCGGGCAGCAAAAAGCCGTAAATGATGTTTCTTTTGAGGCAGGAAATAATGAAATTCTCGGATTTCTTGGCCCTAACGGCGCAGGCAAATCCACAGTAATGAAAATGATCACTTGTTATCTGTCTCCTTCCGGAGGCAGGGTGGTTGTAAACGGCTTCGATGTGATGGAGCAGGCATATAAAGTCAGGCAGATTACCGGATACTTACCCGAAAACAACCCGCTTTACCATGATCAATATATACATGAATACCTTTGGTTCATCGGCAAGTTAAGCGGTATGAAGGGGAGTACGCTGAAAGCCCGGATCAAAGAGATGATCCGCATTTGCGGAATTGAGAAAGAGCAGAATAAACTGATCGGTGCCCTATCGAAAGGCTACCGGCAGCGTGTCGGGCTTGCCCAGGCGCTTATTCATGACCCGGATGTGCTCGTGCTTGATGAGCCTACCACCGGCCTGGATCCCAACCAGATTGTGGAAGTCCGGAATCTGATAAAAGAAATCAGCGCCTCAAAAACCGTGATTCTTTCCACACACATTATGCAGGAAGTCGAGTCCATTTGCGACAGGGTGGTGATCATTAATGAAGGCAGGATTGTAGCTGACAGCACGGTGAAAGATTTGCGCAGCAAGTCGGAGAGCGCCTCAAAAATACGGATTCAGCTATCCGGCAGCATCGAACACAAACTGCTACACGCCATTACTGGCGTCAGCGGGGTAGAAGCATTGCAGGAAAGCAGATGGATTATTGCCTATGAAAATGAAGACATTCGGCCGGCATTGACCCGGCTGATTGCTAAGCAGGGGCTGGATTTACTTGAATTAAATAAAGTAGAAGATACATTGGAAGATATTTTCAGGCAATTAACACATATTGAAAAATCACAATGATCCGGATATTTGTAAAAGAGTTTAACAGTTATCTGAACTCGCTTGTAGCGTATGTTGTGATCAGCGTATTTTTAACTGGAATCGGACTGTTGATGTGGATTTTTCCGGATACCAATGTGCTGGATTATGGCTATGCGGACATGTCCACCCTCTTTAATTTCGGTCCGTATGTAATGATGTTTTTGATACCGGCTATCACCATGAAAATGTTTGCCGAAGAGCGCAAATTGGGTACGCTGGAAATCCTTTTGACACGGCCCGTTTCAGACTGGGGTATTGTGCTGGGCAAATATTTTGCCGGATTGTTTCTTGTGGTTTTAGCCATCCTGCCTACACTTCTGTACTATTACAGCATTTATCAACTTGGCAACCCTGCCGGAAACATCGATACCCCTGGTGTTACCGGATCATACATTGGCTTTATCATGCTTGGCGCCGTTTTTACTTCTTTCGGGTTGCTGGCATCTTCGGTCACAACCAGTCAGGTGGTTGCATTTATCATAGCTGTATTTATGTGTTTTTTCATATTTGAGGGCTTCAGTGCACTTTCAGGTATAAATGAATGGGCTTCGTATGCGTTGTTTGTAGATCAGTTGGGTGTGGTGTACCACTACAATACGCTTAGCAAGGGTTTAATTGATTCCAGGGATGTGGTGTATTTTATAAGCATCACTGGTATCGTGCTGATGATTACAAAACTCATTTTGGGAAGCAGAAAATGGTAGGAATGGACAGTAAACGGCTTGAGGATATTCTAAAGTTCAGCATTGGCCTGGTTGCCCTTCTTTTAATTAATATTATTTCAGAAAGGTATTTTTTCAGGCTTGATCTGACTGAAGAAAAGCGGTTCAGCATATCCGAACCTACCAAAGTGATGCTGAAAAACCTGGAAGAAACAGTTTATGTGGAGGTGTACCTTGACGGCGATTTGCCGTCCGGATTCAGGCGGCTGAGGACGGCGATAGAAGAAACCCTGGAGGAATTCAGAATATTTTCGGATAATCACGTGCAGTATTCTTTTGTCAACCCGGATCTGGCCGGAAGCGCCAAATCGCGAAATGAGTTTATGATGGAAATTGCCCGCAAGGGTGTGCAGCCAACCGATGTGTTTCTGACTGAAAAGGGGCAGCAGATACAGAAAAGGATTCTGCCCGGGGCGGTAGTGAGTTATGGTGTGCGGGAGCAGGGGGTTCTGCTGCTTAAAGGTAATAAAGGTGCACCGCCTGAAGAGCAGCTCAATCAGTCTGTCGAAGGAGTTGAATACGAGCTGGCAAGTGTGATACGTGCCCTCACAAAAGATAAGCCGGAAATCATTGGGTTATCTACCGGTCATGGAGAGCTGGCTGGCAAAGATATTTTCAGTTTTAGAAAATCGCTGGAAGAAAAATACATAGTCAGGGATGTAGTATTGAACAGCAACGCAGATCTTGATGGAACGGATCTGCTTATCATTGCAAAGCCTGTAACGAAGTTTCAACCTGGCGAAAAATACCGGTTGGACCAATATATTATGAAAGGGGGCAGGGTGCTCTTTTTGCTAGATGCCCTTGCGGCAAGTATCGACAGTACCACCATCTCTTTCCCGTACGATCTTAATCTCGATGATCAGCTTTTTCGTTACGGAGTCAGGATCAACAAAGACCTGGTGATGGATATGCTTTCAGCCAAGGCGCCGGTGGTGGTGGGGAACCTGGGCGACCAGCCCCAGATCCGGATGCTGCCCTGGCCATTTTATCCGTTGATCAATACCTACGCCGATCACCCGGTGGTTCGCAATCTTGATGCGGTAAAATTGCTGTTTGTGAGCTCCATCGATACGGTAAAAGCCCCGGGAATCAAAAAAACCCCGTTGCTGTTCACTTCGGCTTATTCGCGCAGGCTGAGTGCGCCGATACGAATTGACCTTGATGAACTGAAAAAACCGCTTGACCCAAAATCATTCAATCAATCAGGTATTCCGGTAGCCTGTCTTCTTGAAGGGTCGTTTACTTCATTGTTCAGAAACCGGCCGATACCGCCATTAGAGAATAACGGAACAGATGTAAAAAATGACTTTCTTGAATCCGGTGTACCCACAAAAATTATGGTGATTGCCGACGGAGATATCGTGAGAAATACCTTTGACCCCCGGAGTGGGCAGCCATTGCCCATGGGCTTTGATTATTACGGCCGATATACATTTGCCAACGAAGATTTTATTATGAACGCCATTGAATACATGCTCGACGATAAGGGTGTTATTCTGTCCAGAAACAAAGAAATCGTTCTCAGGCCGCTTGATAAAGTAAAAATTCAGGCCGAAAGGAGAAAATGGCAGATTCTGAATTTGCTTATGCCTGTAATTGTGTTGGTTGTTTTCGGAGTGATTCGAAATTTTGTAAGGAAAAAGAGATACGCCTCATTTTGAACCAGCGAAAGAAAAACATACGGCTACTGATCTATCTGGTAACCCTTGTGGTGATTACCCTGATGGTTTATTATTCCGGAAAAGAACGAAGTGGAGTGTCGTTTGATAAAAACAAATTTACCCTTGATGAACATACGGTGATCACCGAAGTCATACTTGAAGGCAATGATTATGTAAACAGGCTCGTGTATAACAACGGCGCATGGGAGGTTAACGGAAGGTTTTTGCTCGATAAGGGAATGCGTGATGTATTTTTTGCAGTACTGTCGCAGGTAGAGGTGAAAAGACCGGCTTCTGAGTCTGTTACCGATTCATTGCTGCTGGTTTTCAGAACCGTAGGAATAAACGTGCGCATATTGAATAATTCGGAAGTTATCAAATCTTATGCAGTGGTGGGTGATACGGACCGGTTTACCACGTGGTTTCTGGCAGAAAAAGAGCAACAACCCTACCTGATGCAGATTCCCGGGTATCATTCGTTTATTGCAGGAATTTACAGGGTCAGTGAAAATGACTGGCGCGAAAGGTTTATCTGGACTATGGAATGGACAAGGCTAAAAAAATTCACAATAGATTACACGGATGAAAGTTTACAGGATCTCGTATTTGAATATGCAGATAATATTATCCGCGTACCGGAAATCGATGCGATGGATACCGCTGAGGTAATGGATTATCTTCAGTTTGCGGCCAATTTGCAGGCCGAGCGATTTCTGGAAGAGGATGAAAGCATAGCCTATAATATCCAACTGAATAAGATGCCGTATGCTATGGTTAAATTTGAAGAGATCGGCAACCGCCATAACTCGCTTGCGCTTTATCCGCTTGCACCGGACAATAATTATGTTTTCGGCATACTTAACAACGACCAGGCGATACTTTTAGATAAACAGAATGTGCTTTTTTTGTACCGGCATCCTGCTGATTTCAGGTTGAATTAAAAAATAAACCGCCATTGGAGTAACATTGTATTTTACTTTATTCCGTTTATTGATTTTCTTTTTATTTTTACCACCTCTTAATGAAATATATATGCTGACTTTAAGTCCATACCTATATGAAATTTATTGTTAATTCGTCTTCTTTATTAAAAGAACTATCGTTGATAAATGGTGTTATTACTACAAACCCTGTAGTTCCTATTCTTGAAAATTTTCTATTCGAGATAAACGACGGTTTACTGACTATTACCGCTTCGGATCTTCAGACCTCCATGATAACGGAGATAAATGTGGAATCAAAGGAAACGGGAAATATAGCAGTTCCGGCCCGGATCTTGCTCGAAACACTACGCAACCTCCCGGAGCAGCCGGTGACTTTTTCTATCGATGAGGAGTCGTATAGTATTGAGATCAGCTCCGACAACGGCAGGTACAAACTGGCAGGCGAAAACGCAACGGATTTCCCGAAAGTACCGGCCGTGTCTGACGATTTTTCGGTAAACATTTCAAGTGATGTGCTTGCCAAAGCAATCCACAACACCATTTTTGCCACCAGCAGCGATGAGTTACGTCCGGCTATGACGGGCGTTTATGTAAATCTGAGTAGTGAAGGCACTACGTTTGTAGCTACCGACAGCCACCGGCTGATCAGGTACCGGCGCGTAGATGTGACTTCGGATAACGATAATGTAATTATTATACCCCGCAAAGCATTGAACTTGCTGAAATCGACCCTGCCTCCGGAAAACACCATGGTAAAGATTGAGTTTAATATTTCAAACGCCTTTTTCAGATTTGAAAATATGCGTCTGATATGCAGATTGATTGATGAACGTTTTCCGGATTATGAAAATGTGATTCCACTGGACAACGAAATTATAATGACCATCAACCGTAACGAATTTCTCAGTTCACTACGCCGGATTGCGATCTATGCAAATAAAACTACCCACCAGGTGCGGTTGAAAATAACAGGAAGCGAGCTTCATATATCTGCAGAGGACCTTGATTTCTCCAACGAAGCTAACGAAAGGCTTTCGTGCGAGCACGAAGGCGACGATATTGAAGTCGGATTCAATGCGAGGTTCCTGATCGAGATGCTCAGCCACCTGGAAAGCGACGAAATAGACATGAAACTTTCAGCGCCAAACCGGGCGGGTCTTATATTTCCAAAAGAAAAAGAACAGGATGAAGATTTGCTGATGCTGGTGATGCCGGTGATGCTTAATAACTACGTGTGACAATCGCCGGATGAGGTTAGCCTGAAGGTTATTTATTTGTAAAAATTCTTATTCCAGCAGGATTACATGTTATAGTGCTGTGATCTCTATTTCTGATACGGTATAGAGATCTATTTTTTTACTCGATTCATCCTCTAACGTTCCGGTGGGTTTCATTTTATAAATGTCAGGCAGGGATATTCGTTTAATCAGATCTTCGGAAATAAGATTATCCTTCCCTAATACCCTGCATTTTTTTTCAATATTTGCTGTCGTGTACAATACGTCTCCGAGAAACGTAATTTGACTTTTTATATCTCCAATCTCCCCGACAATCACTTTACCGCAATGATAACCGGCAGAGAAGGTAGGGAAAAAGCCATATTTTGTCATATACTTTTCCCGTTGTCTTTTTAATGCATTTTTTGACAGGAAAAATGTCCGGATACAGTTTGCATTGTCAAGCCCGTTTTTCATTTTCCATGTAATAACCACTTCGTCGCCAACATACCTGTATATTTCGCCATACGTGTTTAAAATACTTCTGGTTAAATCAAAAAATATGTCATTCAGAAGATTACTGTAACCTACATCTCCCAATTTTTCAGCAATCGCTGTTGAATGATTTAAATCCATAAACATAAATATCCTTTCTTCTTCTTTTGGTTTATGGTATTTACCTGTTATGAAGTTCCATAAAACCCCCTGACCCATCTTGCTAGATAATTGAAGTGTGAATATAATCGCACTACTTAGTACAAGCGAATAAAGGATTATGATGTGGGCATCTTCTTCAAACAGAACTTGCTTGAATTTATCACTTTGAATGTAGCCAAGGAAGCTTGTATCGTATTCAATACTTCCTGTTAAAGCGAAAACTACAATTATCAGGAAAATAAAAAAAAGGGTATAGGAGATGGACTTGAAAACCAGTTTTTTAATAAATCCAATTTTCTTGTTGAGTGGGTTCGAAAAGTAAAGCTCAAACGCTGCAATGAAGGCACTTCCCAAAAGACCAATTGTAATGCCTCTAATAAAAGCAAACGGATCCCCAAATTCCTTATCTAAAACAGGATATAAAAAACCGCCAGTGATACCAAACGCTATGATAACAGCAGCAGTTTTTCTTTTTCTTTCCTGTGGCGCAAATTTTCTCATCATTAAATTGTGACCAACTCTTTTTCAGTAATTTTAAAAAGCTCCACTGTTGTTTCTTTTCCTTTTAGTGCAATAGTTCCAACCGAGTTAATTTCATATATTTTTGGTATATCCATACGTAAAATAAGATACGCTGAAGCCAGAAGTTCAACGTTAATCTTATAACAATTGTCCAAAATTCTTGCAGTTGTGTTCATAACATCTCCATGAAAAACTATCTGTGTTTTTATTTCACCTATTTCTGCTCTTACCAGTTTTCCGCAATGCAGACTTGCCCTGATTCTTGGAAACAAACCATATTTATTGAAATATTTTTCTTTCAGTTCTGTAAGTTCATCCTGGATATGAAAGAAGATACGTATGCAATTTCCATCTTTAAGCCCCTTGCTCATGACCCATGTGACAACTACAAGATCTTCAACATACTCGTAGATAATGCCCTGGTGCATTACAATCGACTCCGTAATATCATAGAAAAAGTCATTCAGGAAATTATGGAAAACCATAGGGCTAAGCTTTTCTGAAATTTGTTTTGAATTTTCAATATTCAGAAACATTATGATCCGCTCCTGAATAACAGGTTTGTAATACGCACCGGTAATATGACTAAGCAACATTCCCTGGCCCATTTTTCTACTCAGCATTCTTGTAAAATTTATTGAAAAGGCAAAAGCAAGCGTATAGACGATTACAATAGGAAAATCTTCTTTGAATATATAATTCTGAAATTCTGCAGATGTTAATGTCTGCAAGTAGGTATAGTCATATCGTACCATCCTCGAAATTGCCATAACATTAAATAATATGAGGGTAAACAGAAACAGATAGAGTAATGTACGCAGCGTAAGTAATTTAATAAATTTGATTTTTCTTACTCCTCCTGTGAAAACCCAAATTTCCAGGATGGCAATTACCAAAGCAATCAGAAAACCACCAATTGTGGCATTTATAAATGGGTGTATTTTCTCAAAACCATCAGAAAAAATGACAAATAAATTACCTAACAGTATTCCTGCAATTAGAAATGTCCGCGTCTGTTTGAGTTTCCTTTTTTGATTAACTGTAAGTTTCAAAAGGCCATACCTTGTGTTTAGCAAGGATCAATATAGGGGTATTTTTTAAGAATAAAAACTATAATACTAGTCTTCCCTGTAAATTTTTGCTCCAAGTGCATTTAGTCTTTCCGTAATATTCTCGTACCCCCTGTCGATCTGCTCCGCATTGGAAATAACACTTTCTCCCTGTGCAGATAGCGCAGCAATCAGCAATGAGATACCGGCACGGATGTCCGGGGAGGTCATTTTGATGCCCCTGAGCGGTTGCTTGTGATCAAGACCGATAACGGTTGCCCGGTGTGGATCGCAAAGTATGATCTGAGCACCCATATCAATAAGCTTGTCCACAAAGAAAAGCCTGCTTTCGAACATTTTCTGATGTATCAGCACGGTGCCTTTGGCGTTGACAGCGGTAACGAGGGCCACACTGAGCAGATCAGGGGTGAATCCGGGCCAGGGAGCGTCGGCAATGGTCATGATGGCGCCATCTATAAATGTTTCAATTTCATAGTGCTCCTGTGCCTGAATATGAATATCATCACCGTCTATTTTCATGTGTATCCCCATTCGCTGAAAGATCAAGGGGATGAGCCCTAAATGTCTGACGCCGGCATTATTAATGGTGATTTCCGATCTGGTCATAGCCGCCATACCGATGAAGCTTCCCACTTCGACCATATCCGGAAGCAGGGTATGTTCGGTGCCATGCAGCGTTTCCACTCCTTCAATCGTGAGCAGGTTGGATTCGATACCCGAAATATGCGCTCCCATATTTACCAGCATCCGGCAAAGTTGTTGTATGTATGGCTCACATGCGGCGTTGTAAATGGTGGTGGTGCCATTAGCCAATACTGCCGCCATTACGATGTTGGCTGTACCTGTAAGCGATGCTTCGTCAAGGTGAATGTATGCCCCTTTAAGTCTTGAAGCTTCGATCTTGTAAGTGCTGGATTTAGCATCGAAGTGAAAATTTGCCCCCAATTCTTTAAATCCCAGGAAGTGTGTGTCAAGCCTTCTACGGCCAATTTTATCGCCTCCGGGCCGAGGAATGCTGCCTTTGCCAAAGCGGGTTATAAGCGGACCCATGATCATAATGGAGCCCCGTAACGAAGATGTTTTTTCTTTGAAATTATCTGACTCCAGGTAATCCAGGTTTACCGCATTTGCAATGAACTCAAAAGTTCCTTCTCCTTTTTTGGTTATTTTTACTCCCAGGGAAATGAGCAAGTCGATAAGCTTATTTACATCCCTGATATTCGGGATGTTGTGGATTACCACAGGGTCGGCAGTGAGCAGGCAGGTGCAAATTACCTGCAAAGCCTCATTTTTAGCTCCCTGGGGTGTAATTGAGCCCGAAAGGGAAGTGCCCCCTTCGATTTTGAAAGAAGCCATGTTAGTTCTTTCTTCTGTGGTGTTGGTTACGGCCTGAACTCTGACGGCCACCCTGGCCACGTCCGCCACCCTGACTTCGTCCGGAACCATGGCTCCGTGGAGATCGCTGGTTGCGGCGGGCAGACGACCTGCCTTTGTCTTTGTACAAGACTTCAAACAGGTTGTTTTCCGTTACCATCTTGAGATCAATATCAAGCTGACCATCTGACAGGCTCTGAATATTTTTAATAATCACAGCGTCGTCCGTATTATCCTTATTCCAGGTTGACTGAAAGGTCTTCATGAGCTTGCCTATGTAGATAATGGCATTCTCTCTTTTTTCAGGATCTTTTGTTTCCACTGTTTTTTGGATAAGCAGTTCAATATTCCGCCCGTAATGCTTGAGTTTTACCTTGTGACTCTTGAATATCAAGGGTTCAGGCTTCTTGTAGAGGAGCTTTAGTTCCGGTACAGGATACGGGGAGTCAATATCAAGTTTCATATCAGAAATTATGTGGAGATCGTCCCAGAATTTTTGTTCCGATTCAGGTGTGAAATTGCCTCCCGGAGCAATCTGACGCATAAGTTGGATCAGTGTGAGCGCATATTTTGTTCGCTTTTCTTTGTCGTCAATGGCTTTGACGAAATCAATAAGCTTCTGAATGTTTCGTCCGTATTCTTTTAATACCAAAGGGTTCCTGGTAGTATTATAGTCTTTTTCCAATGCCATGTGTGTGTTGTAAATAGGGTAAATTGTATTAATTATGTATTCTAAGCTTTGCAAAGCTAAGTAATAAAGTCTTCTCGCCAAAGTTATCGAATTTCACTTTTGCTTTTCTGCCGGCGTCGTTCTCATCAATGTCAAGCACTTTACCAAAACCGAATTTCGGATGTTCAACCTTCATTCCGATTTCAAGCACGGACGTGTCGCTTGGCTCAAATCCGGGAGGGACAGTATAATCACCTGTATTTTTGAATGCATTCGCATTTTTCTTCTGTACATCCCTGCGTACACTATTGATAAACGATTTGGTTCGGTTAGGGATTGAGGGTTCGGTGAAGCTGAATTTTGTGTCAATCTGGATATATTTTGGGTCAATTTCTTCCAGAAAACGGCTTGGCTCACAATTCTTCAACCGGCCAAACCTATACCTGGTTAATGCGTATGAAAGCGTTAATTTTTCTTTTGCCCGTGTAATGGCAACATAATAAAGGCGACGCTCTTCTTCCAGGTCAGCACGGCTGCTCAACATCATTTGAGAAGGAAAAAGGTCTTCTTCCAGACCGACGATATAGATGTTTTTAAATTCCAGTCCTTTGGCCATATGTATGGTCATGAGGGTTACCACATTGTTGTCGTCCGATTTATCGGTGTCAACGCCGGTGAGTAGTGAAACCTCCTGCAGAAAAGCGCCAAGGTTTACATCTTTGTTGTCGCTGTTATCAACAAACTCTTTTACGGCATTGAGCAATTCCTGAACATTTTCGTATCTCGAAAGTCCTTCTATGGTTTTGTCTTCATAAAGTTCTTTGAGTATGCCCGATTCTCTGGCAATAATTGTAGCGGCTTCAAATGCATCTTTGCGGTTTACTTCAAGTTCAAACCGTTTGATCAGGGTAACAAAACCGGAGATGGTAGCAGCCACTTTGCCATGGATAAATCGGTGTATATTTTCAAGAACTTCCCAGATAGAAATGGCGTGTTCTTCTGCTGCTACAAGTATTTTGTTAATGGTTCCTGGTCCGACACCGCGTTTTGGCAGGTTTACGATTCGTTTAAACGACTCCTCATCGTTGTGATTGATGGTAAAACGCAGATAGGCCAGCAGGTCCTTGATTTCCCTACGTTGGTAAAATGACAGCCCGCCTACGATTTTATATTTGACATTTACCCTTCGGAGCGCCTCTTCAATGGCCCTGGACTGACTGTTGGTGCGGTAAAGAACTGCAAAATCACTGTTATGGAGTTTCTTTTGCATCTTTTCTTCAAAGATGGAAGACGCGACCAGCCTTCCTTCTTCATGGTCGGAGGCAGCTTTGAGCAGGTTTATGAGTTCACCTGGCTGATTAGAGGTCCATACCTGCTTATGAATCTGGGCCCTGTTGCGTGCAATCACCGAATTGGCGGCGTTTACGATGTTTTGTGTTGATCTGTAGTTCTGCTCCAATTTAATGATTTTGATAACGGAATAATCCTTCTCAAAATTCAGTATGTTTTGTATATCCGCACCTCTGAACGCATAAATGCTTTGGGCGTCGTCACCTACTACGCATATATTCTGATGCACTGCAGCAAGTTTCCGGGTTATGATGTACTGGGAATAATTAGTGTCCTGAAACTCATCTACCAGAACATAGTTGAACCTATGCTGGTATTTATTTAAAACATCAATATGATTTTTAAACAGAATGTTGGTATTGAAGAGCAAGTCGTCAAAATCCATGGCTCCGGCCCGTTTGCATCGTTCAGTATAAATTCTATACAGTTTTCCCATTTGGGATTTCATGTTTGCCTCATCTTCGGCAATGAAGTCCGGATTGCTGATGTAAGCTTGCCATGAAATCATCCTGTTTTTTGCACCTGATATACGGTTCAGCACCACATTGGCTTTATACACTTTATCATCGAGCCCCTGTTCTTTTACGATGGTTTTTATCAATGATTTCGAATCGTCCGTATCATAGATCGTGAAATTACCCGGATAGCCTAAATATCCGGCTTCAGCACGCAATATTCTTGCAAAAACAGAATGAAACGTGCCCATCCATAAATTTCTGGCTTCTGTACCTATTACCTGCTCAATACGGTGTCGCATTTCAAGGGCAGCTTTGTTTGTAAATGTCAGTGCAAGTATGTTAAAAGGGTCAACTTTATGTGCATGTACAAGATGCGCAATACGATAAGTCAGCACCCGCGTTTTACCGGATCCGGCTCCGGCTATGATCATTGCCGGTCCTTCAGTATTTACTACACCTTCTTTCTGTGGTTCATTAAGGCCATCCAGATAATGCATTTCGTGTTTCATGTAGTACGCAATTTACAATTTGCGCTTTTATTAAGTAATCAAAGTGTCAATAAATAAATTCACGCTCATTAAAGTAAAACTTTATTTATTTCAGGCTAACTTATTCATATTTAGGGATTAATATTTATTTACGATACTTAGAAAAGTTATAAAATTTAGAAATAATTAATTTTAATAAAAGCGTAAATAAGGTAGAATAAGCAGGTTTTATTGCTAATTTTGCTAAACCCTCTATGCGTACATGATATTAGAAAAATTCAATCCGGTCATCCCTTCAGAGGATGATGGATTCGCCATAGAAGCCACTACTTCCTGGACGTTTAGGAGGAATCAGCTTATCCGCCACTACCTCCACGTATTTACTGGCACTATGGAGCGCAAATTCGATTATCTTGTTTATCTCGACCTGTATGCCGGCAGCGGATTGAAACGGCTTGAAAATGGTGAAATTATAAGCGGATCGCCTGTCATTGCATTATCTGAACCCAGACATTTTTCAAAATACATTTTTTGCGAAATAAATAAAGATTACAGCGATGCACTGAAGGTGAGGGTAAACAAATACTGCAGGCAGGAAAACATTCTGGTTTTTAATGGAGACCCGAATCATCTCATTGAGCGACTGGCCTACTACATACCTGATTCCACAAAGAAAAACAAAGTTGCCACCCTTTGTCTGATCGATCCATTTTCGATGAATATTGATTTTGAAACCGTAAGGATATTGTCAGAACTGGATGTGAATTTCCTGGTTGTCCTTGCATTACCATGGAATTCAAAAGACAGTTTCCATTTTTGTATTGATGAAGAAAGAGAACTTCTAAATGCATTTTTGGGAAAACCCTGGAGTAATTATGAAAGCGGAATGCCGGTCAGCAATAATGAGATGTTTTTCAGAAACCTGGTAAAATATTATCATCAGAACCTGCGCGAACTCGGATATATGGCCAAAGGCTCTTTTCATAAAATGGAAGATACGAATTACGACATTCCTTTCTTTTTCTGTGGCTATTACTCCAATACTACCGGCACTAGTAAGATACATTCCGAAGTTCTGAAAAGGATGTCGCCACAGGTTAAATTATTTGAATAAATTCTCCTACTTTCAGAATACGACTATCTTTGCAGAATGATTGTTAATGGTAAAGTTATTATTTCTGAAGACATCCGGGAAAGCCAATTTATCTGCGACCTGACAAAGTGCAAAGGAGCGTGTTGTGTAGATGGCGAGCTTGGTGCACCGCTGGCTGAAGATGAATTACAGATACTCGACGAAATTTATGAAATCGTAAAGCCATATCTTACCGAAGCGGGGAAAAATGCCATTGAAACCCAGGGTAAGTATGTATTTGATGAAGACCGGGAATACAGCACTCCTACCGTAAACGGAAAAGAATGTGCATTTGCCATTTATAATAATAACGGAATATTAAAATGCGGTATTGAGCAAGCCTATAATGATAAAAAAATTACATTCCGGAAACCGATTTCCTGCCATTTGTATCCGGTACGCATTACAAAATATGATAGTTACGATGCACTGAATTATGACCGGTGGGTAATTTGTTCGGATGCATGCGTGTTGGGTGAAAAACTAAAAATACCTTTGTACAAATTTGTAAAAGATGCGCTGATCCGGAAATACGGAAAAGTGTGGTATGATCAATTGGTTAGAGAAATGGAATCGGTATCGACAAAAATTTCTGATCAAACGGTTAAATAACAAATTACTTGATTTTGAAAAACTGAAAAGTTATGTATTCGGATAGTACAGCCATGAAAATCGATCTGAAGGAAGAAACTATTCTCAAAGGAGAAATAATAAATCTTAAGAAGGAGAAAAATGCCGTCCTTCTTGCGCATTATTATCAGACGGAAGACATACAGGAAATAGCTGATTATGTTGGTGACAGCCTGGGACTTTCGCAAAAAGCGGCAGCCGTTGATGCAGATATAATTGTTTTTGCAGGTGTGCATTTTATGGCAGAAACTGCAAAAATTTTAAATCCCGGGAAGAAGGTGGTCGTACCTGACCTGAATGCAGGATGCTCGCTTGCCGATTCATGTCCGCCCGATGCATTCAGGCATTTCATTGACCGGTACCCCGGTCATGTAGTTGTTACCTACATCAATTGCTCCGCTGAAATCAAAGCGTTAACCGATATTGTTTGTACTTCGTCCAATGCCATTAAAATCGTTAATTCAATTCCGGAAGATAAGCCAGTCATTTTTGCACCCGACAAAAACCTCGGTGCGTATGTGATGAATCAAACCGGCAGGGCCATGGTACTTTGGGATGGTTCGTGCATGGTACATGAAGCTTTTTCAATCGAAAAACTGCTTGAACTGGCCAGGAATAATCCGGAAGCGGAGATCATCGCACATCCGGAGTCTGAAAGCCATATCCTGCAAACGGCCTGCTATATCGGATCTACTGCCGGCATGTTGAAATATGTACAGCAAAGCACTTCCCGTTCATTTATTGTTGCGACCGAAGCAGGATTGTTGCATCAAATGCAAAAAGATGTTCCGGATAAAAAGCTGTTTCCAGCGCCTGCAATAGAGGATAACATTTGTGCCTGCAGCGAATGTGCCTATATGAAGCTAAATACACTTCAAAAACTTTATAATTGTCTGAAAAACGAACTTCCTGAGGTTACTGTACCCGATGAGGTGCGTCTTAAGGCGCTGAAACCCATCGAACGGATGCTGGCATTGTCCTGATACCAAAGGCACGGCAGGATTTTGGTACCCGGCAGGTGGTGGCAGCTACCAGAAAAGTGCGTACAATACCGCAATGATCAGTAAAAGCACAATGGACATAAAATTGAAGGTAGTTTGTGTCTTGAATGATTCTTTTGATAATTCAATTCCCTTGCCAACCGGATTTTTATCCAGCAGAGAAATGACTACCAACAATCCGGATGAAATAAGAAACACGAGTCCCATCCTGTCAAGAAAAGGGATTCCCGGCCAAAGTGTTTTTACAGCAAATGACATGATAAGTGAAATTATGGCTGTTCCGATGGCGGCATTTGCGGTGGTTTTCTTCCAGAAAAATCCGAAAATAAAAATGGCTGCAATTCCCGGGCTCACAAATCCTGTAAACTCCTGGATATACTGAAATACCTGGTCCAGTGTGCCCAATTGTGGTGCAATTAATGCAGCAATGAGGAGCGCTGCTACTGCTACTATCCTGCCGGTCTTTACCAACTGGCTCTCAGTGGCATTCTTGTTTATGTAGTACTTATATATATCCATTGTAAAAATGGTGGCAGTGGAATTTATCATCGAAGCAAGCGACGACACAACCGCAGCTATCAGTGCTGCAAATGCCAGGCCTTTGAAACCCGGGCCTACAAACTGGTTCAGGAGCCATGGATATGCCTCATCGGATTTGGATATGTCGGCATGAAGAGCGAACGCCACAATACCGGGGATAACCACGATAACCGGAATAATGAGTTTTAAAAATCCTGCAAAAACGATTCCTTTCTGTGCTTCGTTGAGGCTTTTGGCAGCAAGTGCGCGTTGTATGATATATTGGTTGAATCCCCAGTAATACAGGTTGGCAATCCACATACCACCGATCAGCACACTGATACCCGGGAGGTCCATGTATGCGTCGCGTCCATCAGGTAGTATTAGTTCTCCGCGCTGAATGATCATGGTGAATTTTTCAGGAACCTCCTTAAGCAGGGTTTGAAAGCCGGAGATGATGCCTTCTCCCGCACCAAGTGCATCGAGTGCCAGAAACGTGGTCATCAGTCCGCCTGCAACCAGAAAGATAACCTGGATTACATCCGTCCATGCTACCGCTTTCAATCCACCATAAATAGAATATACACCTGCAAAAATCGCCAGCCCGATGATTCCGGTTG
>JADFHN010000145.1 GCA_022567155.1 Bacteroidota bacterium
CCAACTCCTGCCCACACCATTTTGGTTGTGCTGGCCGGCCAGCTATTAATGAGCAAAAAACCGGAAATGGAAAAACTGAAAGTTCTTGTAATTGCCGGGGTAGCCGGTGTGGTGCTGGGTTATTCACTCGACCTTGTTACACCCATCATAAAGCGTATTTCCACTTCATCATTTGTTGTTGTAACAGGCGGCTGGACTTTGCTTACGCTGGCCTTTTCCTACTGGTTAATCGACATAAAAAAACAAAAGAAATGGTCTTTATTTTTTGCTATTGTAGGCTTGAATCCCCTGTTTATCTACCTGTTTGCCCATGTGGGCGGCGCCGAATTGATAGGACGGGTCATACATCCATTTACATTGACTTTGTTTGGATGGTCAGGCGAACTGATTGAAAACATCCTGGCCAGCCTTGTGGTGTTACTCCTGATGTGGTATATCTGCTATTGGCTATATAGAAAGAAAATTTTCATAAAAATTTGAAAATCAACTTATTTACACAATGCTTCACATGCTAATATCGCACTTGTAAAAGTCACACTGTACCGTCACGCTGAGCAAGCATTGCAACCGAAGTGTGCCTATGTACAAAATCCTGTAACCCTTTTAGCGGATTGTAAAACGCTCCTATTATCCGTTTATATATATAAAAATGGTGCGCATTTAAAACGCGTGACTAAATCCCTATCTTGCTATAATATACCCTGAAAACAATGTAGCGATCCCCGCTTTGAAGGATTGTGTAAGAATTTTTAAGAATAAGAAACATCTATCGAGCTGGCAACGAGACTGAACTTTAAGCTTAGATGCTTGAGTACAGCAACCTGAATCAGGCACCATTCAATATCTATTTCAATCGATCAACATATTCTTTAAAACTTTCCCAGGTAAGGCTGGCGCATTTTTCCCGGCCCGGAAATTTGGAAGCTACCTGAAACGGAAGAAAATCTTTTATTCCGGTTTCCTTTCCTTCAACCGCACAGGCATAAAAACGCTCGTATAACGAAAGTGCTTCATCCAGCGTGAGACCATTCATTTTTTCAGTAAATATCGATGCCGAAGCTTTGGAAACAGCGCATCCGTAACCATGAAAACTCAGGTTGGTAATCCTGTTGTCATGCATATCAAAATATAAATGAAAATGGTCACCGCATAATGGATTGTAAGCTTCGATTTTATGGGTAACGTCTTCATTTTTAAAATAATTCAACGGGTTTTTATTGTGCTCACGAATAATGCTATGGTATAATTCGTCAAGGTGCTGCATCACGCAAAATATTTTATCGCTTTTTCAATACACTGAACTAAATAATCAATTTCTTTGGTTGTATTGTAAATACCAAATGAAATGCGTG
Organism: Bacteroidota bacterium; assembly: GCA_022567155.1. Lineage (GTDB taxonomy): Bacteria > Bacteroidota > Bacteroidia > Cytophagales > Cyclobacteriaceae > SZUA-230. Next base: position 1,353 of record JADFHN010000145.1, read on the forward strand.
TGGTGCCCGGAATCTTAAAAAACTCCATCACAGGCAGGCTGCAATGATGTCCGGCCCTGACGGCAATCCCGTATTCATTCAGAAAGGTGCTCATATCATGCGGATGAATGTCTTTTGCCGTAAGCGAGATAATCCCTGATTTGCTGGCGGCCTGTCCGATAATCGTAATACCCCGGATTTGAAGAAATTTTTCGGTTGCGTAGTTTAGCAAAGCATACGAATGTTCTGAAATATATTCTATTCCCAGATTTTCTATGTATGCTACGGCAGCCTGCAGACCTGCTACACCTGCAATATTGGGAGTTCCGGCTTCAAATTTATGTGGTAACTCCTTGAACGACGACTTTTCAAAACGTACTGCTTTCACCATTTCGCCTCCATACCGGTACGGCCTCATCTGCTCCAGCCATTTTTCCTTACCGTACAAAATCCCTGTTCCTGTTGGACCGTACATTTTGTGACCTGAAAAAGCATAGAAATCGCAATCAAGGTCAACCACATCAGTACGGTGATGACCGGCATTCTGCGCTCCGTCAACCAGCACAGGCACCCCGTATTCGTGAGCAATCGAAACGATCTCTTTTACTGGATTAATCGTTCCCAGCGCATTGGAAATGTGAGAAACCGCCACCAGTTTTGTTTTACCGGAAAGCAGATCAGCTAATTTTTCCAGACGAATTTCGCCTTGCTCATTCATCGGAAGCACCTGCATTTTTGCATTTTTACGGAGACATAATTGCTGCCAGGGTACCAGGTTGGAGTGGTGTTCCATGGCGGATACCACAATTTCATTTCCTGCATTCAGGATTGGTTCCACATAAGAGTCAGCTACCAGGTTTACCGCTTCGGTGGTACCGCTTACAAATATGATTTCTTCAGGCTTTTCTGCATGAATAAATTGTTGAATTTGCGTTCTTGTTTTTTCAAAATCACGCGTAGCCTTTTCTGCAAGATCATATGTACCTCTGTGAATATTGGCATTTGTAGTGGTGTAGTAATTTGTCAGTTGTTCTATCACCTGCCGGGGCTTTTGTGTGGTAGCCGCACTATCAAGGTAAACCAGTTTGCATCCATCCTGGTTCAACCCTTCTAATAGGGGAAATTCTTTCCTTATTTCTTCAATCGTTATCATTTGATAGCGCAAAAATCAACTATATTTCTAAATTTAGCTTTTTCAAAGAATTAATGAATGAATAGTGCGGATTTATTACTCCTTGCCGGAACGTCAAAAGGTCTGATTGTTTATGCGAGAAAGAGCAGGTGGACACTCAAAAGCATCCATTTTAAGGGATTGCCAGTATCTATGGTATATGCCGATGCACATACCGGCCGATGGTGGGTGGCAATAAGTCATAGGCACTGGGGGCAAAAGTTGCATTATTCAGACGACCGGGGAGCAACATGGGTTGCTGCAGCAACGCCAAAGTATCCGGAAGATGAAGAGATGCGCAAAGGTAAGCCTGCCAGTCTGAATTATATCTGGTCTGTTGCCGGAGGAGAAAACAGGATGTGGATTGGTACGGAACCAGGAGGTCTTTTCCTGAGTGAGGACGGGGGCAGGAGTTTTCACCTTAACCGGCCGTTGTGGACGCATCCTACTCGCCCGGATCAATGGTTCGGCGGTGGAAGAGACGAAGCAGGAATCCATTCGATCGTAATTGATCCATGGGATGAAGATCACCTATATATCGGGGTAAGTTGCGGAGGTGTGTTCGAAACACACGACGGAGGCGCTTCATGGGAGACAAGAAATACTGGGCTGAAGGCCGATTTCATTCCTTTTCACGGTTCGGTAGCCGGTCACGACCCGCATATGATCCGGATGTTTCGGGAAAAACCGGAGCTGCTCTGGCAGCAAAACCACTGTGGTATTTACAAGTCTGAAGATGGAGGTGCCAACTGGAAAGAGATATCAGGGCCGGAAGGGTTTCCGTATTACGGTTTTGCAATGGCCATAAGCCAGAAGGATGAAAGTATGGCGTGGGTGATACCTGCAGTGAGCGATCAGATGCGCATTCCTGTAAATGAATCGCTGGTGGTATGCCGGACTGAAGACGGCGGCAAATCCTGGCAGGAACAACGTACAGGGCTACCGCAAAAGGGCTGTTTTGACATTGTTCTAAGGCATAGCCTGGATATTCAGGACGAAAGTCTGGCTTTTGGTACAAATAACGGAAATCTGTTTTTGTCTGAAGATCTTGGTGAAAACTGGAGGTGTCTCAACAATTACCTGACTACCATATTTGTAGTTGTATTTTCACGCGCATGAATTACGCTGGTCAGTTATGACTCCGGTAATCCGGATACCTGACCATCCAGGTTCCACGATGGTTCGATGTCAATCTGCAGATGCGTTAATGCAGTTACGGTAACATCAATTACAAATACCTGTTTTTTGATTTCCCCTTTTATGGCATCTTTCCCGGACACGATATAAAAGATGGTGGTGTGTTCCGGAATGTTTTTCCCATGGCCTGTTTCACTGCCACCGTGATCTGTGGAAATCATGATCAGCCAGTTTTCGTTTTCATAGTTTTGCCTGCTTTCCAGGGCTGAAATGAGTTGCCCAACCCGTTGGTCAGCATTTTCGATAGCTTTCAGATATTCCTCATATTCAGGGCCGTATCCGTACGTATGTCCTGCATGGTCTACTTCATCGAAATGAATAAACATTATATCAACATCTGCTTCCGACAGATATTTGGTTGCTGCAACAGTTACGCTGTCATCGCTTTGAAATGATTTTATAACATCCGCATCGCCATCTTGTAATATTTTATGCACAGGGGCCCAATGCGCTATGGAGTATGTACTAAGTCCGGGCTTTGCCAGTTTTACCCTGTGAAAGAAATGCGGGTATTCATCCATGTTGGGATTTTTATACTCATTTGAAATGACATTGTGCTTATTGTGCCAGACGCCCGTAAGCATGCCGGTCCAGCATGTTCCGCTGCTGCTTATTTCATCGGTTCTGGCTTTAAAAGAGTAGGCTCCGTTTTCAATCAGTTTATCAATGAAAATGGTATTTGCTTTCAATAGTGCATCAGGGCGGCATCCGTCAATTCCAATGATCAGCACCTTGTTTTCTTTTGCAAACATGTTTGCATTAATAGGTTGGTTAACCGCAGTGATGTATTCACTTGTAACAAGGTGTTGATTTACCAAAATGTTTCGGTAGGATTGTAAAAATGGTGATATGCCTGATAGCAGGAAGAGTAAAATGAGTGCATGCAACGTTCCGGATGATATGTTCATTTTTTGCGTAAAATTAAATACAAAAAATAGAAGTTAAACAAGTAAGGAAAATCCTAACGGGAAAATCCTGAAATGGAGTTCTGTACCCTCTCCGAAATTTTCTGCTAATTATATCCATATATATCCATATATATCTATAAATATCCATATGTATCTATAAATATCCATATAAATTTCTTATTTCAACTCATTTTCTTGATTATAAGGTTATTTTACTGTTTGCAGAGCGACCCAGATCTGGCGCGTCCGGGCGGGCTTCCGTGTCCTGGTCGTAGGGTCGCCCTACGACTAAC
>JADFHN010000014.1 GCA_022567155.1 Bacteroidota bacterium
AGGTCCTTAGGACTCCTTCGGAGACTCCTATGGAGGATCCCTATGGGAAAAGTCAAGAACGCCCCAAGGTTATCCGAAAATCTTTTGTGGTTTTTCCAAATTTTTGTTGCACTAAGAACTTGAGGGAGGGTTCTACCTTCGAATTACTCCTGTGGCACACTACGGGGCGTTCAACTGCTGCCTGCGGCAGTATTGGGGTTTTTAGCTGAATATCACGGAGTGAATAAAATTTTAAACCGGAACGTGAGTCCCTGGTGGTAAAATACATGCATTCCTAAAACGGGTGTTTCAGTACTGTAAACAGGAGTTGTGATACCGGTTTACTCATAAAATACGGCAATGTCTTCAAGTTTTTTACGGGTTAAATCCGGCACCCATACTTCATCTGCCGGATAACCTACGGGTATCAGTAAAAAAGGCCTTTCATTTTTGGGCCGGTTCAGAATTTTTGACAGAAAATTCATGGGACTTGGTGTGTGCGTAAGGGCTACAAGGCCCGCATGGTGAATGGCAGTAAGCAGAAAGCCACATGCTAGCCCTACCGATTCATTTACATAATAATTGTTCTTCTTTTCCCCTTCTTCTGTAAAATCGTACGCTTTTTTGAAAACTATGATCAGATGAGGTGCAATTTCCAGAAATGGTTTGTGCCAGTCAGTACCCAGCTTTTTCAGTGCATCCAGCCATTCGATGTTCATACGGTGGCGGTAGCTGTCATACTCCTCCTTTTCAGCGGCTCCCCTGATTTTCTTTTTTATAACCGGATCAGAAACCACACAAAATGTCCATGGTTGCTTATGGGCGCCTGACGGGGCCGTGGATGCCGTACGAATAATATTTTCGATAATCTCTTTAGGAACATGCTGTGCGGAGAACTCTCTGACGGTTCTGCGTTTATCCATTTTTTTTAGAAATTTCCGGCTTCTTATTACTATTTTATCTGTTGAAAAAATTTTGCGCCGGTAGGTAACATACGGGTGTCCTCCGATATGTTTTTTTGTGGTTTCTTTCATACTTACGGATGAATATTGCGGCTGTATTAAGGTAAAAATAAATTGAATATTAAATTTTCCATGCGCAGTAGATACATGTAATTTTTTGTTATAAAAATGGGTAATTCAGTTTAATTAATTCATTCCAGTATAAATCGTAAAATCCTCAAAGTGTCCGAATTATTCATTCAGAGCATTGGACGTGTAAGGCTTATTCGTAGTATTACCCAGATGTTCCATAATAAAATCTGTCATTTTTTCATATAAATGCAATCTGGTGGTTCCTCCATAAATACTATGGCTCTTGTTCGGATAAATAAACAAATCGAATTGCTTTTTTTCTTTTACCAATGCGCTGACCATTTCCATGGTATTCTGGTAGTGTACATTATCGTCTCCCGATCCGTGAACCAGCAGGTAAGCACCTTTAAGTTTACTTACATGGTTGATCGGTGAATTATCATCATAGCCCGCTGCATTTAGTTGCGTGGTTTGCATATATCTTTCGGTATAGATCGTATCATAAAACCTCCAATTGGTAACGGGGGCTATGGCAATTGCTGCTGCAAATACATCCGCCCCTTTTGTAATGCATAAAGACGACATGTATCCGCCATAACTCCAGCCATGAATGGCTATCCGGCCTGCATCAACATAATCCAGCGACCCAAGGTATCTGGCGGCTTCAATCTGATCCCGGACTTCATATTTGCCTAATTGTTTGTAGGTGATGTTCTTGAAATCCCGTCCACGGTAGCCCGTCCCTCGGTTATCTACCGATACAATTATGTACCCTTTCTGCGCCATCATCTGATGCCACAGGTAGCGTGTCCCGTTCCATGAGTCAATAACGGTGTTTGATCCCGGCCCGCCATATACATACATGAGTACAGGATATTTTTTTAATACATCAAAATCAGGTGGTTTGATCATCCATCCGTTTAATTCAATATTGTCAGAGGTTTTGAACGTAAAAAATGTCTTGGGACTCAGGCTGTATTCAGATAGTGTATCTTTCAATACTGAATTATCTTCAAGCACTTTTATCTGTTTGCCATTTGATTGGTGGAGTGTCACCGTAGTCGGCGTATTTGCTCCCGAGTGGTAGTTGATATAATACTTCATTCCTTGACTGAACAGGGCGTTATTGAATCCGTCCTTATCAGAAAGTTTTTTCTTCTTACTCCCGTTAAGTTTTATGACGTACAGGTCCCGGCGTAAAGGAGACTCTTCCCTGGCGGTATAATACACCAATCCTTTTTTTACATCCACTCCTTTTACCGATTCAATATCGAAGGTCCCTTTTGTGATCTGATTAACAATTTTACCTTGCATATCAAAACGGTAAATGTGCATAAACCCATCGCGGTCACTTGTGAAAATAAAATGGTTGCCGTCATCCGGAAACAAAAGATTGTCATAATTGGAATCTGCAATATAGGTATCTGATTTCTCACTAAAGAATACTTCCGACTTCAGTATCCCTGAAACTTCGGAGTTGTTTACGAGTAACAATTCAAGATGATTCTGAAGCCTGTTCAGCCGGAAGATCACAAGATCACCAGGCTTTGGGGTCCATTTAATCCTGGGTATATACTGGTCATCCTCATCCCCGATGTCAACTTTACGGGTTGTCTGGCCGGCTACATCATAGACATATATAGAAACAATCGCGTTTTTCTCGCCTGCCTTGGGGTACTTAAACCTGTAAGGCTCCGGATACAGATCCCGGAAGTACAGCATCTCAAATTCCCGGACTCTTTCTTCATCAAACCTGTAAAAAGCGATTTTTTTACTGTCAGGTGACCAGTAAAATCCTTTATCAAAACCAAACTCTTCCTCATATACCCAATCCGTAGCGCCATTTATAATGGTATTGCTCATTCCATCTGTTGTAACCTGGATTTCTTCGCCGGATTCCAGCGTACTTACAAACAGGTTGTTATCTCTGACAAAGGCAACTTTACTGCCATCAGGTGAAAATTCGGCGAGTCTTTGTTTTCCTTTTTCCTGATCGCTCAACGATTTCAGTGTTTTGGTTTGCAGGTCGTAGATATAGTAGTTTGCTCTTGAACTCCTGCGGTATATTTTTTCCACATCTGTTGAAATAAGCAGTTTGCTCTCATCGGCGGAAAAAGTGTAATCAGAAATACCGATATTTATATCATTTCCCTGTGGAATCAGATCTTCTGAGTTTACAACGGTTTCTACTTTTTCGTAACTTTTGTAACTGAATTTAATTACCGAGGTGTATTCCCCGTCTCTTTCAAGTGTGGTAAAAAACAGCCCGTCATTCATTGACCGTACTCCGCGAACAGATTTGCCGAAAAATTTTGATGAATGCCAAATTTCTTCATTGGTCAGATTCTTCTGGCTATAAGTGAGCAATGCAGATATGAGTATCAATTGACAAATGATCAGTGCTTTTTTCATGAGGTTATAGTTTTATTGGTTCTACTGTTATTTTAGTGGAAATGATCAAATAGGTAAATATGTAAATACGTAAATGATTGAATGCTTGAATATTTTTTATTGTTCATTTTTGAATATTTCTTTACCGGTCATCCTTCAAGGTAAAAAGTTATTTTAGCATTTTAGCATTCGGTTATAAATCCATTCCTAATTAATTCGTGGTAAATCATATTTATTAAAACGTATTCCTTATATGCCAGGCAAGTTACATCTGCCAATATCGATTACAAATTTATTCATCAAATTCCAGAACATAGATTATGCCGGCAGTTCAGGAAATAGATAATTCGAATCAACTATTCGTTTTTCATTAAAATTGTCATGCCGGAATAAGAATGGAGCCGACCAAATAAGTTACGGCTGAACCTTGTATGGTCACCCGGTTATCTTTAGCGATACATACTAATTTTCCACCCCGCTACGATAGCTGGACGGCCTGTAATGTTAGTTTATTCAGCTGTTTGGCCCAGTATGGAACAAGTGTGAAATATACTGACCCGGTAACCGGATCGGTATTTACACCTGCTCTTGGTGCAAAAAACCTGGAGACAAAGTCTGCTTCATTTCCGGGTGCGGTGATAATGATTCCAACCACATTCAATTCTGACAGGATTTGCAAATCAGGATTGATATTACGAATAGTTTGTTCGTCTTCGAAAACAGCCATGATATCCCTTGATTTATGCACAGCAAGGGGTTTCACACACAATCCTGAAATGAGCGCCTCTGGCATATCAATGTGCTCAGGTGCCCTGGAAGGAAAGTCCATGATTAGATGATTGCCTTTTTTTACTACTTTAAGGTCACCGCTCAGGGTAGAAAAATAATTTATTTTTCAGGAATATTCAGATGTATAAACAACACATGGGCCGAAGCCAGGGTAGCATGGCCGTATAGATCAATTTCAAATACAGGTGTAAACCAACGGAGATGATAATGGCCTGGTTTATTGGGTGTCTTTACAAAAAATGCAGTTTCCGACAAGTTGTTTTCGGTGGCGATACGTTGAAACACTGCATCGTCAAGCCAGCTTTAAAGCGGGCAAACCGTAGCCGGGTTTCCGCTAAAGACGGTGTCTGTGAAGGCATCTACCTGGTAAATGGATGTGATCACAGTAGTTTAATTTGATATAATATAATTCAATTGAATTGTATAATCATGAAATTATTCAGGATTAATATACTTTTTCAAGACCTGTACATAATCCCTGAACGCCTTTTTGCCCTTTGGGGTAATGCTACAGGTCGTGAGCGGACGCTTTCCCCTGAAGCTTTTCCGGATACGAATATAACCTGCCTTTTCAAGTTTATCCAACTGCACACTCAGATTGCCCGAAGTGGCCTTAGTTTTTTCTTTTAAATAGGTAAACTCTGCGAAATCCACGGAAATCAGTATGGAAATTACGGCCAGTCTGAGTTGAGAGTGTAAAAGCGGATCAAGTGCATTAAAATGTGACATCCTTTACTTTCTATTTAGCATATAGCCTGGAACCAGATAGCCGGTCAGCACCGAAATGCCACTAACCAGCTGTATATATTCATTGTCAATAATAAATGACAGGATTGCAAATAACCAAAACAAAATCCCGCTTGCAATGAGAGGTGTAAATTTCAAAATTGCGCCTGACATAAATGTAGCAAATCCAGTCAGTAGCAGAATAACAGGCATCCCTTTTTCACCAGTGAAAACCAGAAGAATAAACAGCGAAATAATAAACGCCAGCCAGACCAACATATATAATCTGTCTGCATACGTTATTGTTTTGGCTTTTTTGCCTATGATTGAACCATATACCATAGAAATAACCATGCCGGGCAGCGTTAAAGCCCAGGCATATTCGGGGTGCTCAATATGGGTGAATTTCAGTAATATAAAATGACCGATACTGGCAGCAAATATAATCCATCCCCAAAGCAGAAGATGAAAACTACTCTGCCTGATTATTGACATGGGCCTGGTTGATCATGTTCATTATTATATCAAGACTTTCTTTATCCGTTAGTTTTTTTTCATTATCCATAGTTGTATTATTTTTAATTTTGTATATTTTGTTATTGACATTTATTTCGTTTGTTTTACAAGATTCATTTCTAAGAACTTGTTCCATTGCGTTTCGTCGCTTGAAAATTCACCGGTTTCCTGCCAATGTATTTCATCCGTAACATGGTGTGTATATTTTATTGTACCGGCAAGTGTGCTGAAAGTCCAGATGAAATTGTCTCCTTCAAAATACGCTTCGGCATCGATAAACTGGACGGATGAGATATACGAACGCATTGTACACTGACCAGTTGATACACCGTAAGTGATGACTCCCAAAGCTTCAAACGTTACCGCATTGGTTACATGTTCTTTTCCAACGCCCTTTATTAAAAGTATGGTTTCATCTCATCGATACCTTATGTTTTCGGTTTGACTAAACTCCAATATCTTACCATCTTGTTCAATTACCCAACCCCATCCGCTCCATGTTCCCGCCATAAAGTGCAGTGCAGTGCATTGCATTCATTTTTTACCGGACCGCTTTTTTTGCCTGTTTTAGAGTTATTTTTGAACAGCATTTTCTGGTATGAAAAACATTAAACTGATTTTGATGCTCCTGTTGCTCATGGCCTGTTCAGGTAAAAAAGAAAGGTTGCGGGATTTAATAGAACAGGGAAATGAAGCTTTATCAGAAAATGAATTCCATACTGCCATCGAAATTTACACCCGGGCTATAGAAATTAGAGAAGCCTATGCTTCGGCATTAAATAACCGGGGAATTGCCAATCACAGGCTAGGAAACTATGAAAATGCATGGAATGATTATTCAAGAGCCATCGAGGCTGAACCGGACTACTATGATGCATATCTGAACCGGGTGTTGCTGGCTATTGACTTTAACCAGTTTTATCGGGCAAAGGAAGACCTTTATCAGATGCAGAAACAATACCCTGATTCGGCAGAGGTGATATTCAGCCTTGGAATTGTTTATGCCCATCTGTATGAATATGACCGAGCCCTGGAAACATTTAACAAAGTGATCAAGTTGGATCCGCAAAATGAAGAAATTTATATTAACAGGGGAACCCTTTATTATTATAGAAAAGCATACCGGAAAGCCCTTGAAGATCTGGACAAAGCCATTGCAATCAATGCTGAAGTCCCGGATGCGTATAATACAAAGGCTATGGTATATACAGCATTGGGTGATTATGGTCGCGCACTTGAACAGATTAACCGATCATTGTCACTGGAACCCGGTCATGCGTATTTTCTTAACAACAGGGGATTCATTTATCTAGAGTTGAATGCGCTCGATAAAGCGAGGGAAGATATTGATGCCAGTATTGCAAGTGATCCGGATAATGCATGGGCATACCGGAATAAGGGAATTTACTATCTGAAAACCTCTGACGGTCCGGATGCGATCCGAATGCTCACACAGGCGGCAAATATGGATAAATTTGTAGAGAAAGTGTATTTCTATCTTGGGGAAGCTTTCAGACAGGAAAAAAAACCGGATCAGGCTTGTACCAATTACAAAAAATCAGCCAATAATTTAGAAAAAGAGGGACTGGAAGCTTTTAAGCTGTATTGTTCTGACTGAATGGTGTTTATTTGAAAATTTCCGGGGAGGGACTGCAAAGATACTAAATCCTAAAAAAAATGCCGCTTTCCGGTTATTGTCGATGACTAGGGATCTCCTTCTGTCAGGTGTATCGGAGAATGTAAAATACAGATTTGTATTCAGGCCGGTATCAACGCTAGCCCATACGAAATCATAGATTTCTCTTTCGTAGGTGAGTTTGTATTTTAATTCCGCATTGCTTAAATAACCTGCTATGTCATTTGTAAAAGTGATGTTGTAAGATGTTCCATGTACTTCGGAGGAAAGGAATATGAAATTTTTACGCTCCAATGATGCATATCTGAATTTTATATTCAGTATTTAAAGCATTTACATTTAGCCAATCCGGTAAAGCTGTTAAATACATAGATATTCAAATTAACAGCATAAAGATTACACGAAGTGGAAACAAAAATTCATAACAGTCACTGTTATCTACTATTCCCGGAAATTCTACTGATTGTATTTAATTCTTTTTATTTTTCCACACAATGATTTTGGATCAGATAATCGAACGCTTGAAAGCAAGGCTGACAGAGGCGCTTCCAGGGGTAGCGGTTCAGCAGCAGATGGCTCCTGTGCTGAAGCACATCAGCCCATCTGGTTTTAAACTTTTTTCGGAAACACGTCCCGGAGGTGTTCTGGTTTTGTTATATCCTTATAATGGTGAACTACATCTGCCATTGATATTGAGAACGGAGTATAGTGGTACACATAGTGGTCAGGTGAGTTTTCCGGGAGGAAAAAAGGAAGACAATGATCCAGATCTTATTTATACGGCACTTCGTGAATCATCCGAAGAGCTGGGCATACCTGAAAAAGAAGTCCGGGTTCTGGGTGTTTTGTCGGAGTTATTTATAGCCGCCAGCAATTTTAAAGTATTGCCGGTAGTAGGTTATATGAGAGAAAGGCCCAAATTCAGGATTGAGCAGCGTGAAGTTGCTGAAATTATTGAAGTTCCCTTATCGTTATTGCTGGATTCGAAGGTTGTTAAAACAAAATCATTTAAAGTAAGTACCGGTTTCACTATTCAAGCCCCTTATTATGCCATAAAAGAACATACGGTTTGGGGTGCAACTGCCATGATGTTGAGCGAATTTTTGAGCATTTATAAAGATTTGTAAATTGCCTGCTTAATCCGGAAAATTCATATGAATTTTCCGCCCGAAGGGCCGACGAATTGCAAAATTTTGATAATCAATAAATTGGAGTATAGAAAAGATGCTTTATAAAAAATACAATGCTCAAATAGGAAATTTTTAAATTTTGCAATTGTCGGGGTTAACCTTGACATAATTAATTGGTAAACAAATGTTTATCAATTAATTTTCGTCATTATTCATGAATTCATGAATAATCCGGGTTAAGTGTTTTGATTTTTATTATTTTAACTATGGAAAACTCCAGTACAGCTTTGATCACCAATGATGCAGCAGTTTTCGGCCTGCTAATGATGATTCTTATGCTGGTTTTTTATACTTCGTCATTAAAAACCCCATTCTGGAAAAAATTCTATAGATTCATACCGGCTATTTTATTGTGCTATTTCATACCTTCTGTATTCAATTCGATGGGAGTTATATCCGGCGAGAAGTCAAATTTGTATTTTGTGGCATCCCGGTATCTGCTGCCGGCAAGTCTGGTGCTTCTCACTATCAGCGTAGATCTAAAAGAGATAATAAAATTAGGCAAAAAAGCTATTATCATGTTCTTCACCGGCACGGTGGGTATTATTCTCGGAGGTCCAATTGCAATCCTGCTTACTTCCATTGTAGCTCCGGAGATTGTAGGCGGGTCGGGGCCGGAAGAAGTCTGGCGTGGTATGTCAACGGTTGCCGGAAGCTGGATTGGTGGTAGTGCAAACCAGGCAACAATGCTTGAGGTATTTGAACCCAGCGGCGACCTGTTTTCGACGATGATTGCCGTAGATGTGATCATAGCCAATATCTGGATGGCATTTCTGCTGTATGGTGCCAGCAGGTCTGATAGCATCGATAAATTCCTGAAAGCGGATGCTTCGGCGATCGATCACCTAAAATCCAGGGTGGAAGAATACCGAAAAAGCATTGCCAAAATCCCCACATTGTCCGAAACAATGGTTGTACTTGGTGTAGGATTTGGCGCAACAGGCATTGCCCACCTGATGGCCGACAGCATTGCCCCTTTCATCCAGGAAAATGCACCCTACCTTGCCCGTTTCAGTTTAACAAAATCGTTTTTCTGGCTTGTAGTAATTGCTACTGCAATTGGCCTGGGGCTGTCATTCACACGGTTCAAAAAGCTCGAGGGTGTTGGTGCCAGCAGGTTGGGGACCGTGTTGATATATGTGTTGGTGGCAACCATCGGAACACGTATGAATATCATGGCCGTTTTTGATAACCCGGGTTTGTTCGTGGTAGGCGCCTTATGGATGATTGTTCATGTTATTCTGTTGATTACAGTGGCGAAGCTCATCAAAGCTCCGTTTTTCTTTGTTGCGGTCGGAAGCCAGGCAAATATTGGGGGAGCTGCTTCAGCTCCCGTTGTGGCATCTGCATTTCATCCGTCGTTAGCTCCGGTTGGTGTGCTGCTTGCAGTATTGGGCTACGTGATCGGTACCTATGGCGCTTTTGTTTGCGGACTTATGATGCAGGCTGTATCGCCATGAAGTCACATTTCTTAGTTGACAGGGTTAGTTAAGTGAATCCAGATTACCTTCGGGGCCGGGTTTTTGAACGAAATTTTCAAGTTTTCCAATTTCCTGATCGATCGTCCATAAACCAACACCATCCTCTCCGATAATATCAAAGAGCTCAAGTGCCCTGCGTGCCAGCATTTCTTCTTCGCGCTGTTCAAGTACAAACCATTGTAGAAAATGAAATGTAGTAAAATCTTTTATTGAAAAACAGTGGTCCACCAACTTGTTGATCGATTTTGTGACTTCGATCTCGTGTTCTAGAATGAGTTCAAATATTTCATGAAGGCTTTTAAAATCATGCGGTATCCCGGTGATTTCAGGTTGTAGTGCATGGCCGCCGGCATTATTTACATACCCAAACAATTTGAGCATATGCTGACGCTCTTCTTCAGAGTGACTGTACAAAAAATCAGAAGAAGTGGAGTAGCCTTCCTTATCACACCACGAAGCCATTGACAGGTAGTATGCGGAAGATTTACCCTCAAGCAGTATCTGCTGATTCAGTCGTTCCTCTGTTTCAAGTGTAAGCGACCGTTTTGTAGTTACCATTTGTTTTTTCATGGTTAAGATATTTATCCACAAATATACCTATATCATTGATTTTGCAAAATCAATGCTGATATACCATGATTATTAATGCTGACTAATAGTAGCATTAGATAGAGCTTACTGCTTTTGAGGCTTGTGTACAGAAACGACTTTATCCCTTTGCGTTACCCAGTATACAGCATAAATAAATAGAATACCCATGAGTTCAGTCACAAATAAAACCTCTTCGTAACCAAATCGTGAATAGGAACCCCTGATTCCTGACAAAAGGGCTCCGATTGCAATATAAACGTTGCCTAAAAACCGGGTGTTGGCAATTCTTTCAGATGCCATCTTCAAGTATTTGAATGCGGAAAAAACGACCTCGCCAGGCAGAAATATCAATGCATAGATATTAATAAACGGAAAGAAATATTTAAACCACTGCCAGCTAAGCATGCTTCCTGTAAGCCTGCTTACTTCCTGCGCTTCGGGCTTTAGTTTTGATAATTATCCTGAAAAAAGATGTCGAAACATGTATAAAAAGTATTCGAAAACGGATAACTTAGCCGGACCATTACATTATATTGTTTGGTTGTATAGATTGTAATTCAGTAACTTTGCAGATTTTAAACACAAATTTGTGATCATAGAACAATCTATCGTGCCGGTTGCTTTTCCTGAAGGTACTGCTGATGTTGAGCAAGTGCTGATAGACGACGCTTCTCAGACATTTTCTCTTTCGATAAATGCCGATCATGAAATTCTTGTTGAAGTAGATAAAAACTACATACTATTTTTTCTATCTGATGATTGTACAATAAATTTCGAATTGCAGGATCCGGCAGCAGGAGAGGTGATGAACAGTGGGGGTATGATGATGTTTTCCTATCCTTTTGCAAAATCACAAATTATTATCCGGCCAGAATCCGACTGTAAATTGAACATGCTGGCAATATCAATCGGAAAACTCCATTCACTTTTTGGAAGCGATTTTGGTGTTGACAGAGATGCACTGAACACTTTTATGGGATCATTTAAAATGAAAAAATATTTTACAAATAAGCCGATTCACCCGGAAGTATCAGTGATATTTTATCAGATGTTCAACCATCCTTTTTCAAATGTACAACAGAAGTTGTACCTGCAGGGTAAAGTGATGGAGATTATCAGTTATTTCTTAAAAAAGGAAGAAGTAAAAAGTGAACTTGAAATTCAGTGTCCTTTTGTAAGCGATCATCTTGAGATGGAAAAAATTAAAGCTGCGAGAGATATCGTAGTTGGAGATCTTCAGCAACCACCCTCAATTCGCGACCTTGCCAGGGCGGTAGGTACCAATGAATATAAATTGAAAATCGGATTTAAGAGTATGTTTGGCACCTCGGTGTATGCGTATCTATCAGAATACCGGATGCAGAGAGCACGTCAGTTGCTTGAAAAAAAGGGAATGAATATTAAGGAGATAGCACACCGGATTGGATATGCCAATCCGAGTCATTTTATAGCCGCATACAAGAAAAAATTCGGGATTACACCCAAAAAACACCTGAAACGGACAGTTTAGCCTTGCCTGGATACGATGAGCTGATATATGGAATTTACAATTTCAGATGATTTCATCGTACTTACATTATAAACTACATCAAAAACAGTGTCATCTTTCACCTTTCCAAAATAATAATTTCTAAGATCAGACCGCTGCTTGTCGGAGATTTTGATATGTTTTTCAGCACTTTGCTCCGTGGTGTTAAATTCTATAGCCTCCTTTTTTATCCGCCATTCAAGCGGAGCGCTGAACCAGATATGCAGGCTTTTTTTCAGATGCCTGGTAAGGGCCACGCCTCCGCGTCCGAGGATAACCACATTTCCCTCTTTTGCGGCAGTTTCAATTACCTCTTTGATTGTTTTTTTAATTTTTATATCACTTGGATAGTTTTTATCTGAGAGAGAAAGTAATATTTCTTCAAAAATGTTCTTTTCCTGCTCATTAAGTAGTCTTTCAATTTTGTCCGGATGTATCCGTAGTTTATTGGCGGATTTTACAAGGATTTCCTTACTCAGATATTTCCATTTAACAGGCTTGCCAAACGGGTGCTTTTTTTGGTTTAATTTCTTCACCAGTTTTTCAATGATAGGTAATCCATCACATCCGGTTTGTCGTGAAATGGTTACAACCAACCCTTGTCCGTCCTTTTCTTTACGCATCTGATTTTCATCAAATTTGGCGGACAGATATTTTGATAAAGCGTTTTGTAACATCTGGTTTTAAAGAGTTTCGTTTATTGTTAAAAAGTTAATAAATAATCGCATAAGACAGGACATTTAAAGCTAAAATTTTGATATGTTTTTTCCATTCGAAGAAGCCGATTCACCAAAAATGACTGTCATTCATTTTTTCAGGTAAAATAGAGCATTTTTGTTGGTAAGGTAATGCATTTTAACCCGGGAAACGGGAAAGTTACTGCTTCTGTTGTTGATTTTGTATAATTCCCATCTTATCCGGAATACCTCTTATTTTACTGGTTTCTCCGTAGTTGGTTCAGTGCGGAACCGGCTCTGAACCATTCGATCTGATTATCATTGTACGTGTGATTCGTAACAATCTGATCGGAGAATCCGTCAGCGTGCTTCAAAAGGAGAGTAACAGGTTTTCCGGGTGCGAATCCTTCAAGGTCCAGTGTATTAATTGTATCATCCTCCCGAATTTTGTCGTAGTCGTCTTCGTTGGCAAAAGTAAGTGCCAGCATTCCCTGTTTTTTCAGGTTAGTTTCGTGAATCCTGGCGAATGATTTTACCAGCACAATCCGTACACCAAGGTGTCGTGGTTCCATGGCTGCATGTTCACGCGAAGATCCTTCGCCGTAATTATGATCGCCTACCACTACGGTGGGTGTTCCTGCTGCCTTTAATGCCCTGGCTGTAGCAGGTACAGAGCCATATTCACCTGTCAGTGCATTTTTTACTGAATCCGTTGCTTCATTAAAATAATTGACGGCTCCTGTAAGCAGGTTTTCGGAAATATTATCCAGATGCCCGCGATAGCGCAACCACGGTCCGGCCATTGATATATGATCGGTTGTACATTTGCCTTTGGCTTTTATAAGCAGCTTCATACCTGTTATATTTTTACTGTTCCAGGCCTCGAAAGGTGTTAACAACTGGAGACGCTTCGAATCTGGATCCACGCTGATCTCTATGGAATCACCATCTTCAGCCGGGGCAAGATAACCGTTGTCTTCAACAGCAAATCCTTTTACAGGAAAGTCAATGCCGGAAGGCTCTTCAAGTTTCACATTTTCTCCGGATTCGCTTACCAGGCTATCTGTCAATGGATTGAATGTCAGATCACCCGCTATCGCCATTGCGGTTACAATTTCCGGAGAGGCCACAAACGAGTGGGTGTTGGGATTGCCGTCATTTCTTTTGGCAAAATTACGGTTGAAAGAAGTAATTATGGAATTTTTTCTGTTTGGGTCGTTGGTATGTCTTGCCCATTGACCGATACAAGGGCCACAAGCATTTGCAAGCACTACGCCTCCCATTTTTTTAAATATATCCAGGTATCCATCCCTTTCAACAGTAAATCGTACCATTTCTGATCCCGGGGTAATCGTATATTCAGCTTTTACTTTAAGATTTTTATCAATAGCCTGCTGTGCAATCGAAGCGGCACGTGTAATATCTTCATATGATGAGTTGGTACATGATCCGATTAGCCCCACTTCCAGTTTATCAGGCCATCCGTTTTTCCTGACTTCATTGGCGAATTCCGATATCGGAGTAGCCCTGTCAGGTGTAAACGGGCCGTTAATATGCGGTTCAAGCTCAGAAAGATTTATTTCAATGAGTTCATCGAAATATTGTTCGGGGTTTGCATAAACTTCCGGATCACCTGTAAGGTGTTCTTTTACCTGGTCGGCAAGACCGGCAACTTCTTCACGTTCGGTACCACGCAGGTATGCAGCCATGGAAGCATCATACCCGAAAGTGGATGTAGTGGCACCAATTTCAGCACCCATATTACAAATGGTTCCTTTACCCGTGCAGGAGAGGCTTTCTGCACCTTCGCCAAAATATTCAACGATACAGTCTGTGCCGCCTTTTACGGTGAGAATGCCCGCTACTTTTAATATCACATCTTTGGCGCTTGTCCAGCCGATTAGTTTTCCTGTCAACTTTACGCCAATCAGTTTGGGATATTTCAATTCCCAGGGCATTCCTGCCATCACATCTACTGCATCGGCTCCGCCAACGCCTACGGCAATCATTCCAAGGCCACCGGCATTTACCGTGTGCGAATCGGTTCCGATCATCAGTCCTCCCGGAAAAGCATAATTTTCCAGAATAACCTGGTGAATAATACCTGCACCTGGTTTCCAGAAACCAATTCCGTATTTGGATGAAACCGCTTCGAGAAAGTTAAACACTTCTGCATTTGCCGTTTTAGCTGCTTTCAGGTCTTCAATAGCGCCGTTTTTGGCTTGGATCAGGTGATCACAATGGACGGTTGACGGTACGGCAGCCTTATTCTTTCCGGCCATCATAAATTGCAGCAATGCCATTTGGGCTGTAGCATCCTGCATGGCTACCCGGTCCGGGGCAAAATCAACATAGGAGTTGCCTCTTTCAAAGGCATGTGTCGCTTTGCCATCAAATAAGTGCGTATATAGATTTTTTTCGGTTAATGTAAGCGGCTTGCCTACTGCATTTCTCGCGGCTTCTATCCTGTCAGGGAGGCGGTTGTAAACCGCTTTTATCATTTCAATGTCAAATACCATAATTATTGCCAAAATTTAGTGCTAAATGATGCTTTTTAAAACGATGTCAAAACTACAAAAATTAAATAGATACCATTTTTAATATAAAAAAAGGGAAATACAAGTTACATTTTGCAAAAAAAAGTAATATATATTAGCGTAAAGGAGATTTTATATTATTTTTCCCCGCTGTAAATCATATAAAATTTCAGTTTTGAAGATACTTTTATTCTTATTCTGTTTTATTGCCTCTATCGGCACTTCTATTGGTCAGAAATGTGAGGATTTTTCGTTATCAGCAGAAATTTCACCTTCCTGTATAGGGCAAAACAACGGCTCAATCAAATTATTATTTAAAAAAGGCGTACCTCCCTATGAAATACAATGGAAGGATGGTTTTTCAGATATTCGAAAAATGGCACTTTCTTCAGGGAAATATACGGTAATCGTAACTGATAAAGCGGGGTGCAAAGCAAAGGCCTCTTTTACGGTGGACAATTATCCTTCAATTAATTTAGATATAGACCAAACAAACCGGGGAGCGTACACGGATGTGGAGTTAAGGATTACAGGCGGAGGTCCGCAACCATTGTCCGTTATGTGGATAAATGCTGAAGGACGGTTAAAAACAACATCCCGGAGTTTAATAGGAGCAAAGAATGGTAGTTATATTGCAATCGTTACTGATGGACACAATTGCTCTGAAATTATAAAATTCAGAGTGGAATAATGCACGCAGCTCAATTTATGAGGCTATATTCAGGGACTATATTATTTACCTTGCTCCTTATTGGAGGGGTCTTTACCACGGGATTTACGCAGATAACCGTTAGTACGGTAATTACCCAGCAACCCACCTGTGCAGATCCGACGGGTGGAGAGGTTACCGTAACTGTAAGTGGAGGAGTGGATCCATATACGGTTAATATCAACGGTATAACAAACCCTTTGTATAACGAATCAATTGCAGGTACACCCGGCCAAACGATATTTTTCCTTCCAGATGTATCTCATGCACCTTTAGGAGAAGGGGCCTATGTCATCAACGCCTTTGATCAGAATCTCGACATTGATGCTGAAATCATCATCTTAACAATCAGTCAACCTGTGGTAACGGTACCTGGGGCGCCGGTTGACATATGCGAAAATGATGCAGCAGATGATATATCTTTAAGAGTGGGCGCAGTTCCCGGGGGTGGAACATTTACCTTTTCAGGTTCTGGTGTAACCGGTAATTTCTTCAACCCAAGTGGCTTATCAGGGCTGATAACCATTAATGTTCAGTACGACTTATTCTCCTGTTCAGTCACTGAAACTTTTGATTACAATGTAAATCCTGAGGCAAATCCCGCATTGGCGGGTCCAAATAATGTGTGTGAAGGCTCTACCGGTAATGTATATACTACAGATCCGGGTCAGACCAATTATATTTGGGCTGTATCTGCTGGCGGTACAATAACAGCAGGCGGTGGCGCCACAGACAATACCGCAACGGTAACATGGAACACAGCAGGAGCACAAACAGTAACTGTAAATTATACCGATGCCAGCAATTGTAGCGCCACTTCACCAACGGTTTATAACGTTACTGTTAACAACCTGCCTACACCTACGATTACCGGTCCGGTGAATCCATGTATTGGTTCAACAGGCAATTTATATTCCACCGAGGCAGGTCAGGCCAATTATGTGTGGACTGTATCAGCGGGCGGGGTAGTAACATCGGGCGGTGGCGCCACAGACAACACAGTAACGGTAACGTGGAACACAGCGGGTGCACAGACAGTAAGTGTAAATTATACGGACAGCAATTTATGTACAGCTGTAATACCGACCATTTACAATGTTACGGTACAAAACCTGCCGGTTCCTACTATCTCCGGGCCAAGCCAGGCTTGTCTTGGATTGACAGGCAACATATACAGTACCGAAGGGGGCCAGACCAATTATTTATGGACCGTATCGGCTGGAGGCACGATCACCTCGGGTGGGGGCGCCACAGATAATACGGTAACTGTAACCTGGACTGTGACCGGAGCCCAGACGGTGAGCGTGAATTATGAAGATGCCAACGGCTGTACGGCCACATCGCCTACGGTGTATAATGTAACGGTCAATAATCTGCCTGTTCCTACATTGGCAGGTCCCAATGATGTATGTGAGAGTTCGACGGGCAATGTATATACGACGGAGCCGGGCCAGACGAACTACGTATGGCTGGTATCGGCCGGTGGCACGGTTACATCGGGCGGTAGCGCCACAGACAACACGGTTACGGTAACGTGGAACACGGCAGGTGCGCAGACGGTGAGTGTAAATTACGAAGACGGCAACGGCTGTACGGCAGTAGCGGCAACGGTTTATAATGTTACGGTTAACAGCCTTCCGGTGCCGACCCTTGGGGGCCCCAACAGCGTATGCGAAGGAACGACAGGCAACGTATATGCAACTGAAGCAGGTCAGACCAATTATGTATGGGCTGTATCAGCGGGCGGGGTAGTAACATCGGGCGGTGGTGCCGCAGACAACACGGTGACGGTAACATGGACCACAGCGGGTGCGCAGACAGTGAGCGTAAATTACGAAGATGGCAATAGTTGCACGGCTATCACGCCAATAGTCCTTAATGTGAGTGTTGATGCTGCCCCTATAGTTAGTACGCAACCAACAGACCAGTCCGGTTGTGAAGGAGGTAATGCCAGTTTCAGTGTTGTAGCAACAGGGACAGGAATAACTTATCAATGGGAGGAAGATAATGGGGGTGGTTTTACTCCAATGGCAGGTGAGACGGGTGCTACGTTAAATTTGACTGGCCTGTTAGTGAGTATGGATGGATTTGTTTATCGAGTGGTAGTCAGTGGTCCTAATTGTCCATCGGTAACATCCAACACGGTAAACCTGACTGTTGATACGGCGCCTGTAGTAACCGTAGATCCTGTAAATCAAGCGATATGTGAAGGGGATAATGTGACTTTCACGGTAACGGCGACAGGGGACAATCGGACCTATCAATGGCAGGAAAGTACTGATGGAGGTGTCATATTCAATGATTTAGCAGGCGAGACATCGGCAAGCCTTACATTAAATTCAGTTTCTGCAACCATGGATGCAAATCGATACCGTGTTGTTGTTGGAGGTACAAATTGCCCATCAGTGAACTCTGCATCGGCTTTGTTAACAGTGGTGTCAGCAAGTATTACCGGAGATAATCTAATTTGTCTGGCTACGAGCAGCACCGGCGCCTATCAGGCCCCTGCAGGACAGTCAAATTATGTATGGACCGTGTCGGGTGGAGGCACTATTGATTCGGGCCAGGGTACTGACGCCATCGTTGTAACATGGTCGAATGAAGCTATTGAATCAGTAGGCATAACCTACACCACCACCCTTGCCTGCGATGTCAGCACTTCGATAAATGTAAATGTGTTTAACACTACTCCGGCACCGGTTGTTTCAACGCCACAGGATATATGCCAGGGTGATGCACAACCTGTATTAACTATTGATAATTTTTCGGGCCAAACCGTAACGTGGTACCTTGATCCAGGGTTAACAACCGTAGCTGGTAGCGGAGAATTTTATACACCTTCTTCAGCCGAACTGGATACATCGGTACCGGGATCTACCAGCTTTTTTGTAACACAGACTATTCCGGGATGCGGCGAAGGACCTGCTGCTGAAATAGTTATTAATGTAAATTCACTGCCTGACGCCGGGCTGGATGCTGCCGTGGACGCTTGCAATACACAAACTAGCCTGGACCTGTTTAGTCAGTTGGGCGGAACGCCAACAGCAGGAGGAACATGGAGCGATGATGATATTTCAGGCGCCTTAACCGGATCGGTATTCGATCCGGCGATGGCCGGCGCCGGAACCTATAATTTCACCTATCTGGTTACCTCACCGGGGTGTCCGGATGATATGTCCACGGTAACTGTAACTGTTGAAAACCAGCCTGATCCTGGCATTGATAATAATACGATAGCCTGTGTACTTACTACTTCATTGGATTTGTTTATGGTATTGGGTGGTACACCGGACACAGGTGGTACCTGGACGGACGACGATAACTCCGGAGCGCTTGCAGGAAGCATATTCGACCCGTCAGCGGCCGGATTTGGAACCTATAAATTTTCCTATTCATTTACAGGTTTGACAATTTGCACCGATACCTCGGCAACTGTAACAATTGATGTGGAAAATGTATCTCCCCCTCCGGTTGTTGTAACTCCTGTGGATATATGCATTAATGATCCGGCGCCCACATTGACAGCCACTGGAACCAGTATTACATGGTACAGTGATTCGTTGCTGACAAATCAGGTAGGGTCCGGAAATACATATACACCTGCATCAACAGAGTTGGATACCTCTGTACCCGGCGCTACATCTTTTTATACAACCCAGGATCCTGGTTGTGGTCCTAGCGGTGCAGCTATTGTGGTGGTGAATGTTTTGAATTCAAGTCCCGTACCTATAGTTGTCCCCGTTTCGGATTTGTGCCGGAATGATCCGAGACCGACCTTCGAAGCTATCGGGACGGATATTATGTGGCACAGTGATATGGCCAAAACCGATACCATTGGAATCGGCAATTTATTTACGCCTAACTCCAGCCAGCTTGATACGGATATAGAAGGCACTACTTTCTTTTACGCTTCCCAGAATACAGGATGCGGCCGCAGCGATGCGATTGAAACATCGGTTACTGTTATTTTTAACTGCCTGGGCCCATGTTTTACTTCCAATATTGTGCAACAACCTTCAACCTGCAATGACGGTGACGGCTCTATAACCTTTACCCTGGACGGAAATGAAATACTACCTGTACAGTTCCGGTTACTACAGCTTAATGGCACCGATACGGTTTTCAACCTGTTACAAAGCGGGAATTTCTTTGACTCCTTGTTTGCAGGCACCTACCAGTATGTTATAAATGACAGCCAGAGTTGTGATGACCAGGGGGAGATTGTCTTAATGCAAAAGCTAAGTACGGTAGATGTAACATTCGATAATGCATCTGATATTAATTGCAGCGGTGAAAACGCCGGAATTGTACTGACGGTTACGAGAGGAATGGATCCCTACGAATACTCAATTGATGAAGGTACTTCGTGGCAGACACTTGTAAATAATATGATTCAGCTTACCTCCGGTACCTTTGTGATATGGGTGCGTGACGATGGTAACGATTCATGCCCTTTTAAGAGCAGCCCGGTTGAAGTTACCGAACCAGACCCGCTTTCATATGCGGTAGAGATACTGAAATCGTTCCCTGACCTTCCTACCGGAAGTATTTTGATTTCAGATGTTGGAGGGGGAATACCCGGATTTGAAATACGGGCAGAACTGATTCAATCTACATCCGGTTTTCCCGGACAAACATTTTTTTTGGATTGGACTGAAGTACCTTTTATTTCAGAAACCGGAAAATTTGAGATCAATATTGAAAAATTATTTGCGGGTATTTATCAGGTTGATTTAAGGGATTCTAACCGTTGTGAAGTGTCGGTATTGAATGAGAGTCTGGATCCGGAAGTACCATTGGATGACAGCTTGTTTATACCAAATGTATTTACCCCTAATAAAGACGGTTATAATGATTTCTTTTTTATACGGAATATGCCTGAAGATTTTCCTACTTCTGTTTTGATAGTCAACCGTTGGGGCAAAAAAGTGTTTGAATCAGCCAACTACAACAACGAATGGATGGCCGAAGGGCTGGCAGACGGTGTGTACTACTATACAATCAATATTAAAGGAGAAACGAAGCAAGGTTGGGTGGAAGTATGGAGAGGAACCAGGTGACAAGTCTGGGTATTAATTTTGATGTAAGCCCAAAAGAAATTCTAACGTATTTACATTATCGGAATAATCCCAGAGTTCGGGCGTTTGGGTAGAACCGAATGGAATACTTCCAGGCACATGATCGTCCCCTGATACAACACATTGAATTGATTTTTTGTTTTGATCCAGATATGAAAGGAGGGCTTTACCTGATTTATAAGTTTCATAAAATACCACCGATATGGGTGAAACCAATTGGTTGCTTTCATGGATAAGAAGAAAGCCGTTATCAAGAAAATTAAGCGTATTTATAAGTAGTATGGATTTATTGTAATCATAATTATTAGCATACTTATGATGAAGTACGACAGGTTGTAAAGGTTCAATGGTATCATAAAACAATCTGAAATCATACTTTTCCGGCACCAGTAATTTGGAAATATTCCTGCATCCCAAGCCAAAATATTGAAGAATATCCTGCCCCAGGCCATACAGTTCGTCCTTGCTTTCATTACCACTGAGTATCCCGACTGAGGTTCTGTTTTTTCTGATAATGTGCGGAACGCTGCTGAAATAATATTCAAAATAGCGGGATGAATTATTGCTTCCGGTTGCAATGATTGCCTGTGGAGATTTAAGTTTATTTACAAAACGGATGCGATCAGAAAATTCAGAAGAAATGTCAAACAGGAGATTAACAATGTACGGTATTAATACATCGTCCTGGCTGCTGAGTTTTATCTGCGCGGTATGTCCGGTTACGACGGTACAGAGCATATCGTGAAATCCCACTATCGGAATATTGCCGGCCATTACGATGCCAACTTCTTTTGGATTTTGGCGCAAAACTGAATTGCCGTTAATCCATTTGCTAAGCTTTTTGGGGTCAAGAAACCGGTTGATACCCCTGAATGCCAACCTGATTGATTCTTCAGTAAACCATCCGTTTTTTGCCTGTGTTTTACGGCATAATTCTGAAAATTTTATATGATTAATGTCATTAATCCGTATTCTCCAGTCATTGAGTATATTTACGAGTTGAGAATTTTCCATAAAAACGTTATGAAGGTTGATTGATCGGTTATTGTTTGTAATTTTGTTCTAAGTTAATCAATAGTCAACCAAAATATCATACATCGTTATGGCCATAATAATTACAGATGAATGTATTAATTGTGGTGCTTGCGAACCCGAGTGCCCGAACAATGCAATATATGAAGGCGGAGTAGAATGGACCTGGGCAGGTGGCACAAACCTGGCGGGTACAATTACAACACCGGATGGGAGTACTACAGATGCAGATGAAAACCAGGAACCAGTATCCGATGAATTTTATTATATCGTAACAAGTAAATGCACGGAATGCAACGGATTTCATGAAGAGCCACAATGCGCGGCTGTTTGTCCTGTTGATTGTTGCATTATCGATGAGGCAAACATCGAAACGGAAGACCGTTTGCTCTCCAAAAAAGACTGGATGCACGGAGTAATTATAAGTTAGATCATAAAAAAACCATCCCTTTTGCAGAAGAGGGATGGGCTTTTAGTAATGATGTTCTAAATCCGGTAAAACAGGATATTCGGAATAAATCGGGTAGGCAATTCCAACGATTCATCAACAAAATAGGACAGATCAGTCAGGAAATTTTCCGTTACGAATAATTGTACCCAACATTTGCTGTTCAGAAGATTTGTACCGTGGACTCACATTTAAAAACTGGTGTTTACTATATCATTCTTCTTTTTTTACTCATTTTGCCGACAATCTCTATTGCGCAAGCTCAAACACGGACAATTAGGGGTGAATTGCGGGATATCGATCCAAATTTTCCTGTTTCCAGTGTGCATGTTGTTGTTGTAGATTCTGACCCGATTATTGGTTTCGTTACTGATTTTTATGGACAATAATGATAATTAATTCCGGACAGACTTCAAGATAGGATTCAGATTACATAAAAAGAAAGTAACTCATGAGTAGCTTATAGATTTTCAGAAAGTATTTAATTTTCAGAATGTATTTGAGGAGTTTTATAACAGTCAAACTGAAAACATTGATGCGAGGTATCAGTTAGGGATTTTTATTGTTCCCCAGTACAGAATTCTTTTTTAGAGTTGCGGGCCTCGTATTATGGATAGTACTATCTCATTTTGGACCTTTTTACCAGGTATGTATAGAGAATCTGGTTAAAGTCAGCATTTATATCTGATTCGATGTAGTCAATTTTCAATTGTCCGCACCTGATCTTTAATTTATGATGATATTCTGCCATCTGCTTTTCAAATCTTTCTTTTACTTGTGACGGCTGTATCCGCAACCGTTCTCCGCTTTCGAGGTCGATAAACTCGTGGGGACGCTCGTCAAACTCAAAATGATATTCGGTAAGTTTGTCTGTAACATGAAAAACAAGCACTTCATGTCTGTTATGCTTCAGGTGTTGGAGTGCATTAAAAATGCCTTCGAGTTCCGCATTGTCATCAAACATATCACTGAATATGATGATCAGTGAGCGGCGGTAATTTTTTTCTGCTATTACGTGTAATACTTCTGCTACGGAAGTTCTTTTGTTGTGTTTATTTTCTTTCAGTAGGTTTTGCAGCAGCAGAAAAAGCTTGTGACGGTGGCTGGTTGTACTCTTAATTTGTGTGTTTATTTCGATCTGGTTGGAAAATGTACATATGCCCACTGCATCGCGTTGACTCTGAAGCAGAAATATTAGCGCTGCCGCAGATAGAATGCTGAATGAAATCTTCCCTTTTGAGTCCACCGGATAGTGCATGGAAGTGGAATTGTCGATAACAATCTGGCATCTGAGATTGGTTTCTTCTTCATATCGTTTTGTAAAGAGTTTGTCAGTTCTTGCATAAACTTTCCAGTCGATATGGCGGGTGCTTTCGCCGGTATTATATAGGCGATGTTCGGCAAATTCAACCGAAAAACCGTGGTAGGGTGATTTATGAAGGCCTGTAATGAAGCCTTCTACAAGCTGCCTGGCGAGGAATTCAAGGTTTTTGTAATTATGTATTTCTAGAATATTTAACTTCATGATAATCAGCTAAAAACAACTGTTTACAGTCGATTTATCAAGTACACGTCAAGTGCGTTACAGGATTGATTAGTAATAAATACAAAAATTTGATTTGCAATAGTGGCATATATTACACTATATTACGTTCTTATTCTCAAATTATTGAATCAGGTTACTTAAATTTAAACGAAAAAACGATTGGATTGTGGAAAAGGATAATGAAAAACAAGAGATTTTTTCTGAAAGAGTAAGAGCTGGGAAAAGAACTTATTTTTTTGATGTTAAGGCCACTCGTTCTAACGATTATTACCTCACGATAACCGAAAGTAAACGCCTCTACAAGGAAGATGGGTTTGTATATGAAAAACATAAGATATTCCTTTACAAAGAAGATTTCGATAAGTTTGTATCAGCCTTAAATAAAACGGTAAACCATGTAAAAGAAGAATTAATGCCTGAAATTGATTTTTCTCAATTTGAAAGAAAAGAGGAGCATACTGGTGAAAAGAAGACTGAAAAAAGTAAAGAAAGCATTGAAACCGAAACATCAGGGTCAGATATTGATACTGAACTGAAATGGGATTGATAAAAAATTAAATTCAATATTGAAGCTCCTTGAATAAATCAGGAGCTTTTTTTTATTTTTACATTAATGAGAAACAAAGACCTTCTGTTTCCAATCATCTTTATACTTGTATTCGGGCTTTTTGCCTGGATTTTCACCAATATTTTTGTCTATTTTATAATTTCCACAATTTTATCGGCGATTTTAAGGCCTTTGGTGAATTACATCAGCCAAACACAGGTATTTCATTTAAGAACACCAAGATATTTAGCTGTATTATTATCTTTCGGGGTTTTGACGGGCGTTATATTACTGTTTATCACGCTTTTTATTCCGGTTTTTTCCGCCCAGATCGATGTGCTTTCGGGCATTGATTACGACAACATAATAAGCAGGATAACGAAACCGCTGTTTCGGGTAGAACATTTTTTAATAGAGAATAATCTGGTAAATAAACCGGAAGGATTCCTGTGGAATGAAATAAGAGAAAGCATTGTAGGGTTTGTACAAGACCGAAATTTCTCGATCATCAACAATCTTGTTTCTTACACGGGCAGTTTTTTAATCGGGTTGATAGCCGTCGTATTTATAACTTTTTTTATGCTCTACGAAAATGGTCTCATACGAAGAAAGCTCATATCACTTATCCCCAATTCTTATTTTGAAGTAACTATAAGTGCGATCACCAAAATCGAAATGTTGCTTTCGAATTACATGGTAGGCCTGCTGTTTCAAATGTTATCTATATTCACACTGGCTAGTTTGGGGTTGTCATTACTGGGAATAAAATTTGCCATAACCATTGCGCTTTTTGCTGCCGTTGCCAACCTCATACCCTACCTTGGTCCGCTGCTTGGAGCCTTATTTGGCATTGTTGTGTCTATCAGTACTTCCACTGCCATTTTAGAAACGCCAAATGATTATTTATTCCTGATTTTTAAGATACTGGTTGTTTTTGCTGTCGTTCAGTTGATCGACAACATTATTTTACAACCTTTGATATTTTCAAAAAGTGTAAAAGCCCATCCACTGGAAATTTTTGTTGTAATATTTGCCGGCGCTACACTGGCAGGTATTCCGGGTATGATTGCTGCAATACCAGTATACACAATAATCAGAGTGTCTGGTATTGAATTGTTGTCTGGATACAAACAATACAAAATATTCAAATCGAATTAGTTATTCATCAATGGGTTTACGATGTGGAATAGTGGGCTTGCCAAACGTTGGTAAATCCACACTTTTTAATGCAATCTCAAACAATAAAGCAGAAGTAGCAAATTTCCCTTTTTGCACGATAAAGCCCAATGTGGGTATCATAAATGTACCTGATGAACGACTGAATATTTTGCGCGATCTGGTACAACCAGAAAAAGTCATCCCTGCTTCCATTGAATTTCTTGATATAGCCGGGCTGGTCAGAGGCGCTTCAAAAGGGGAAGGTCTTGGAAACAAGTTTCTTGCCAATATAAGGGAGGTAGATGCAATCATTCATCTTATCCGGTGTTTTGATGATGAAAACATCGCTCATGTGGAAGGAATAATCGATCCGTTAGCCGACAAAGAGGTTATAGATATGGAACTCCAGTTGAAAGACCTGGAGTCAGTGAATAATAGGATTTCACGTATCGAAAAGGTTGCAAAAAGCGGTGACGCACCGGCGCGAAAGACCCTCGAAAAGCTTAATAAGTATAAAGCATGGCTTGAACAAGGAAAAAACGTCAGGTCTATGCCAGCTGATGCTGAAGATGAAGAAGTAATTAAAGACCTTTTTCTGCTTACCGTTAAACCAGTGATCTATGTAGCCAATATTGATGAAAATTCGTTGCCGGAGGGCAATCATTATGTGGAATTGTTGCGGGAACAAATAAAAAACGAAAAGGCAAAAATAATCGTGATTTCCGCATCGATCGAAGCCCAGATTGCAGAGCTGGAAGACCCGGAAGAACGAATCATGTTTCTTAAGGAATACAATCTGAATGAATCCGGACTGTACAAGTTGATCCGGGCATCCTATGCACTACTTGATTTGATTACCTTTTTCACGGCAGTGCCTAAGGAGATTCGTGCGTGGACGATTAAGAAGGGTTGGAAGGCCCAAAAAGCCGCTGGAGTAATACACACAGATTTCGAAAAAGGATTTATTAAGGCCGAAGTCATAAAATTGAGTGATTTAAACCACTATGGTACCGTAACGGCCTGTAAAGAGGCAGGTAGGGTGTCAATTGAGGGAAAAGAGTATGTCATAAAAGATGGAGATATTGTATATTTTCGCTTTAATGTTTAAATATGGCAAAAACATGACATCAATGTGACATGTTCCTTGTCGCTGGCCAACCCCAATTTTTAATTTAACTTTTTATTTTCATTATCTTTATTAAACCATTTTTTTGATAGCGAGTAGTTGGCTCTATACAACAGTTAAAAATTTTTTAAAGTGCTGCTAAAATTTTATAAAAGGTCGTGAGAATCAGAATTGTATTTAATCTATTGAACAAAGGAGGTTATGTTCCTTTTCATCATCAATACCTGCTGGCTCAACTTATTAAGGGAGTAATCCTGAAAGGGGGCGACGACAGGTTCAGTAATTATTCTGACTACAACTTTTCGGGACTGAAAGGTCAGATACATATTAGCCGTAAGGGTCTGCATTTTTATTCAAATAAAATAACCCTGGTTTTCAGTTGCAGCAATGTCGATTTCATGGATTACTTTCTCGATAATCTTTTTGGGCTGGGAGATCTTGAAATCGGCAATCTGGTACTTTCGCCAGCTATGATTGAAAAAGAAGAACCGATTGTATTTGGTGATAAGGTAAAATATGTATGCATATCCCCCATTATTGTTAGGAAACCGGTTTACCATGATCCGATGAGTAAAACATTTATTAACCCTGAAGACGATCTGTTCTCAGACCTGCTTTATGAAATTACTATGGAGCGGATTGAAAAGCAAGAGATATATACGGCCAAACAAATCAACTCATTCTACAGGTTTCAGATCGTACCCGACAGGGAATATTTAGGGAAGCTCATGTATCAGAATAAAAAATTCGCACGTATTTATCCGGTGTTCGAACATGATGCAAATTTTGAAGTGAGGGGCTATACATTTCCTTTTACATTGTATGCCGATATAAAAGTACAGGAGTTTCTGTTTACTCATGGGTTAGGTTCTTTCACTCATAAGGGATTTGGGATGATCGATATTGCTAACGCTGACCCAATAAAACGAATAACAACCAGAAAATCAAAAGTGCTGGCTTAGTATCCGGGGTTACGCGTAATCATGAAATAGCCGATTAGCAGGTCCGTATTTAATTCAAATGAATAATAATACACCAGGATTTCATATTCATTTTCTGTTTCAAAATGATCCCCTTCAAGGTAATTAACGGGTAATTCTGTGCTCTCAACCCAATATTGGTAATCATAAAATCCCTGTTTCAGCATGATGGGCTTATAATATCCTCCTCGGTTTTGCTGGTATTCCATCCTGTAATCATTGGTGGTTTCCCAGTTAGAAAATTCTCCGGTTACATATACATTTCCTGAGAGTCTCTCGGTTTCAATAAAAAATTCAACATAAGCATAGTCCGATTCAATGGGATGGGATATCAGGTATTTCCCATTATTGTCCCGGTAGTCGCTATAGGCTTTACCTTTTCTGGGTTTGTCAATTTCGAGCGTAGCCTGGGGCACTTCTTTATGAATGTCCACTTTATCCACATTTCTACCATAATATTCGAGCGACCTCAAATCAAAAAACCTGAACTGATTGCCGCCATGAAACCGGTTTTCCAATGCAAAATGTTTGAAATCTATTATCCTGGAGCTTTCCCTTACAAATGTAGGCTCCAACCCATAAATGGCATTGTTCCATCGTTGATTTTGCTTTATGGTAGCTTTGATGTTTCTACGTGGGTTATTGAAATCAGTATGCAGGTAATCGAGGCTGAATTGTATTTCCTGAGTCATCCTCGATACAGTTACCATCCCGATCGCATCATATTCACCTTTAAGTATAACCTGGTTATCATATATGACAAACCTTTTTGAAAGCATAACGTTTTCTTCTGATTCCCTGTACACTACCAGCAAATAATTGCCAGGAATTTTAAATGGAGGAAGTATAAAATTATAATGTATATAATGAACTTTTGTATTGAATGAGAAATCGTAATTTTCGATTAAAAATTCATTATATTCTTCAAGGTAATCAAGGGCGAATAATCCCGAGGGTGACCAATCGGCATTGCAATGTATAAACTTTATGTAATATCGTTCATACTCGGCAAAAAGGTCATCAAATTCAAGCATCAGCATGAATTCTCTGTTGAGAGGTGCGGCGGAAGGCATAAGTTCCTGTCTGGGCGCATTCATGACCGGGAAAAGACGGACGGTTTTTATGTATTCGTTGTATATCCGGTCTGTATTTTCAAAGTTCTGAGAATGAACGGGCGTGAATAAGCTGCAAAACATGCAAATGATAATTATCAGTGGTTGTACTTGTACTTTCATATTCAGGAATTGGCGGATTTTACTTTAATTTTGAATAAAATATACAGGTTTCCAACCCTTTGCATTAATTGTGTGTCTAAAATACAGTAAATAAGGAAACCTTGCGATAACAAATACCATAGTGTCCTTTGGTTCTGCAGATCATAAGCTGATAAAAGCATGCAAAAATGGAGATAATCAGGCTCAAAGAGAGCTTTATGACCTTTTTGCGCCTAAAATGATGGTGATTGCACTAAGGTATTCAAAAGCTGTACCTGAAGCAGAAGATATCCTGCAGGATGCATTTGTCAAGGTATTTCAAAAGATAGGATCCCTGAAACATCATGACAAACTGGGAGGCTGGATAAAACGCATTGTGATAAATACCGCGTTGAATCAAAACAGAAGTAAACTTTATATGTTCCCGATGTCGCAAGTGGAGGAGAATACATTATCTGGTGAGAATGAGGTAAATCTATCAGAAATTCACTTTCAGGAATTATTAAAAATGATTCAGGCACTTCCTGTGGGTTGTCAGATAATTTTCAACCTGTATGCCATAGAGGGATATAGCCATTCGGAGATTGCAAAAAAGCTGGATATCAGTAGCGGGACCTGTAAATCGCAGTATTCCAGGGCAAAAAAGATACTCAGGCAAAAACTTAAAGAGTTTGAAAATGTAAATTATGGAGCCGTATAAGATGAACACTGCCAATCAATTTGAAAAAAGCTTCCGGTTAGCATTTGAAAATGCGGAAATTGTGCCTTCGCCACGTGTGTGGGAAAATGTAACTCTAAATCTGGCGGCGGGAAAAAGCGGCAAGTATAAAAAGTGGCTATTTTTTTTCCAGCTGGTTGCAGCGGCATCCCTGCTTTTTGCAGCCAGTATTGCCGTTTTCAATGCATTAAACAAACAGAAACCCGAAACCCTGATAACGGAAACAATAAAAGAAAAAGGCAAGACCTTCAACAATGAAATGAAAAAATCACCTGACAAAGAACTACAACCAGCTATTGTTGAGAAAAAAGATCTGCCACCGGGAGTAGATGACACTCGTAATATAGCAATGCTGAAAAAAGAGGACGATGCGGCCTCCAAACCCGGCCTGACTGAGCCTGATGCTGAATCCCCTGTTATCATTACAGAATCTGTTGCATCCGAACCTGAACT
This sequence comes from Bacteroidota bacterium, assembly GCA_022567155.1. Lineage (GTDB taxonomy): Bacteria > Bacteroidota > Bacteroidia > Cytophagales > Cyclobacteriaceae > SZUA-230. The sequence continues at coordinate 30,085 of JADFHN010000014.1, forward strand.
GATTACAGCTTATTTCCCGGAAATAACGCAACGGGGGTTATTTGACATGAGTATTAAAAAACCGACGTACGAACCACAAATGATTCCGTACTGGACAAAAGCCGGCGAAGATCACGGTGTGGCTTCGAACCTGTGGGCAAAAGCAGGATTTGTAACCGGAAGTTATAAAGCAGCTACACCTGTCGGATTCGGCGCATCATCCGCTGATGTGGCCCCTGCAATGGCGGATAAATTTGAATCCGAAGTAAACGTAGCCACCACTGATAAACCCGGGTTTTCGTATGGCGCAGGTATAGGTGTTGGTGGTAAAATCGGGCGCAGATGGATATTGGAAACAGGTCTGAACTATATGTATTCCGAGCTTCCTGCCAGCACCAACGCTGTGATCGAATCCGGTGATTTGATTTATCCGGTGTTTCACGAAACACAGCTATCCGGCGATTTATTAAATGTAACTAATTACCAGGTTACAAACAGTTTTAAATTTTTAACCATACCCATAAAAGCCGGATACCAGATTATCGATAAGAAAATCGGATGGCTGGCTACGGGAGGGTTCTCATCAAATATACTGTTGAATAGCACGGTTCAATCTGAATCTTACCAGAAGTTCAGCTTGTCAGGCAATCAGTCTCCGTACAGGCCTTTAAGCTGGTCTGCGCTTATCGGTACGGAGGTATATATTAATTTTGCAACGTATTATCAGCTCTCTGTTGTGCCTCAGTACAGCATTGGACTTACGGACATCACCAAACCGGATACTAATTTCAGTATTGTGCCAAATTCATTCAATATCGGCATTAGTCTGAGGTATATGATCAGGTAATTATGATACGATTTACCATAAATCTTCAGAAACAGGTTTAAATTATGTTAAGATTAATTGAGGACAGAAACCATTCCAACCATTCCTACCGGGTGTGTGTCATATATATAAATCCAAAATAATTACAGCTATGAAATTGAATAGGAAGGGCATAACGTTTTATCTGGTCATCGGCACATTTTTTACTTTGCTGGCATTTTCCGGCTGCACCGATACGTGCGAAACAACCAATACATACACATATTTCGAGCCCATATATGCCACTTCGCAGGAAGTAAGGGATGGGTTTAAAATAGGGGAGCCGGCCGTACTTAAAAGTCCGGGTAAGATTTATTTATATGGCCAGTATGTATTGATCAATGAACCAGGCGAAGGAGTACATATTATCAACAATGCAGACAACAAGAATCCGGTAATAGAAAAGTTTATTTACATACCGGGCAACTTCGATATTGCGGTAAAGAATAATATTCTTTATGCCGATAGTTATGTGGATTTGCTTGCTATTGACATATCGGATATTGGGAATATCAGGCTTGTAACAAGGCTTGAGAATGTATTTCCAAATTACAATATTCAATTTGGTTTTGCAGCCGGCGATGGGGTGATAATTACGGGCTGGGAAGAAGTGCAGAAAATAGAGGTGACGGACGAATGCAGAAGTACCGGCGGGATTGTTTTGCTGAAATTTGGCGTAGCAGTAGCTAACGACGCGTTTTCTGCTTCTCCCAATGTATCCGGTCCATCTACTCCTACAGGCATCGGGGGTTCCATGGCGCGGTTTGCCGTACAATCAGATTTTCTGTATGCGGTTGACAGCTATAATCTGAATGTATTTGATATATCCGATACTTCATCGCCGAAGTATGAAAATACAGTGGAGGTAAGCTGGAATGTAGAAACCATTTTTCCTTTTAAAGATAAGTTATTTATAGGCGCCCAGGCTGGAATGTTCATTTTCGATATATCCGTCCCTGCAAGCCCCGCACATGTTTCGTCATTTCTGCATGTCACTGCCTGCGACCCGGTGGTTGCCAACGACGACTACGCGTTTGTGACGCTGCGATCTGGCACCGCATGCCAGGGATTTACCAATCAACTGGATGTGATTGATATTTCAAGTATTGAAAATCCCAGACTGCACAGGACTTACCCGATGCAAAATCCGTATGGGTTAGGTCTCGATGGGGATGTTTTATTTATATGTGAAGCTGAATTCGGTTTGCGGGTGTACAACATTGCCGATGTGGACAATATATCTTCAAATTTGATTGCAGTTTTTACTGATATCAATGTATTTGATGTAATACCATGGCAAAAAGTATTGCTTGCGGTAGGTGAGGACGGGCTTTACCAGTATGACTATTCTGACATTGAGAACATCGAATTATTAAGTTTTATACCCATAATCACGGACGGAGAATGAGTAATCTAACCAGGATCTTAATCGTTTTTTTCGGAATTATACTTTTTATGTCTGCCGGCATAGCATTCGGTCAGCATAACCTCGCAAAAATCTACCTTAAAGATGGGAGTAAGATACGTGGTATCATTGTTGAAAATAAATTTGATGCATATATAAAAGTGCTGGTACTCGATACACAACAGATTGTAATCAGCTACGATAAGATCAAAAGATTCAAGAGTGTTTCTTTTTCGTACCGCTCGTTTTACAATAAAGAAACCGGACACTTTAACGAAACGTCAGCAGGCCTTATTTTTCTAAAATCAAACAAATTCTCCGATGTAGCTCCTGAGTGGACAATACATACGGTAAACGGCATCCGGATTCGGCCCAAGATCCGGACAGGTTTAGGAATAGGACTTGACATGTATGGAGAAACTTCGGCTTTGCCGATTTACCTCAGCGGGAGGGGAGATATCGGATCCGGACGTGTGGTTCCGGTTATAAACCTTAATTTGGGTTATGCCCCCATGTGGGTGAATAGTTCCTACAGAGAATGGACGGATATTGATAATGTAAAAGGAGGTATGTACTGGGAAATCGGTAGCGGAATAAAAATAAAGGGCATTAATTCCGCATTATTGTTTAACCTGGCGTATAAACATCAGTCAGAAAACCTCACCTATATAGATGAATGGTGGAGTAGAGGAGGCAATATTTCGGTGGTAAAACGTAAATTCAGAAATATTGCCTTTACCGTGGGAGTAGCATTTTGACAGGTTGTCAGCAAGCCAGTTCGTCGAGTTTGTCTGCTATGGTTTCCCAGTCAGAATTAGCTGTATTAAGGATATTTTTTGCAGATACATACGCCTGGTTTGCGGCCATTAGTTTATCCGTATCCGAATACACTTCTACCAAACTCATCTTTTTTTCAAGGCCACGGATGTCTGATTCCAGTTGTTCAATACGGGTTTCAACTTTTGTTAATTCTTCCTGAAGTTTTTTTATTTTTCTGTCTTTATTTTCTTTTTGGCTGCTGTTATTTTTCCGGTATTTATTTCCAATATCAGGCTTACTTTCAGAATTTGGCGAAGGGTAAGCGATGTTTCTTTTTCGCTGTTCCATCCAATACGTATATTCATCGAGAGTGCCGGGGTATTCCTTGATCTGTAAATTTTCGATGTACCATATCTTGTTGACTGTGTGTGAGATGAAATAGCGATTGTGCGAAACGATTACAAACGTACCCTGGTACTGTTGCAATGCCTGGATCAGGATATTTTCCGATTGAAAATCAAGGTGGTTAGTGGGCTCATCCAACAACAAGAAGTTAGCTTCAGTTATCAGTGTTTTTGCAAGCGCCACTCTCGATTTTTCACCTCCTGAAAGCACTTTGATTTTTTTGAATACATCATCATCAGAAAACAAAAAGCAGCCCAGAATATTCCGAAGCTCCTGTTCGGGTTTTCCTGATCCGGCTTGTTTTAATTCTTCGAGAATTTCATTTTCCACATGGAGCGCTTCCAGTTGGTGCTGAGCATAAAATCCTTTTACTACGTTATAACCTTCTGTGCGTTTTCCTCCCTGCAACGTTTCGGTGCCATCAATTATCCGCAACAGGGTTGACTTGCCTTTGCCGTTTGCCCCGATCAATGCAATTTTGTCGCCCCGCTCTATCCGGATGGTCGAATTTTTAAATACCTTGATATCGTCAAAAGATTTCAAAATATTTTCAAGCTGAATGAGGTGCCTGCCAGACTTTTGTTTGAAGTCAAAACGAAAATTCACCACAGGACTTGAATCAACAACTTTTTCAACTACATCCATCCGTTCAAGTGACTTGAGTTTTGATTGTACCTGCCTGGCTTTGGTTGACTTTGCACGGAATCGCTGAATGAACCTTTCTGTTTGCCTGATCCGGACCTGTTGGTTCTGGTACGAATTGCGCTGTACTTCATTGCGAAGTTTCTTCTCCTTGAGATAGAAGTCATAGTTGCCTTCAAAGAGATTTAATTTCTTATTCGAGACTTCAATTGTTTTACGGGTAGTATTGTTCAGAAACCGCCTGTCGTGCGAAACGATGATATATGCCCCTTCGTAAATGTTGAGGTAGTTCTCAACCCATTCAATTGAAGGCAGGTCGAGGTGGTTTGTTGGTTCATCCATCAACAGCAGCGAAGGCTTTTCCAGCAGCAGTTTAGCGAGCATGACACGCATGCGCCACCCTCCAGAAAATTCTATCAACGGCCTGTGAAGGTCTTCTGTTCTGAACCCAATTCCTTCAAGTATTTCTTCGGCCTTTGCCTGAAGTGAATATCCTTCAAGTGTTTCATACTTTTCCTGGTATTGGGTGAGCTTTTCAATCAGCTTTACAGAATAATTCGTTTCCAGTTTTTCCAGTATGTCTTCTATTTTTATTTGAATCTGCTGTGCTTCTGTAAACGCACTCATAACTACGGCAAGTATGCTGTCATAGGTTTCGTAGGATAGCATATCCTGATTCAGAAATCCTATTGTACATGATTTTCTTCTTTCTATCGAGCCGCTGTCAGGGCTGTATTCTCCTGTGATAATCCGCAACAGCGTTGTCTTTCCAGTACCGTTCAATCCTATTAGTGCAATCTTATCCCTGGTTGATATATGCATAGAGGCCGACTTATACAACGTGCGGCCACCAATGTGATACGATATGTCGTTTACCGAAAGCATAGCTGCAAAATTACCTGAACATTTTAAATCCGATCATACTTTGCCAATTATTCATTAATTTCACTTTTAAACCATATAATAATGAAAATGATCTCATTTGCAATTCTTACCTTCTGGATGGTTGTACATCTGGCAGGCTGTACAAAACTGGAAATTCCGGATCAACAAGCCCTCCGGGACAATAATTTTGATGCAGGGGATGTACCTGATCTTCCGCTGAAAAACATAAATCTTCCGGATGGGTTTAATATCTCTGTTTTTGCATCAGTACATAACGCAAGGTCGCTCACCATGAGCCCGTCAGGAGTGATATTTGTCGGCAACCGGTCAGGGAATAAAGTATATGCATTGAAGGATGTAGATGGCGACCATGTAGCTGATAAGAAATACATAATTGATAAAGGACTCCGGTCACCGAATGGGGTTGCATTTCATGAAGGAGATTTATATGTCGCCGAAATAAGCAGGATATTAAAGTATGAATCAATTGAAGACCATCTTGAAAATCCTCCGAAGCCGGTTGTGATTTACGAGAAGTATCCAAAGAATGGACATCATGGATGGAAATATATTGCCTTTGGCCCTGACGGTAAACTTTATGTGCCGGTAGGGGCTCCCTGCAATATATGCGAGCGGCCTGATAATGAGGTGTATGCATCTATCACCCGGATAAATAAAGATGGATCGGATATGGAGGTGTTTGTGAAAGGAGTAAGAATGTCAGTGGGGTTTACCTGGCATCCCGAAACAGGTGAAATGTGGTTTACGGACAATGGCCGCGACATGCTGGGTGATAACAAGCCACCGTGTGAACTTAATTATGCGCCTGAACAAGGAATGCATTTTGGCTATCCATATTGCCATGGGGGTACTATACCTGATCCTGAATTCGGTAAAAACCGGGCTTGCAGCGAATTTGTTCCTCCTGCAATAGCGCTTGGGCCCCATGTAGCTCCTCTCGGGCTGAAATTTTATACCGGGAATCAATTTCCTGAACTGTATCGTAACCAGATTTTTATTGCCGAGCATGGTTCATGGAACCGTTCAAAAAAGATAGGGTATCGTATTACATTGGTTACGCTCGAAGGAAATCAAGCTACCGGTTATTCTGTATTTTCTGACGGCTGGCTGAATGATACTACCCAAAGCCAGTGGGGGAGACCTGTGGATATTCTGGTTTTGCCGGATGGCTCTCTACTTGTGTCAGACGACTATGCCGATGTAATTTATAGAATAAGCTATACAGGATGATACTGAAATCAATTTGATGCATTTTTAAGGATGGCAAATGTGTTTCCTGCCAGACAGGAAACGTATCCGGTACAAGGATGATAAAAAAATCTGTGTAATGGTATGCCATGGTTATTTGTGTAGCCTAAAAACTAATTTTTGGGCGATACCATTGGTGATTTAAAATAAATAATTGAAAAATAACGGGCAAAATAATTGAAAAACGGAAAAATGTCTGTGATTTTAGATAAAGTTCCGAAAATGAAAAAATTTGTTGTTGAATATATGCTCGGAGTAAGGAAAGGGTCCCTCTTGAATGGATCAGGTACACTTAGCACACAATTGGTAAGCGAAGCCGAAGTCGTGTATGGTAATATAGATTTAATGTCACGTTGCAATTATATTTCCAGTCATGCCTCATCTATCCGTATTGAATTATTTCTCGATTCGATTAAATGGAGTCAGACAGAATTGGCTGATGCATTAAATACATCTGTAAAAACGTTACAGAGGTTCATTAAGAAAGAATCAGTACTTAAAACATTACATGTGGAATTGCTGGTAATGATTGCTTTTGTATATGAGCGTGCATATGAGGTGTTTGAGGATGAGGCAAAACTATATCGCTGGATGGACAGGCCAAGTCCGGTTTTAAAATTCAAAAGGCCAAAGGAAATGGCATTAAGCTACCTGGGTTGCCAGGTTGTGCTTGAGGAGTTGGGAAGGATAGCACATGGTATAGCTGTCTGATTATGCTGGTTTTCAGGATCACAAAGCAGAAATATATCAGGGATATGTCAGGGGAGAGTGTATGGTTGTATCCGGGGCGGTGGAATGCACATAATACTCCCGTTATCTATACATCCGAAAGCCTGGCGCTTGCTGCCTGGGAAATTGCAGTCAGAATTGATCCTATCAATTTTCCTGAAAACCTTGCCTATGTGAAAATCAAAATACCGGATGATTCGATCCAGGTATTTTCGAAAACGGGTATAAAAGCCTCTGTTATTCAGCAGAATATAAGTATTTCGGCAGGAATGGATTTTATCAAAAAGGGAAAATTCATCGCTTTAAAGGTTCCATCAGTTGTGATTCCTGAAAGTTTCAATTTTATGCTGAATCCGTACCATAATGCTTATAGTAGCAAGGTTAAAATAATTGACATAAATCCATTTCGGTATGATAACCGGACAAGTTTGTGGTAATTCGTTTGATCTGTTATTATCTCAGAATGTCTGAGGGGTCGTTACCTGATCGTTGAAAAGTGCAATCACGTGTTCTCTTACTGTATTTGTCAATTCTGGTATCGATGTTTCATCGTAGTTTGCTGTTGGTATTGGTGTTCCGATCGCTACTTTTATTTTTCCCGGGTGCAACCTGAACTTCTTCTTTGCCCAAACCTTATCAGTGCCCATGATCGCAACCGGTATAACATCTGCTCCTGATTTTACAGCAAGATGAAAGGCCCCTTTTTTAAAATTGCCTGTTTCTCCATCCACGCTTCTTCGGCCTTCAGGGAAAATAAATACATTTTTTCCGTTTTTAATTAGCTGAATCGCTTTGTTAATACTTATAATTGCTTTGTGTTTATTCGATCTGTCAATAAATATCATGCCTGTGGCCATCATATAAGCTCCAAAAAAGGGCATTCGCTTAATCTGGCTTTTAGCTGTCCAAAAAAGATTTACCGGTATTGCCCGGCAAATACACGGTATATCTAAAAGCGATATATGGTTTGACACGACCACCAATGGCCTGGGATGATTTTTATCAATATTTTCTCTTCCGGTGACTTCCAGCTTAGCTCCCGCAAGCCATAATAATGCTGGAGACCAGATAGTTCTTGCGATAACCAGTGGAATTTGCCTGTTGAAAAATATAACCATAAAAACAATCGATGAAGAAATACAAATCATCGTCCATACAGTCATCATAAAATGTCTTACAAAAGAGTTCATGAAAACCGGTTAAAGGTTAAATCAATGAAATTTTCCCAATCTGGCAAGCAAACTGGCCTTATCCTTGTTTTTTGAGTATTTAATATGAGCAGGTACCGGCCTTAAGTCCCACGCGATTCCCAGCCAGGAAAGAATTTTGAGAAGATAAAAGGTCAAATCAATTTTCCGCCAGAAAAATCCCTGTCGTACAGATGACTGATAGTAATGGTGCTTATTGTGCCACCCTTCTCTCAGGGTAACCAGTGCAAGGATAAGGCTGTTTTTAGACTCATCTTTACGTTCATAGCGGGGCTTGCCAATCATATGCATCAGTGAATTGATGGAAAATGTACAATGGAACAAAATTACAGTACTAAGGAAGAATCCGGTTACCAAAGTGGATAGTCCTGCTACCGGCATCTCCTGAAGGTTTCCACCGGCATTCACGTACCCGCCAATCACATACACGGAAAGCATCAATATCAATGGGGGTATCAGGTAGTGCTTGTTCAGCCAGCGTAGTTCAGGGAATTTTGAATAGTCTTTGATCAGTTCAAATCGTGTTTCTTTAAAATCAGAACCTCTGATCCAGCCAATGTGTGAATACCAGAATCCGTAAATTTTAGATGAATTGGGATCTTCCGTGGTATGGCTGTATTTGTGATGCGTTCCGTGATGGGTGAGCCGCCACAAAGTATCTTTTTGCACTGAAGTATCTGCAAAGAAGGAAAGGGTAATCTTAAAAAACCGGGTGGTTTTAAATATTTTGTACGAAAAATAGCGGTGATATCCGCCTGTAATAAAAAACATTCTGAAAAAATAAAGAAATATGCAAACGAACCAATCGAATGCAGTTGCCCCTGTCCAGAATATTAAAACCGGGGATAAGTGAAATAAGGCAAATCCGATCTCGCTTTTGAGTTCGGGTTTGCTGAGTTTTTGTTTTTGCATTAAAAATGTATGATTTTTCGCAAAGGTAATCCTTAAATACGTATCAAAATGGCCTCTCAGGATATTTTGTCTCACTGATACCTTTACTGTTCACTTCAAAATCCTCTGTTGATGCAATCCCGATATGCGTTTATTTTTATTAGAATAAGTAAAATGAATAATCATGAATCGGTGGATACAGGTACTTCAATGATCAACAGTTCGGCGTTGCTTTTTGCTTTTATTACTTCGGTTTCCAACTCATATATGCCCATGCCATCGCGTCTTGAAAGGATATTATTATTAATGCTTACATCTCCTTCGATTACAAATACATATATACCGTTACCAGATTGTATTATTTCATAACTTAGTTGTTTCCCCTTTTGAATAACTGACATTGATAAAAAAGCAGACTGGTTAATCCATAATTTTCCTTTGCCTTTTGGTGATACGACTCGCTGCCATTTGTTGATTCTTGCTTCCGGATCGAAATACATTTGATCATATCGAGGATCCACATTTACGGATTCAGGAATAATCCATATTTGGAGAAAATTCACCGAATCCGTATTGCTGCTGTTATACTCTGAATGGGTTATACCGGTTCCTGCCGACATCACCTGCACTTCATTTTCACGTATGACTTCTATGTGTCCCATACTGTCTTTATGTTCAAGAGCTCCTGAAATTGGAATGGATATGATCTCCATATTATTATGCGGATGGACACCAAACCCTTTGCCCGGCTGAACAATATCATCATTCAATACTCGCAAAACTCCAAAATTGACTCTTTCGGGATTATAATAATCTGCAAAACTAAATGTATGAAAAGTATCAAGCCATCCATGATTGGCATGCCCCCTTGAAACGGCTTTATGTATAACGAAATTCATCTTGCTCAATCTATTACATATTTAACATAATCGATTGGATAAATGTTGAATTTGGGTTTGATTGCAGTAATAGTTCTTATATGAGATAAAATTATGCATGGGAAATATCTGATTTTAGGTTCAACCGGCAGCATCGGGTATGCCTTTACTACAGCACTTCTGGCAAGACAGGAACCTGTAACAATATTAGTCAGAAGCAAAGAAAGAGCCCTGAAACTTTTTGGCAATAGTTCGAATCTGCACGTAATTGAAGGTGATGTTACCAACCGGGATTTGCTCAGCACACTTACATCGGAAGCAAGTTATATTTTTCATGGCATTAACTATCCGTATCATAAATGGGAAGCTTTTATGGAGCCAATCACACAAAATATCATTGATGCGGCAAGTCAGAATAAATCCATCTTACTTTTTCCGGGAAATATTTATTCATTTGGAAATGTTGCTGAAGAGATAAAAGAATCCACTGTACCTGAACCGGCTACTAAAAAGGGCAGGTTACGGTGGAGGTTAACACAGCTACTAAAAAATGCAGCCGATGAAGGAAAATGTAAGGTGATCATACTGCGCCTGCCTGATTTCTGGGGCCCAAATGTATTAAATGGCCTAATTAAACCTATTTTCGGGAATGCAGCTAAAAACAAGCCCATCGAGTGGCTGATCGATGCGGATATCCCTCATCAGTTTGTGTACACCCCGGATGCTGCGCAGCTGATGCTGAAATTGAGTAAAGAAACGAAAATGGATGATTTTACACTTTATAACTATGGTGGCACGGTAATCCCCAGTATAAAAACCTGGGCCAGGGAGATAAGTTCTATAGCCCAAAGCCCGGATCAGGTAAAAGTTATCCCGAAATTCGTTTTGCAAATTGCCGGAATTTTTAGTCCGGTGATTAAAGAGCTGAAAGAGAATTTTTACCAGTTCGAAAATAGCGTTATACTGAATGATGAAAAAATCAGATCAAAATACCCGGATTTTAAACCCACACCCATGACGGAAGCTATTTCCGAAACGATTGACTGGTTCAGAACAAATGTGTAATCGGTATCAAGGCTATTGTTTAAATGCCTGCAACTTGATTTCTGTAAGTTTTCGTTTTGTGTCAAGTGGAAAATCACTTTTCATTATCCAATCGTAATAAGAGGGTTCCTTATCAAGTACGTCTGTTACTTTTTTGCCTTTATGCTTGCCGAAGTTAAAATATATATCATTGTCTTTGAGGATCATCCTTCCGGCAAGATCTATCATATTGCCGGCAGTAATATTGTGAATGGTTTCCATATCATTTTTGATCACTCCTATTTTGTTTCCTAACCCATCGTACACGTCCATGTTTTCATATTTCCGGACCTGAGCCTCAAATATTTCCAGTGTTGCTTGTGTATCTGCTTCTGCCGAGTGTGCGTTCACCAACGTTTTATTGCAATAAAATTTATAGGCAGCTGTAAGATTGCGTTTTTCCATCATGTGGAATATGCGTTGGACGTCGATAAGTTTCCTTTTGCTGATATCAAATGAAACATCTGCCCGAAGAAACTCTTCCACGAGTAAGGGTACATCAAATTTGATGCTATTGAAACCCGCCAGATCTGTACCTTCAAGAAATTTGGCAAGCTCTTTGGCTATCTCCTTGAAGGTCGGTTTTTCAGCTACATCGGCATCGTATATCCCATGTATTTTACTTGTTTCTTCCGGTATGGGAATTGTGGGATTAATAAATTGCGTTCTGATGATTTGTTCTCCATTAGGCATGAGTTTAAATATGGAAAATTCAACAATCCGGTCTTTGATCACGTTTGTTCCTGTTGTTTCAAGATCAAAAAACGCGAGGGGTGTTTTCAGGTTAAGATTCATTCAAAAGTTCATTAGCAAGTTCACCGATATCCAGGTCGCCAAATGTTCCTGAACTCATGAACATCAGGTTTTTATGATTCCAATCCTGGCTTAACAGCCATGATTTAAGGTCTGAAGAAGAAGTAAAAACCCGAATATTCGGACTTCCGAATGACTTTTTAATATCATCTTCAGTAAGGGGTGCAAGACGTTTGTGTTCAATTGTCTTCGGGTTAAAATACACCACCGGATAATTGGCATAACGTAGGCCATCTTTATATTTTGGAAGAAAATCGAGGTTGAGGCTGCTGAATGTATGAAGCTCCAGGCATGCCACCAGTTCGCGATCCGGATACTGCTCTTTCATTGCCAGCGTGCTGGCAAGTACTTTGGAAGGAGAATGGGCATAATCTTTAAAAAATGATGCGGAGGCCGATGAATTTACTAATTCAAGCCGGTTGCTTGTACCGGTAAAACTTTGAATAGCCAGATAAAAATCTCCTTTCGATATGTTTAACCTGTACAATACTTTCATTGCACCGGAGATATTCTGCAAATTATGTCGCCCGAATAGTTTAATGGGTATCCGTTCTTCCTCACCATCAAGCAGGTAGGTAATACCATCTTCAATCACGAATGGATGGGTTTTGTAATCAAACCGGTGCACATCCGGCCGGTCTTTCAGCCCGATTACAGAGGCCATCGGATCCTCTTCGCAATAAATCAGCGTCCCTCCTTTAGGCGTAGCGTCAGCAAACAGTTCAAACTGTTTTACATATTCTTCTTCTGACGGAAATGCGTTTATATGATCCCAGGATATACCACTGATAAGTCCGATATGATGTTTATAATTCAGAAATTTTGGGGTGTCATCCAGGGGAGAAGAGAGGTATTCATCTCCTTCGATTATGATCATCGGAGCATCCGTGATCTTCACCATGTTTTCAAAACCTTCTACCTGGGCGCCTAACGCAAAATCAAATTCACGTCCAAAAAATTTAAGAACATGCATAATAATCGCGGTGATGGTGGATTTTCCATGGCTTCCGCCGATCACAATCCGTTGTTTATCCTGCGACTGATTATTGATAAATTCAGGAGCAGAATAAATTTTCAAGCCCAGTTCCACTGCCTTTTGCAATTCAGGATTATCTTTTCTTGCATGCATTCCAAGAATAACCGCGTCAAGCCCGTCATGTATCCTTCCGGTATCCCATCCTTCATGCGCAGACAATAGTCCGTGCTTTTCAAGATTTGATTTTGATGGATCATAAATCTGGTCGTCACTTCCTGAAATGTTATGCCCGGCATGCTTCAGGGCAATGGCCAGGCTATGCATGAGACTACCACCAATTGCAATAAAATGTATATTAAGGTTTGTGTTATTCATCCTAAAGTAATTGGCTCAAAAATACGATAAATTCTCGCAGCCTCAAATTTGGGCACACAAAGTAAAAATTGTGCATAAATATGTAGATAATGTGTGAATTAATGTTTAAATTATTGTGAATAAAGATAAAAATCATTGGGGAGAAATGGTTTATAAATACCAGTCAGATTTTTCTAAGTTATCCGGACAATTTTATTAGGTTTGATCTCGCGAGAATTTTTATATATACAATCCAGATTGATTTTTTTTAATGGAACAAAACAAAAAACAGTCATCATTAAGAGTTGGTTATAAATCCGGAAGTTTAATAAAAACCGAATTAGGTGATATACTGGGCAAGGTACCTCCCCAGGCGGTCGATCTTGAGGAAGCGGTATTGGGAGCTTTAATGCTTGAAAAAGACGCCCTTACCAATGTGATTGAAGTATTAAAACCCGAAAGTTTTTATAAAGAATCGCATGCTGAGATATTTCAGGCCATTGTTGATCTTTTTAACAATGCAGAGCCAATTGACCTGCTGACAGTTACCAATCAGCTTCGTAAAGTTGGTAAACTCGAATTTGTGGGTGGTGCTTACTATATTACTGAACTCACCTCAAAAGTAAATTCGGCTGCCAATATCGAATATCATGCCCGTATTATTGCGGAGCAATCCATAAAGAGAGAACTAATCGCTATTTCGGGAGACATTCAGAAATTAGCTTACGAAGATACAACCGATGTTTTTGAGCTTCTTGATAAAACCGAGCAGGCTTTGTTTGATGTGTCTGAGTCGCATATCCGGAAAAATTATTCCTCCTTGCGTACACTCATGAAAGAAGCCAGAGATGATCTGGAAAAAAGAAAGACACATAAAGATGGACTTACGGGTGTTCCCAGTGGTTTTTCGGCATTGGACCGATTGACTTCGGGATGGCAAAAGTCAGATCTTGTAATCATTGCCGCACGCCCGGGTATGGGTAAAACAGCATTTATTGTTTCTGCTATGCGAAATGCCGCGGTAGATTTTAACCGCCCGGTGGCTATATTTTCACTCGAGATGTCTTCAATCCAGCTTGTAAACAGGCTGATGTCGGCAGAGGCGGAACTTGAAAGTGAAAAGATCAAAAAAGGAAATCTGGCGGACTATGAATGGGAGCAATTGGTGCATAAAACTTCAAAGCTTGCAGATGCCCCGATATTTATCGATGATACGCCTGCACTCACCATTCTGGAATTACGTGCAAAAAGCCGGCGTCTTGTAGCACAAAATAAGGTCGAACTCATTATCATAGACTATCTTCAGTTGATGAGCGGAGAAAAAACCGGTGGCGGAAACCGGGAACAGGAAATTGCACATATTTCGCGTTCGCTTAAAGGCCTGGCTAAAGAGTTGAATGTGCCGGTTGTTGCTATTAGTCAGTTAAGCCGTGCCGTTGAAACAAGGGGTGGTGATAAAAGGCCGCATCTTTCAGATTTGAGGGAATCGGGATCGATTGAGCAGGATGCCGACCTTGTTATGTTTCTGTACCGGCCCGAATATTATAACATTACGGAGGATGAACAAGGCATGCCTACCACCGGCACGGCCGAAGTTATCATTGCCAAACACCGAAACGGATCGCTTGCAACCGTTCAGCTTAAATTTATCAGTAAATTCACCAAGTTTACCGATGCAGACTTTTCGTTCGGCAGCAGAGAAAGCCTGGCAAGCCGCCTGACTTTTCCAAGCAAGGCTAATGGTGATGATGAGGGGAGTGCCGCTTCGGGCAAGAAATCAGCAGGCAATGATTTACCAGACGATGATAGTCCGGCACCTTTCTGAATCCGGACAGGATTTAGAAAAGTAATACGTTGCTGTTAACTACTGATTTTATCGCATCCATCCACGGATACAACCGGAATGGCCGGAAAGTATTTGAAATCAGGGGTTACGATATTGCAGAAAAGGCGTTTACCGGTGAAGCAAATGTAAATGGATTTGGAAATTTGCCGTCAGGTATGTATTATTATTGGATAGATCGGAATGATGGTACTACAGCTGAATCCGGATTTTTTGTATTAAATCGTTAACATCATGAAAAAGGTCATTATTTGCTGTTTCTCACTTATGATATTTTTGATCAGTCATACAGGTAAAGCACAGTATGATCCGCTTTACAACCAGTATAACTTTGATCAACTGATGATCAATCCTGCCTATACAGGAGTTCATGATGTTTTTTCAATTTCTCTGATTTCCCGAATTCAATGGGTCAATATTGATGGAGCACCTATTACTAATACCTTAACGGTAAACACTTCAATTGGCAATAATAAAGCGGGGATAGGTGCAATACTGATCAATGACAGGTTTGGCGTAAGTAACAATATGGAATTTTATCTGACCTACGGATACAAAATAAATTTTGGTCGTGGTTCGCTATCTGCCGGGATCCAGGGAGGCATTATGAGCTATAAGTATGACTATTCGAAACTGAATCTTGAATTTCAGGACGATCCGGCCTTTCTGCCTCCTGATGAAAATATCAGTCAGCCCAATTTTGGCATGGGACTCTGGTATCAGACTGATAACTATTATGCAGGAATTTCAATGCCGCGGATCCTCGAACTGGATGTAGAAAAAGACAGTATTACTTCAAACCGGTACCGGCGCCAGTATTATCTGAGCGGAGGAGGAATGATTACGCTGAATCCAAGTCTCAAGGTTAAGGTGTACGGACTGATACGGTTCATTAACGGTGCTCCGGCAAACATTGATATAGGGGGAAACCTGCTTATCCGGGAATTAATATGGGCAGGTGTACTGATCAGAGATCTGGACGCCCTTGCTTTTATGGGTCAGATTGAGTTAAGTGATCGGATACGCCTGGGACTTTCAGTTGAACTTCCTACTACAAAACTTGTTACAACTTCATATGGAACCTATGAAGTGATGCTGGTGATGGACTTTGCTGCATTTTCACAACAGGTTGTAAAAAGAAGGTATTTCTGATTTTTCATCGTTTCGCCGGTTAAATTCCCCTGATTTAGTTGTGATAATAGCGTGCAATATGTGATTTTCGCATCAGAAAATTACTTATCTGCATGGCAGGGTCAATATATATTGCAACTTCGGAGGCCCAATCCGGGAAATCACTAATTACGCTGGGGTTAATAGAACTATCGCTGCGCAAAACCAGCAAAGTCGGAATATTTCGCCCCATTATTCATCAAAGGGGAACGGCAGGTCAAAGAGATGATCATCTGGACCTGATTCTTTCTCATTTTAATCTAAATCTTGATTTTAAAGATTGCTATGCCTTCACAAGTGAGGAAGCAGCCGATCTCGTGGGCCACGGGAAAATTGATGAACTGATAGAGCGTGTAATATCCGTTTATAAGAATGTAGAAGATCAATGTGATTTTGTTCTTATTGAAGGCACAGATTTTCTGGGCGAAAGTGCGGCTTTCGAGTTCGACCTGAACGCCATTATAGCAAAAAATCTTCGCTCACCCGTACTTATTGTTGAAAGCGGAATTGATGCAGCAGCACATGAAACCTTACGCAACGTGAATCTTGCGGTTGATTCGTTTCTGGCAAAAGAATGCCATGTAATGGGGGTTGTGATAAACCGGATGACTACAAAGGATGTTGACAAGGTACATAAATTGTTGCGTAAAGAACTCCCAAAAGATGTTCTGCTTTATTTAATACCTGAAAATAAAGTTCTCAGCAGCCCTACCCTTCAGGAGGTGGTAAAGCATTTGCATGCGGAAGTACTATACGGTGAAGACAAACTCGGAGGGCTTGCCCATGGGTTCATTGTTGCCGCTATGCAGATTCAGCACTTTCTCGACTATTTGAAAGACCGGTATGTTATAATTACTCCCGGCGACCGGGCTGATATTATTATGGCTACGCTGCAGGCACATTACTCTGTGCATTACCCAAGCGTAGCCGGTATAATTTTAACGGGAGGATTTAGGCCTGCATCATCCGTAGTCAGAATACTCGACGGTTTACCAGAAATTATTCCCATCCTTTCCGTCCCGGAAAATACATTTCAGACTGCATTGTGTATCAGCAACATACAAACCAAATTGACGGCTGAAAACAATAATAAAATTGCCCTGAGCTTGAAATTATTTGAAGATTATATTGATACAGAAGAAATAGAAGAAAAAATTCTGGGATTTCAGCCTCAGGGTATGACTCCGAAAATGTTTAATTATATCCTTACCAGAAAGGCAATCGATGACAGGCAGCATATTGTTTTGCCTGAAGGGGAGGACGAACGAATACTCCGTGCTGCTGAGAATCTGCTGGCCAGAGAAATTGTAAAGATCACTCTACTAGGCGATGAAGCTGAAATCAGAAACCGGATTTCAAGGCTTGGATTAAAATTTCCTAAAAAAGACTTTCAGATTATAACGCCGCAAGCACATCCACATTTTATGTCTTTTGTAAAAGAATTGTATAAATTAAGAAAGCATAAAGGGATTACACTTGAAATGGCATACGACCTGATGTCAGACGTATCATACTTAGGTACGATGATAGTATATAAAGGGGAAGCTGCGGGCATGGTATCCGGGGCTGTGCATACCACACAGCAGACTATCCGGCCTGCTTTACAGTTTATAAAAACAAAACCCGGTTGTTCAGTAGTTTCATCGGTATTTTTTATGTGCCTCCAAGACCGGGTGCTGGTTTACGGAGATTGTGCGGTAAATCCCAATCCCAATGCAGCACAACTTGCTGAAATCGCCATATCTTCGGCTGAGACAGCCGTCGCCTTCGGAATTGAACCACGCGTGGCCCTGCTTTCCTATTCATCCGGAGCTTCAGGTAAAGGCGAAGAGGTGGAAAAAGTACGGAAAGCCACACAAATAGTAAAAGAAAAAAAGCCAGATCTTCTGGTAGAAGGTCCGATACAGTATGATGCTGCAGTAGATCCTGATGTGGCGAAACAGAAAATGCCCGACTCAAGGGTTGCAGGCAAAGCCACCGTATTGATTTTTCCGGATCTTAACACAGGTAACAATACCTACAAAGCCGTACAACGCGAAACAGGCGCTATTGCCATTGGCCCGGTTTTGCAGGGACTGAATAAACCAGTCAATGATCTGAGCAGAGGATGTACGGTAGAAGATATTGTGAATACCGTAATTATTACGGCCATTCAATCGCAGGCAAACAGTTAATATAAATCTTAAACCAGCATATACAAACGATGAAAATACTTGTAGTAAACGCCGGAAGTTCATCACTAAAGTTCTCTGTTTTTGAAGGGCTTGAACTTACATTGATTTCGAATGGAATAGTGGACAAAATCGGGAAACCGGGAGGCCGGATAACCGTAAAAGTATATAAAGGCACAAAGTTTGGAAAACATATCGAAATAGGCAATGCGGTTGATCACCATCACGCATTTATCAAAATTGTCAAACAGCTTAAAGATCAGTATATCAGGGTGATACAGGATGTTTCTGAGATAATCGCCATAGGCCACAGGGTGGTTCATGGTGGCGAATATTACAGAGACCCGCAACGAATAACCAAAGAATTGATTAAGCAGGTTAAAAAAATGAAATCCATCGCCCCATTGCATAACCCGAAAAACCTTACCTGTATTGAAATTTGCAAAAGGATGTTTCCCAAAGCACTGCAGGTAGCCGTATTTGATACATCTTTTCATCAAACGATGCCACCCCGGGCCTTCAGATATGCCATACCTGACCGTTTTTATAAGAAAGATGGCATAAGGGTGTATGGTATGCATGGAACCTCTCATAAGTATGTTGCCGAGGCAGCAGCAGCGTATTTGGGAAAACCATTATCTGAAACTAACCTGATTACCGTGCATCTGGGAAATGGCTGCAGCATGGCGGCGATCCAAAACGGAATATGCATAGATACCTCCATGGGAATGAGTCCAATGCCCGGATTGATTATGGGAACCAGGAGCGGCGATATTGACCCGTCTATCATATTTTATTTATATCGCAACAGCCGGTTAAAAATCGATGAAATTGAATCAATGCTGAATAATGAAAGCGGATTGCAGGGGCTGACAGGAATGAACGATCTAAGGGATATATTGAGTTCAATGGAAAAAGGCGATGAAGACGCTACCCTTGCCATGGAGATGTACACATACCGCATCAAGAAATACATCGGCGCCTTTATGGCAGTAATAGGTAGAACGGATGCCATTGTATTTACGGCAGGGGTGGGCGAAAACAGCTGGTTTGTAAGAAGTCGTGCTGTGGAAGGACTTGAACATCTGGGTGTATCACTTGATGATGATAAAAACAAATCACATGAAAAAGGCATTCTTATGCTGCAGGCAGATGAAAGTAAAGTTAAAATCCTTAGGGTACCTACAAACGAAGAACTGGAGATAGCCCGTTCGACCATTGAAGTGCTGAACAAGATGCAGTAATAGTATTATCAGGAAATAATTATTCAGTGAATTCCTCAAATGAGGCCAGGAAATTTCCTGTGCTATCAAGATAAATTAGCCGGTCATATTCTGTTTTAAATGATGTAACCTGTTCCAGTATTTGTAAAAAACGGTATTCCACCGACATGTCAGCACATATCATCCGGGTTACGCCAATTTGGTCAAAAGTCAGCGAGTGATTTACAATGTTGTAACTACTACCTAAAAATCCATTGCAAACTGCATTTCCATTCACTTTACCATCTGCTGTTAATTCGAAATAGACATCCGCATTTGTCTGAATGGGCAGGTTTGAAATTTCAACAGCAACCCATTTCGTTTGGGTAATGTATTTATTAGGTTATGTAATTGAATTACAAGAAAAGAATAAGACCGTGATCATAATAAAGTATAGTTTGTTCATCTATGTAAAAGGTGTTTTAACCATAAGATTCTGGAAACAATACGTATAAAAAACAAGAATAAATTAAGGACAGCAATATAGTCAAAATAGTAATCCTAACTATTTAATAATAATTTTCGCAATACGTCCTTGCGGAACGGACAATCAGCCCGAAGCTTTACTTTCTCCAAAACTTACTGCATGGTATGGAGCGGTTGCCAGTTTTCCCCAAAGTCATAGGAAAAATTTGCACCGGTAGGTCATGTGGAAATTGTCAGGGAAGTGAAAGGTATCAAAGCCATACCCTGCCGGTAGCCGCCTGGTGGATGTTCTGCAACCAGTATCCATTGGTTACTGTCATCCAGGTATGCTGCGTTTTTATCCTTTTTTTCAACTTCCATAAAATCTCCGCCCACCATTAAGCCATATCCGGCGTCATCAAATGCCAGAGAAAAGATACCTGCCGAGGGAAGGGTGTCAGCCAGGGGCGACCAATGATAGGTCCAGGATTCGCCGCCATCTACAGGGCGGAGAAATGTTCCCTTACTGCCACTTGCCCATACAACCAGATTACTTACAACATGTAGTTCCCGAAGGCTGGATTTAACAGGAGCCTCAATATGTTTTAAAACAATAACAGAGTCGGCGGATTGACAAAAAGCATTTATCATCAAACCCGAAAAAACAAACAGCGATACAGCTATTACTAGTGAAGTGTCATGTGTGATGTTTCGGTTAAGCCACCGTAATTTTTGTTCCTGACAAGGCAAAAAATTTGTACATAGCGTTACACAATAATTTTTTTGCCATTGGCATCCTCCTGGGAAAAGCAGTGAGGGTCAAAAAGCATGCCCTCAACTTGATTGGGGGAACCAGGCTTGGGCAGGATAACCCGATAGCTATCGGGTATGCTTGATACGTCACTAGAATATATTTTTTATTCCTCATCGTATAAAAATGCATTGTACGCAGTTTGTAATTCAGACAGTGCGTGCAGGTCGCCTGTTTCTTTTGCAACTGTGATTCCTTTTTCAAAAATTTCATTTGCCTTGACTGCATCATTCAGTAATAAATACAATCTGGCAGCATGGTAATAGGTGCCTACATAGTCGGCATGATCATGCAAAAGCATGTCAAAATATACTTTGGATTTTTGCATATCAGCATCAAACCATTCTGTGGCAAGTGCGTAAATCACAAATGGATCGCCGGGATCCTCCTTCATGAATTCTTCCAATTTTTTTACCCTTTCAATATTCAATTATACAGGCAATTTTTTCTATTATATTCTTTATTTTCGCTTCGTTAAAGTTTTAAGATATAACTTTTTTTTAAATATGTCCTATGAAGATTCTTGTTTGTATAACACATGTCCCGGATACAACTTCACGTATTGCATTTACTGACGGAGATACTAAGTTTGATTCAAATGGCGTGCAGTATATTATTGGCCCGTATGACGACTATGCCGTTGCCAGGGCTGTCGAACTTAAGGAAAGTCAAGGCGCTACTATTACGGTAGTGAATGTTGGCCGTGTAGAAACGGAACCTACTATACGTAAAGCGCTTGCAATTGGCGCAGACGATGCGATACGGATAAATGCTGAACCGGAGGATTCATATTTTGTTGCAAAGCAGATAGCGAATGTGGCAAAAGATAGCGGTTATGACCTGATTCTTATGGGAAGAGAGTCGATTGATTTTAATGGTGGGGTTGTGCATGGAATTGTAGGAGAATTGCTTGAAATTCCTTCAGTCTCCTCGGTAATGAAACTTGATATTGATGGTAACGTGGCAAAAATTGCCAGAGAAATTGAAGGAGGAAAGGAGTATATTGAACTGGAAATGCCTTTTGTTGCCGGTTGCCAGGAGCCTATTGCGGAATGGAAAATCCCCAACATGCGGGGGATAATGACTGCTCGTTCAAAGCCCCTGAATGTAGTTGATCCGGTGGATACCGATCACCTAGATAAACTGGTGAGATTTGAATTGCCTCCGCCAAAGGGCGACATTAAAATGATTGACCCCGAACATATGGAGGAATTGGTTTCGCTGTTAAAAAATGAAGCCAAAGTGTTATAAAAAAACAAATTGTAATAAATAAATAACGATAAAATGTCTGTAATTGTATTTGTTGAGCATGATGAAGGAAGAATTAAAAAATCTTCCAAAGAAGCGGTTTGTTATGCAGCGGCTTTAAATTCAGGAGATGTAATTGCGTTGGTATGCGGAAATACAGAACAAAAAGAGATGGAACTGCTTGGGCAAAACGGTGCTAACCGTGTACTTCATGCCACCGAGAGCCGGCTTGATCATGGAGATATACAAGCGTATGCCAGTGTTATTTCACAGGCAATGGATAAAGAAAATGCCAATATTGTTGTACTGGCAAAGTCATCGGTTTCAGATGCCGTGGCTGCCCGTACCGCTATTAAAGCGGATGCTTCGTTTGCTACGAATGTCACTGAACTTCCTGACACTGCGGATGGATTTAAAGTTAAGCGAAGCATTTTTACAGGAAATGCCTTTGCCTGGGTAGAATTGCTGAAAGCAAGAAAAGTTATTTGTATCAGCAAAAACGCCGTTATTTATAAAGAGGAGGGAGGAAGTGCCGGGGTTATTGATTTTTCACCTGTTTTAACTGACAACGATTTTAAATCTAATGTTACGGGAAGGGATAAAGCTACCGGAAAGGTACTGCTTCCGGAGGCGGAAATTATTGTATCCGGAGGCAGAGGGCTAAAAGGTCCGGAGAACTGGGGTATGATTGAGGATCTGGCGGAAGCACTCGGCGCAGCCACGGGATGTAGCAAACCGGTGTCTGATCTTGAATGGCGTCCTCATCACGAACATGTTGGTCAAACCGGGGTAAAAGTGAGCCCGAATTTATATATTGCGGTGGGAATTTCAGGCGCAATTCAGCACCTGGCGGGTGTGAACTCAAGTAAGGTGATTGTTGTAATCAATAAAGATCCGGAAGCGCCGTTTTTTAACGCTGCAGATTATGGAGTTGTAGGAGATGCTTTTGAAGTGGTTCCGAAACTTACCGAAGCCGTAAAAGCAATGCGGTCCTGATGGTTAAATATAAGATAGTGGATAAAATAAAACTTAAAATTTTAGGTCTTTCTTCAAGCCAGTCACAAACCGGGTCGTTTGCCCTTGTGCTGGGTGAAGAGAAAGGCAAAAGACGGCTTCCTATTATTATCGGGATGTTCGAAGCCCAGGCTATTGCCATTGAAATCGAAAAAATTCTGCCAAACCGGCCAATGACACATGATCTTTTCAAATCGTTTGCTCATGAATTTGATTATACCATCCGGGAAATCGTAATATCAGATTTGAAAGAAGGTGTGTTTTTTGCAAAAATAGTGTGTGAAAGCCAGGATAAGGTGATCGAAATTGACGCCCGGCCTTCAGATGCCATTGCTATCGGACTGCGGTTCAAAGCTCCGATTTATACTTATGAAACAATATTGGCCGAGGCGGGTATAGAATTTACCGGCGAGGAAGAATCAGATTTCGGAGATATGAAATCGGAACTGATAACCGAAAAATCAATTTCCGGAAAAAAGAAACCACAGTCACTTAAAGACTATTCGATTGAAAAATTGAACGAGATGCTCAAAAGTGCAATAGATAAAGAAGACTACGAACAGGCTGCCAAGATACGAGATGAGTTAGGGAAGAGAAATTAGTTATTCCGGATCAGCCTAATATCATACCAACCATTGTGGCAGAAAACAGGGAAGCAATGGTTCCGCCGAGCAGCGCCCTCAGACCAAATTGTGACAATAAAACCCGTTTGTTTGGCGCCAGCGACCCGATGCCTCCAATTTGTATTCCAATGGAAGCAAAATTGGCAAATCCACACAACATGTAAGTAGCCATAATTATTGACTTGGAATCGTGAAAGGCTCCTTCCGCTATTAATTCCGAAAGACTTACATAGCCGATAAACTCCGTAAGGATGATTTTTTCACCTAGTAGACTTCCTACAAGCGATATATCGGGTGTAGCTACCCCTATCATCCACATGAGTGGGGCAAACATATAGCCTAATATAAACTGCAATGAAAAACCGGTATAGTTACCACCTGAAATTCCTGCAATCCATACATTCAAATGCGTCCAACCGCCGATTTTCATCAATATATAATTGGCCATTGCAATAAATGCAAGGAAAACAAGTAGCATGGCAGCAACGTTAACCGCAAGGGCCAGTCCCTGTGTTGTGCCTCTCGAAATGGCATCCAGCACATTGCTACCCACTTTGTCTTTGGTGATCTCTATATTCTTATCCACCGTTTCAGTTTGAGGATAAAGAATTTTGCTGGCTACTACGGCGCCTGGAGCTGCCATTATGGATGCTGCTAAAAGGTGTTTGGCAAAAAGGAGCCTTTGCAGGGGATCATCTCCGCCTAAAAAGCTTATATAAGCTGCAAGTACTCCTCCTGCCAGGGTTGCCATACCGCCGATCATTACCAGGAGCACCTCTGACTTGCTCATATCCGGAATATATTCTTTGATCATTAGCGGAGATTCGGTTTGCCCGAGAAAAATGTTACCTGCAACCGAAAGGCTTTCTGCCCCCGAAAGTCTAAGTGACCGGCTAAGCATCCACGCTAGTACATGTACCACCTTCTGAATGATACCCAGGTAAAATAACAGACTGGTAAGGGCTGAAAAAAAGATGATGGTGGGAAGCACCTGGAATGCAAAGATAAAACCATACGTATCTGTATCCAGAAAACCCCCAAACAGAAATTCCGAACCTGCACGTGTAAAATCGAGAATGCGGACAAAGATTTTTCCCACAAATTCGAAAATAATACGGATAAAGGGCACTTTGAGAATGCCGATAGCGAGCAAAAGTTGTATAGTCAATCCTACCACAACTATTTTCCAGTTGATATTTCTCCGGTTTGTACTGAAGAGATAACAAATCAGTACCAGCATTAACAGCCCAAATACCCCCCTGAGTATTGTTATAAATAAATTATTATTGGAATCGTAATTTTCAGGAATCACATTGCCCAGGCGCTTGATTTGACTTGTATTCGTAGTGGAATCCTGGTTTGCACTACTAATACTAATGAGGCTATCGGTGTGTATTCCAGGTATTTCTTTTGTCTGTAAAAGTGTGTCCCACTTTTCAGTATTTTGTCCGGCAAATCCCGAAACCGAAACCACTACCAGCAGCAAAACGAAAACTGTGATTATTACCCTTATTTTACCTGTCATGCCGCACAAATTAAAAACCAGTGTGAATATATAATTATTAACAGGAAATAAAAAAGGCCTTTATATCAGGCCATTTTGAATGAATTTGATTGAAATGAATTATTATTCCTTCAATACCGGTCTGGCAGCCAAAACGGCTTTACTGGCGCCGTCTTTGAATTTTTCAAAATTGTCAATGAACTTTTTGGCAAGAAGATTGGCTTTCCGGTCATAATCTTCTTTGTCGTCCCAGGTATTTTTAGGGTGTAATACCTTGGACGGCACACCCGGACATTCATTTGGCATGCGCAATCCGAAAATATCATGTATTTCATAGGAAATATTATCAAGATGTCCTTCCAAGGCTGCGGTAATTAACGCTCTGGTAATTTTAAGGCTCATTCTTTCTCCCACGCCATATCCTCCACCAGACCAGCCCGTATTTACCAGCCATACGTTTGCTCCTGATTTTTGAATTTTTTCACTAAGCATATCGCCATATACAGTGGGGTGCAGGAGCATAAACGGCGCACCAAAGCAAGCGCTGAATACGGTAACCGGCTCTACAATGCCTTCTTCAGTTCCTGCCACTTTTGCTGTGTAGCCAGAAATAAACTGAAATGCAGCTTGTTCTGGTGTGAGTTTTGATATTGGAGGTAACACTCCAAATGCATCACAGGTAAGGAAAAAGATGTTTTCAGGTTCCGGGCCTATGGAAGGTTCGGTTATGTTATCGATGTGATAAACCGGATAACTTGCCCGCGTGTTTTCAGTTTTCGATGCATTACTATAATCAACTTCATTGGTATCAGGATAAAACTCAATGTTTTCCAGGATGGCTCCTTTTTTTATTGCACGATAGATATCCGGTTCATTTTCTTCCGAAAGATTTATGCATTTGGCATAGCATCCACCTTCAAAGTTAAAGATTGAATCATCTGACCAGCCATGCTCATCGTCGCCGATTAGTTTGCGGTTAGGATCGGCAGACAAGGTGGTTTTTCCGGTTCCTGACAAACCAAAAAACAAGGCGGTGTCGTTGTTTTGGCCAACATTGGCAGAGCAGTGCATTGACAATACATTTTTCTGGTGAGGTAGAATAAAGTTAAGGGCTGAGAAAATACCCTTTTTCATCTCACCAGTATATGCTGTACCACCGATTAGTGCAATTTTTCTTGTAAAATTCAGAATGGCGAAATTGTGTTGCCGTGTTCCATCTTCTTCAGAAATGGCTTTGAAATTTGGGGCTGCTACTATATGCCATTCAGGGATAAAAGTGCTTAACTCCTCCTTCAAAGGGTGCAAAAACATATTATAAATAAACTGGTTCGACCAGGGCATTTCCGTAATCGCACGGATATTAATTCTGTACCTTTTGTCGGCACATGCAATAGCATCTCTTACGTAAATTTCCTTGTGATTCAGGTAATCTATCACTTTATCATATAGTTTATCAAATTTTTCCGGATCAAACGGATAATTAATATTTCCCCACCAAACGGCATCCCTCGTTATATCATCTTTTACAATAAATCTGTCTTTCGGGGCGCGACCTTTAAATGCACCGGTGTCAACGGCAATTGCTCCTGAACTTGTGCGTATTGCCATATCTTTCTGTATGGCTATTTCTTCAAGCTCATCGGGAGAAAGGTTCCAATGTGCTGTAGTACGGTTTAATCCGAGATAGTTTAATGAATTCGTACCGGTATTAGTGTCAGATCCTAACATTGGTTATTTTTTTTGGATTAATAATAAAAACCTGATTTTGTGTAAAGGTAATAAATATCAGGAATGATATAAATGAATTTAATCAGCAGAGGCGATTGCCTACTTCACATTTGGTATTTTGAAGCAATGCCATTAGATTAGGCCATTTGTTTGTAAAAATAATTCAATTAATCTGAAAAGAATCACAATTATAATATGAGTAACGATCTTAAACAGGAAACTATATTTGGTCACCCGAAAGGCCTCTTTGTACTGTTTTTTACAGAAATGTGGGAACGCTTTTCATATTATGGAATGCGGGCCATTCTAACCCTTTATATGGTTAGTTCTGCTACTGCCGCTGGCATGCATGCAGGTCTTGGTTGGCCCATAGCTAAGGCATTGGCACTTTATGGCTGGTATACCATGCTGGTTTATGTGATGTCCATACCAGGGGGTATTTTGGCTGATAAATTCATCGGACAAAAGAAAGCAGTTTTGATCGGAGGTTTAGTGTTAGTAGTCGGGCATGGAATTTTGGCTATTGATACCCTTTGGACCTTTTATGCCGGATTATTATTAATCATACTTGGTGTTGGAACACTTAAGCCAAATATATCTACATTGGTAGGTGGTTTATATCCTCAAGGTGATCCACGAAGAGATCAAGGGTTTACATTATTTTATATTGGTATTAACATTGGGGCATTCCTGGCTTCGGTTGTAGTGGGAGCGGTAGGTGAGATAATTGGCTGGCACTATGGTTTTGGTTTAGCAGGATTTGGAATGTTGCTTGGTCAGATAACTTTTGTATGGGGAAGTCGTAAATATCTGGTAGGTATCGGCGACCCTCCAACGAAAGAAGATCGTCAGGCAAAAGATAGTAGCCAGGGGGCCTCATCAATGGGTGAATTGTTGACCCGGTTAATCAAAAGCCCGGTTCAACTTATTGTAACAGTAATTTTAGCTGTGGCCAGTATATACATATCCATTACCTATGCTACTGGATTTGAAAAATATGCTTATTCCGGATTAGGTGTATTCCTGTCTTTGGTGTTTGGATTCCTGATGATGATCTATAAGGACATAGATTCAATTGAAAAAGATAGATTTATTGTTTTGATCTTATCATTCCTGATCGTGATTGTGTTTTGGGGAGCTTTTGAACAGGCTGGTGGTTTGATGAACATCTATGCCCGTGATAAAATTGATCGTGTAGTGTCGTTACTCAGCATCGATATTTTCTTTATAGGATCTATCCTGATATTGGTGATTAAAGGTATTATGGATAAGATCAAAAAGAAAGATACCTCCAAGTTATTCTTCATAATTTCCGGAGCACTTACCCTGGTGTACATATTGCTTAGATTTTACTTTAATGTATTCTCTAATCCATATGAGATTCCAGCTTCTATCTTCCAATCTGTGAATCCTATGTTCATTATGATTTTTGGAACCATTGTTGGAGGTTTCTGGATTTATTGGGCTAACTCTGGTAAAGAGAACTCATCAATACTGAAAATGGCAGTAGGAACTATTATTATGGGTATTGGCTTCCTTTTCATGGCTGAGGCTTCGCGCCAGATTCATGAATATGGTGACAAGGCAGCTCTTATTTTGCTTATTCTTGCATATTTTTTACACACTATTGGTGAACTTTCTGCCTCTCCTGTGGCACTTTCATTCATTACTAAGGTTGCACCGGTTAAGTACGTGTCTATTATGATGGGTGTTTATTTTGCCGCCACTGGTTTGGGCAATAAAGTTGCAGGCACCATTGGCGAATATACTCAGGCTGAGCCAATCGTTGTTTCGATTGCTGATGGGGCTAACCTCAACTATATGGTAGAAAACGATACATTGATTTCTAAGGCTTACGATTTTGAGGTAGTTGCTAAGGGCCGGGTTGAAAATGGGGAGGTCATTATTACCCAAAATGGCAGAAATATTATCTCAGACTTTACCGTATCTGAAATACATACTAATATTCTGAAAAGCTACCTTACTGATGATCCGGATAGGGAAGAGTACACGGTTATTTTCAGGTTTGGCTACGATAAAGATAAGGTGGCCGATGTAAGAGATGGTAAAGTAAACGTTGATTATGCTGCATTTGGTGGCAGAATTGAGGTGTTTGAAGTTCAGGATAATAATGAGTTTAGGACTTTCGTGATGATTTTTATCTTAACAGGAGCATTTGGTCTGTTGTTGCTGCTCTTCCTGAGAAAGTTGAAAAAACTAGCTCATGGTGCCGAAGACGTGAAGATATAATATTTAAATTAGATAGTTTTATATAGTATAAAGGTGAATCTGAATGCAATTGGATTCACCTTTTATGTGCTTAATGCAAAAGAATTAATAGGGTTACCCATTTAGGTCTTAAAATACTGTTTTTCAGTAAATCAGTGAGTATATTCATAGCATAAAACTACTGAAAGAATTAGATAGAAAGACCTTCACAATCAGATTTGGAAGTAAGATAGCCTGTTATGAGTATTTGGCTGTTTGAAATGGACAAACGGGTATGCATGTTGAAAATGTGGATATGCAGGCAAATTTGACCCGTCAAATGTACAGCAAATGACCGATTTGTTTATGTCGGTAGTTATACTTGGAGTTGGCTCCGGCATTATGTTTATCGTATTTAGTGGTTTGTTGCGTCGCTGGATGGGGGATATAAAGTAGCAAACAGCATATTAATTAAATCGAAAAGGATGCAGTATATAATTTATGTGGCAGCCTTTTTGTTTATTTGTGACTGGATTTATGAACCGGAGAAAATGAAAAAATTTTATAGTAAAGCCACGATTGAAACTCCGGAAATATCGTTTGATCATCTGACAGGTGAATTTGAGATAACCGGCAGGTCATTTCCGGATCAGGCTTTTGCGTTTTATGATTCACTTTTTTTATGGGTCGATGAATATGTAATGGTACCACTGAAAAACACCAGGCTGGTGATCAAAATAGATTATATCAATACAAGTTCACTAAAATGTCTGCTTGAAATTGTGAAAAAGCTGGAAGCTTGTATCAATAAAAACCATAAAGTTTCCGTGGAGTGGTATTACGGAAAAGGGGATGAGGAGATAAAGGAAACCGGTGAAGACTTTGGTGAAATTTCAGGTATTCCTGTAAGCGTTCAGGAGATACAATAATTCTTATAACAGAACTTTACCAACATGTAACTAATGACAAAATAAAAAAAGGGCTGAAATTCAGCCCTTTTTTCGTTTCGTATCCGAAGTTTCGGAAATATTACATCATACCTGGCATTCCGCCACCACCTGGAGGCATAGGAGGCATCTTTTCTTCTTCCGGTTCGTCTGCCACTACCGCTTCGGTTGTTAAGAGCAAACCAGCAATAGAAGCTGCATTTTCGAGTGCAAGGCGAACAACTTTAGTCGGATCGATAACACCTGCATCAATCATTTTCTCATATTTGTTTGTGTTGGCATTAAATCCGAAATCACCTTTACCTTCTTTCACTTTCTGGGCAACCACAGAACCTTCCATTCCTGCATTTTCAACAATCGTTCTTAACGGTGCTTCGAGCGCCATACGAACGATGTTTACGCCGGTTTCCTGATCTTCGTTGTCAGTTTTGATTTTACTGAGCTTTTCAGTAGCCCTGATCAGTGCTACGCCACCACCGGCAACAACGCCTTCTTCAACGGCAGCTCTTGTAGCATGCAGCGCATCATCTACCCGGTCTTTCTTTTCTTTCATTTCAACTTCAGTAGCCGCTCCGATATACAGAATAGCCACACCACTGGAAAGTTTTGCAAGTCTTTCCTGAAGTTTTTCTTTGTCGTAATCCGAAGTGGTAGTTTCGACCTGAGCTTTGATTTGGTTAACCCTCATTTCGATATCCTTTTTCTTGCCGGCGCCACTTACAATGGTTGTATCATCCTTGTCAATTATGATTTTATCAGCAGAGCCAAGATATTCCATGGTGGCATTTTCGAGTTTGTAGCCCCTTTCTTCAGACACCACTGTGCCTCCTGTAAGTATGGCAATGTCCTCGAGCATGGCTTTTCTTCTGTCGCCAAAACCGGGAGCTTTTACAGCGGCTACTTTAAGAGCACCTCTTATTTTATTTACAACAAGTGTCGCAAGCGCTTCACCATCCACATCTTCCGATATGATAAGCAATGGTTTGCCTGTTTGAGACACTAATTCGAGGACCGGAAGCAGATCTTTCATATTTGAGATCTTCTTATCATGTATCAGAATGTACGGCTCCTCAAGTTCCACTTCCATTTTCTCTGTGTTGGTTACAAAGTATGGAGACAGGTATCCACGATCGAACTGCATACCTTCTACCGTTTTCACTTCGGTTCCTGTTCCTTTTGCTTCTTCTACGGTAATCACACCATCTTTTCCTACCTTTTCCATTGCATCGGAGATCATAGCTCCTATTTCTTTATCGTTGTTCGCCGATACAGAAGCTACCTGGGTAATTTCCTCCGAAGTGGTTATGGTTTTTGACTGTGCATGTAAAGTTTCGACCACTAGCGATACCGCTTTGTCAATACCTCTTTTCAGGTCCATCGGGTTGGCGCCTGCAGCAACATTTTTAATACCATGACTAAAAATTGACTGAGCGATTACAGTTGCGGTAGTGGTACCGTCGCCGGCGTCATCGGAAGTTTTTGATGCAACTTCTTTTACAAGCTGAGCGCCCATATTTTCGATGGGATCTTTAAGTTCGATTTCTTTTGCCACTGTTACGCCATCTTTAGTGACCGTTGGAGCACCGAATTTCTTATCGAGAAGTACGTTGCGGCCTTTAGGTCCGAGCGTTACTTTCACAGCTTCTGTCAATGTGTCCACACCTTTTTTAAGACGTTCTCTGGCTTTCGTATTAAATTGAATTTCTTTAGACATATTACGATTTAGTTTATGTTATTGTTTTAAAAATTACACGTGGTTAAACAACTGCGAAAATATCAGATTCACGCATGATCAGGTAATCGTTGCCGTCGATGGAGATCTCGGTACCTGAGTACTTGCCGTACAATACAGTATCGCCTTCTTTAACAGTTAAAGGTTCATCTTTTTTCCCTGTACCTATTGCAATTACAGTTCCTTTTTGCGGTTTCTCTTTTGCAGTATCAGGAATGATTATACCTGATGCCGTTGTTTCTTCTGCTTCACCGGCTTGTACAAGTACCCGATCAGCAAGCGGTTTAATGTTTAATTTTGACATACTTAATTAACGTTTTAGGTTTACAAAAAACATATATTTCACAAGCAATCAGCATGAAGTGTGCCAAATTATAAAACCGGACGATTTTTGTGTAAACCAAGCCAAAATTACCGTTTTTGAATCAGTACTGTCAGTATTTTGTTAGATAAGTATGACATTTTTGCATATTTATGCCATTGTATTCATTACCCGATTGATTTTAACGGGAATATTTTTTATTATTTGATTATGAAAATAAAACAATTAAAACCAAACTGGCTTACGCAGGGTATCATCGATTACGAATACAAACAGTACCAGCTTCTGGCATATCTTAAGGAGGCAAAGCAGTATTTCTCAGAGAATAAACTATATCCATTTCTGAGTGATCTTATTTTTCATTACAATAATCTGATCTCTTTACGACATAACAAACGACTGTGGCACGAGAGCTTTCCCACCATGCTAAAAAGTATAGACCTCAAAAGATTACGCCTGAGTTATCAAAAACTGGTGAACGATGATGACGTAATGCGGGAGCTGGAAGAAATCATGAATTTCGCCATTCCTAAGTTAAAAAAGGTGCTCTCCGAAGGCACAGAAATTTATGAATTCGTTGAAAGTAATGTAGAGATAACTCCGGTAGGATTAAGCCCGCTATATGTAGATGAAGGCTATATGTTTGTACACCAGGCCCCAAAAAAAGATCTCCGGATATACAGATATACATTGACTTTTTTTGAAAATGCATCGGAAAAATTCAGGGGAATTCGGACGCAGTTTATCGAAAGCACGATGTACAGCAGGTTCAGAAGTCTTGAGCATGAAAAAATGTCGCTTGTAAAACGATTTACCAGTCTTCCTAATCCGGCAACATATTTCATCACCTCAAAAGCATCTTTCCCTTTTATCGAAACATTTCTTCCGGTAGCAAAGCGATATCTCGTAAGATATATCGTAACGACCAACCAGGTTTAAATAAACGCTTTTAGCCTGATTAATTCATGAATCTTTGTTATGAGCGTTTCAAGTATCTGACAGTCAAGTGCTCGCACAGAATTTTGGAACGGAGGCGTAGCGAGCTACGTTGAGTACCAAAATTCGAGCAAGTGCT
>JADFHN010000075.1 GCA_022567155.1 Bacteroidota bacterium
ATGGCTATATAAGTATCTTTGAAACCCATGGGTAAACTTTTATACCAGTTTATAATTATATCATACCGGTTGATCGCTCATTTATGGTCGCTTTTTAACCACAAGGCAAAACTGCTGGTTGAAGGCAGGAAAAACTGGCGCAAGGAGCTTCGATTACGATTACCCGCATCAAAAGGAAAAACCGTATGGATTCACTGTGCGTCACTGGGGGAGTTCGAACAAGGCCGGCCCGTTATGGAAGTCTTAAAAAAAGAAAATCCGGGTATCTTTATCCTGCTTACTTTTTTTTCGCCATCAGGATACGAGGCGGCAATAGATTATAAATTTGCCGACCTGGTTTGTTATCTTCCCTGGGACTCAGAGAAAAATGCAATTACATTTTACAGGATGGTGAAACCTGACCTCATATGTTTTGTGAAATATGAGTTTTGGTACCATTTCCTGCGGCAAGGTAAAGAAGCTCACATTCCGGTCATTCTGATATCCGGAATTTTTCGGCATGATCAACTATTTTTTAAATCCTACGGAGCATTTTACCGGAAGATGCTTCAGTATTTTAACCATTTTTTTGTGCAAAACACCGGATCACAGGAGTTGCTGACAACATACGGTTTTTCGAATGTTACTGTAGCCGGCGATACAAGGATGGACCGGGTGATCGAAATAGCCGGACAGGCAGAAACCATTGAAGTGTTGGAGAAATTCAAGGGCGAAAGCAGGTTACTGATTGCAGGAAGCGCCTGGCCCGATGACCTGGAGGTGCTGCTGCCGTTGATCAATGACTCTTCTGTGGAATTGAAATACATCATTGCCCCGCATGAAATCAATTCAAACCAGATTGAAACATTCCGGCAAAAGCTGAACGTTCTGTCTTTGTTATATTCTGAATTAAAGGATTTACCTGAAATTTCACCCGAAAAAGAGGCTAATGTGCTGATCATAGATAATATCGGAATGCTGTCCGCTATGTACCGGTACGGAGATTTTGCCTTTATAGGCGGCGCTTATGGTGACGGGCTCCACAATATTCTGGAAGCAGCCGTATATGGCATGCCGGTATTTTTTGGTCATAAGCACTACCGGAAGTTTCAGGAAGCGCTCGATCTCATTGAACGAAAAGGGGCCTTTCCGGTCAGCAATGCGGAGGAACTGAAATCAAAACTTTCAGAATTGCTGAACGATGCGGAAGCATACCGGTTTACCAGTAACATCACCCGGGCATATGTGTATGAGAATAGAGGCGCTACCCGAAAGATACTTGATTACATTTTACAGACAATTACGTAAGGCAATGGAAGGTCTGGTATTTAAATCAACAGGGTCGTGGTATAAGGTAAAAGCAAAAAACGGGCAAAACTATCAGTGCCGTATCCGGGGTAAACTTAAATTATCCGGAGCCAAAACAACCAATCCGATTGCCGTAGGCGACAGGGTTAATTTTGAACCTGAAATGAATGGCGATGACTTTTGGGGCATCATAACCAAAATACATCAACGAACCAATTACATCATCCGTAAATCGGTACACAAAAGGGGCCATGGTCATATTCTGGCAGCTAATATTGATCAAGCCATGCTCATGGTCACACGCACATATCCGCGTACTTCGCAGGGATTTATCGACCGGTTTCTGGTCAACACCGAATCGTTCCGTATTCCGGCAATCCTCGTTTTCAACAAAATCGACCTCCTTGATGAAGACGGCCTTCACATACAGCGTCAACTGGCAAATGTATATCAATCAATCGGATACGAATGTTTGTTTATTTCAGCACTCAAAAATAAGGGTGTTGACAATTTCAACCGGCATTTGCAGAAAAAAGTGACCTTGCTTGCCGGGCATTCGGGCGTTGGGAAATCTTCCCTGATCAACCTTCTTTCGCCCGAAATAGGCCAGAAAGTGAAAGAAATATCTGATTTCAGCCTTAAGGGAAAACATGCGACCACTTTCGCCGAAATGTTTGAACTCGAAGCAAATACATATATAATTGACACCCCCGGGATCAAAGAATTAGGGATGATAGATATGGAAGACTGGGAGATATCGCATTATTTTCCGGAAATGCGGCAATATCTGGGGGAATGCAAATTCAATAATTGCCTGCATGTAAATGAGCCGGGATGTGTGGTGCTTAATGCCCTGGCAAGCGGTGTCATTTATGAATCACGCTATATGAGTTACCTTTCGATGCTGGAGGACGAGGATAACCGAAGGTAATAAAATAAAAAAATTAAGTGGATTTAGTCAGTATGCTTACTGCAGTTTTATAAAGTAGCCACTCTATATTATTTAATTTGTTTTGCCACATCAACCTGATGTATCCTGTCGCTATTTCTTTCTCCCCTACCCGGATGACCTGCCGGCATTCATACCGCATCCGTTTATTCAAGGCATTTTTCTCACCTTTAGACGCAACCATCTGCAGCGCTTTTTCGCAAACCCTGAGTGTGGAAAGGTAATATGGACGGTTATTTTTGTATTGCCGGTCCGACTTCGACCCTTTCACAATCCGTCGTTTCACCAACAGGTCAGGTGAATAACAAAAATAAAAAATGCGCGATGCGCGCACCATGAAGTCAAAATCTTCATAATCAAGAGATTCATCGTATCCTCCCAGTCTTTCAAACACTTCCCTGCGGGCCATCAGCGTTGGAGGACATATAAAATACCGCTCCAGTATTGTTTTAAAAACATCGCCTTCAGGCATAGTCTTTAAATTTCTTACAGTTTTGGTCATACGGGAATGAATGCCCATGATATCAGAATCTTCATTGAATATTACGGCGTCCGAATAATGAACGCCGTATCCCGGCCCCTTTGTTTGCAGGGCCTCTACTCCGGTGCGGACTCTTTGGGGCATCAAAATGTCATCGGCAGCAAAATCAATAATAAATTCACCCTCCGAGCGATGAAAAGCGTTGTTGAATGTCCGGCAATTGTCCATATTTTGTTTGTTCTCAATGAAAATGATATCCGGATGTTTGTCGATGATAGAATGGATTACCTCTACGGAATGGTCGGTAGAGTGGTCGTCTGCTATGATTAACTGGACATTGGGGTAATCCTGAGTCAGGACCGAATTCACTGCTTCGCGTATGAACCGGCTGTGATTATAACAGATGCAAATGATACTTACAATCGGAAAATCCATTCTTTTCTGTTATCAATTTGTCCATACATACCTTTTTTTATGATTGTCATCAGCGCCAAGCTCCCGCTTAAACCTGTAAAGCCCTTCATTTATCTCTCCATCAAGGCTTGAAACGCCAAGATCGATAAACGGAATACTGTTTTCCTGGCAATAGCCGTAAACAAAATTTATCGACATTACGGTCGGGCTTAAATTCAAATAATCTTCGTGATCGGCATGGTAAAAATTATAAACAATGTCGGTGTTGATCCGTATGCTAATGGTTAACGCTATGATCTTGTCATCGTCCATGGTGGTAAAAAGTAAATAATGATCCGGATGTAAAAGAAACATCCTTTCCAGTTCATCAAACGGCATTGCTTCCGGATAGCCCTTCCTCCTTCTTGCCCTGACAAGCAAATCATATGCTTCCCGGAGTCTTGAAAAATTAGCCATCTCACCTGTAAACCCCATTTTTAAACAATTATTCAATCGCCGTCTTTCGTCTGATGAAATGACTGACAAAAAGATGGCGGTGCTTACCCGGAGGTGCTGGTTACGGTCAGAAACTTTCAGTTCAATTCCCCTTTCAACATAGCAATCCCGGATAATTTCTGAAATCGTCTGATTGTAAAAATCCGGATAGTGGACTATTTTTAAATCTGATATACCGTTCTTTTTAACCCATTCCAGAATCTTATCTACAAATATCCACATGGCTTCATGGCCAATATCACGGCTGCATTCAACAGAGCCATAAGGTGCTTTCCACGGGCTGTATGCCTGATCTTTTATAATCAAAACTGAAAATTTAGCAACAGGCAAATTTGTGCTACGGTTAATTAGAAAAAAAAGGATACGGTTTCCTTCTTCAGGCCTGCTGAAAATAAATTTGCTTGAATTGAAAAATGAAATACCCTCCAGTTCTATATTCGGCTGGCTTTCATAAACGCTGAATACATAGCTGTCAGATAATTCAGCCATAGATTCGGAGGATTAATCATTTACACCAAACAATAATAATTATAAAATTGATATAAATGCGAAGTCAAATGACTTCTGCAACCTGCCGGCTGTTGTCTGTAAACTAAATTCTACTAAGTTTGGAAGAAAAAACTGTTTGCAAAAGTGGCCTTTCTGATTCTGAGCATATTAATGAATGTGGGAATTTTTACAGCTTTCCGGTTGTATCCGAGGTATGGCATAGATACTTTCCAGGCCATTGTTATCAACTATGTGGTATGTGTCATTACCGGGGTTATTTTTGTAGGAAATGTTACTTCCTTCCAATCCATAACTTTTACCGAGCCCTGGTTGGTTATATCCTTATTTCTTGGTGGTGTATTTGTGGTCGGGTTTTACCTGACGGCCATCACAACACAGCGATTTAGTATGACTGTTTCATCCGTTGCCAGTAAAATCTCAATGGCCATTCCTGTGCTTTTCGCCCTTTTTATTTTCGATATCGAATCCAAAATTTTTGACGTATGGAATTTCCTGGGGCTCTTTATGGCGCTTGCCGCCATTTACCTTACATCCTTCAAATCAAAAACAATATTACAAACCAAAAATGTATCCGGTCTGCTGTTTTTATTGCCGGTTTCTGTATTTCTGATCGGAGGAGCTATTGACACTACCATCAATTACACCAATTACATGTATCTTACAAAAGCGGAAGAAGCCATATTCCCTGTTTTTGTATTTCTTTCAGCAGCAATATTCGGAATCATTTTAATATCTTTCAAAGGTTACAGATTCAGAAAAAAAAATCTTAAAGGCGGAATTATTCTTGGCGTTATTAATTATTTCTCACTTTATTTTCTCGTCAGGGCATTATCTGCTTTTAAAAATGACGGCGCCATGGTTTACCCGATATTAAACATGGGGATCATCATGCTGTCAGCCATGGTCAGTGTGTTGTTTTTTCACGAAAAAATGGAACGCAGAAACAAACTGGGGCTTATCATATCATTTCTGGCTATATTTCTGATATCATACCAGGAGTTGCTTATAATTTTTAACTTTTAATGGAAACCGATGCATTTCTGACGTCCCAGGATCCTTCAGAGGGTTTTTACAATAAAGCAGGGAATTGAGGTAGATTC
Organism: Bacteroidota bacterium; assembly: GCA_022567155.1. Classification (GTDB taxonomy): domain Bacteria; phylum Bacteroidota; class Bacteroidia; order Cytophagales; family Cyclobacteriaceae; genus SZUA-230. The sequence goes on from JADFHN010000075.1 coordinate 5,237, forward strand.
GAACGGAAACCCTGAACATATTACCCTAAAATTGTCAATAGAATTGATAATTTTGCTCTAAGGGCAGACGAAAGTCATTGATAAACAATGACTTCGTCCGGGTTAACCCGGACATTGAAAATGAAAGAAAAAATACATTTATAAAAAACTATAACCTATTCATTTTCAATCGTCTGCACTACGTGCAAAAAGTTCTAATGAACTTATTGGGTTACAAATCAGCTTAGCATCAACTCCCTGGCGCTTGTTATCGCAGATTGAGAAGGCTTATCACCAGTAATCATTTTAGCAATCTCCTCTACACGCTCATCTTCGGTAAGCAACCGGATCTTGCTTACTGCCTTCGCCTCGTCGCTGTCTTTATAAACATAGTAATGTCTATTGGCTTTTGCTGCTATCTGCGGAAGATGGCTTATCGCAATCACCTGATGATTCATCGCCATTTCTTTCATCATTGTACCCAGCTTACGCGCAATTTCGCCAGCAACTCCTGCATCTATCTCATCAAAAATGATGGTGGGCAGTGCTGTTTTGCCTGCCAGCAAATATTTAATGCAAAACATTACCCGGCTGAATTCTCCGCCTGAGGCTACCAACTTCAGGGAAAGGGGTTCTATCCCTTTGCTGGCGCTGAACAGGATACTGATCTGGTCTATGCCTGTGGAAGACATCTCTGATTCTTCGTGATGAATTCTAATGACGGCTTTTTCCATCCCAAGTTCACGGAGCATTCCGGTAAGTTCGTCACAAAATATCACGAATGAAGCTTTTCTTTGTTTGCTAAGCAATTTTGCCTCGTGTAGCGCATCCTGTTTTGTACTTTCAAGGATTTTTTCAGCATTGGCCAGTTCTTCATCCAGGTGATGAAACCTGTTCACTTTTTCTTCAAGCCCGGCTTGTATGTTCAGCAATTCTACGACTGAATTTGTCTGATGTTTCTGCTGAAGATGGTATAACACCCCCAGCCTATCCTGTATTTCAACTATCTTTTGCGGGTCATGTTCCACCTTGTCTTCTGCTGATTCAACTTCCCTTTTGATATCCTGAAGTTCGATCAACACACTTTCAATCCGTTCATACAGGGATTTATATGTGTTAGAAATATTAGTAAGCTGCCGGAAGTCCCGAAGCACGGATTCCAGACCCGAATCAATTGAAAACTCAGATACCGAAAGTGTTTCAAGTGCCTGATTTAAACGCATTTTTATTTCTTCGGCGTTAGCCAGCACTTCCTGATCCGATTCCAGTTGCTCCTGTTCTCCTTCATTAAATCGGGCTTTATGAAGTTCCTCCAGGAGAAAACTGTTAAAGTCAGACTCCCTTCTGATCGCATGTTCCTCCTCTTTTATTCGTTCATAATCATGCAGCGCTTTACTATATTTCAAAAATTTTGATTTAAAACCTTCCGCCAATATGTTGGACTCAGCGTAGTCATCAATGATTCCCAACTGAAATGATGCAGAACCAAGTAGCTGTGTATCATTTTGAGAATGGATATCCATGAGGCAGCTACCGAGTTCTTTAAGTGTATCGAGTGTTACAGGAGTGTCATTCACAAATGCCCGCGATTTTCCGGATGTACCAATTTCTCTCCTTATTAGTGCTGTGTCATCATAATCAAGATCTTTTTCCTCAAAGAATTCCTTCAGTTCATATTCCGAAATTTCGAATTCTCCTTCAATAAAACACTTCCGGTCCGGATCAGATAGCACCCTTGTATCTGCTCTGTTTCCGAGCAGCAAACCCACGGCGCCTACCATGATGGATTTGCCCGCCCCGGTTTCACCTGTAATAATATTAAATTGTGCAGACGGCTGTAATTCAAGGCGTTCGATAAGCGCATAATTTTCTATTGTCAGACTTTTGAGCATGCTGCATAGAGGTTTTCACCCGGAGGAATACAATATTATTCAATATTAAATGAATACTTCCTTTAAAGAAAACGGAAGAAGCTTTTTGATGTAGATTTAGTTGGAGATTATCCGGGAATATTTATCTCTTTTACTGGGGTCCATTTCTACAAGCAGGTTATAGGCGTCGCGCCTTACCTGTATATTTCCGGTGCTGAATATATTAACTAATTCATCCCTTTTTGCATCCAGAAAGGCAATTACAATGATCGCATTGGGATCCACCTTGCGCAACGCACTCACTTTTTTCAGTACCTCCAGAATATTCTTTTGAGCCTCATCCGGCTGATCCTGGTATGTGTCCAGCCCCAGCCTGTGGTACTTATACATGCCTTTTCTCATTTCAACCATGCGCTGGTTCATAAGGTTTTCTATCATCCAAAACCGGTTGCGATTACTTTCAAGCGAGCTCCATCCCGGGCGCAACGACTGCGTTGCATTTGTTACAATATTTTGTGCTTTCTGGTAAAACCGGGTTCCTCCCAACTCCTCGAAGGTATCATAGTCCATCCCTATAATGATATCTGCATAAAATGCTAACATGGAGGTCAGATTGGTAGAATAGGCATTATCGTTAAAATCAAGCGGCAGTGATTGTACGTACTGAAAGGTCCAGTCACGGTCGGCAAAATTCAAAACAATCGATTCATAGTTGCTGTTGAACACAGGGCGGGCTGCTTGAATCTGCACCGTTGCCGAAAAACTGCCGATCGTTGGCATATCATCTAAGGTTATACTTAAGTTGCATTTAATGCGTTCCTTGTCCTGAAATACATCATCTGTCCATCTCCTGCTGTTAAGAAACTGGGCAAATTCAATTTCCATATCACGAAATACCTGCCTGTCAGAGGTTGCTATTCTCTCGTCGTTTACCTGAACACTACAATTTAATTCCTGTGCCGAAACGTTAAAGCTCGTCAGAATAAATGCGACTGGGATCAGGAATCCCCACGCGTATTTAGAAATAATTTTCAACGATTGCATCCACGATATCTTTAGCAACACCGGTTTTAGATTTTAACTCATATTCTCTTGTATTATTATCCTTATCGAGAATTGAAATTTTATTTGTGTCATGCCCAAATCCTGCTCCCGGATCATTCAATGAATTAAGCACGATCATGTTGAAATTTTTTGAATATAACTTTTTACGTGCATTTTCAAATTCATTATCCGTTTCCAGTGCAAAACCTACAATAATCTGGCCGTCTGACTTTTTCTTACCCAATGAAGCGGCAATATCAGGCGTTTTTGTGAGTTCAAGCGTCAGATTGTCTTTATTTTTCTTGATTTTAGAATCAGCAAAAATCCGGGGTTTATAGTCAGCTACGGCAGCAGCCAGTACAGTTATATCGGCTCCGGTAAACTGTTCTTTGGCCAACTCATACATTTCATCAGCGCTTATAACGTTTGAAACGCTGATACTCTCAAGATCAAAAAAATCGTTTACCGGGCCCAGTATCAGTTTCACTTCTGCTCCGTACGCCATCAGTTGCCGTGCGATAGCCACTCCCATTTTACCTGAAGAGTGATTGCCGATAAACCTTATGGGATCAATTTTTTCGTAAGTTGGCCCGGCTGTTACCAACGCCTTTTTACCCTGTAGCGGTCTGCCGGATGAGAAGAAATCATTAATTATGCTTACAATGTTTTCCGGTTCAGCCATTCTGCCGGTGCCGGTCAGGCCACTGGCAAGCTCACCATACTCCGCATCGATCATTTTCACCCCGGATTCCTGAAGTTTACGCATATTGGCTTGTGTTGAAGCATGCTTATGCATATCAAGATCCATAGCTGGTGCTACATATACAGGGCAACGTGCCGACAGATATACCGCCAGCAAAAGATTATCACAGATACCGTTCGCCATTTTTGCCAGCGTATTTGCGCTGGCAGGAGCAATTACAAAAATATCTGCCCAGAGTCCAAGTTCCACATGATTGTTCCACTCCCCCTGGTCGTTAGCCGTAAATCGCGTAAGTACCGGGTTTTTTGAAAGGGTTGAAAGGGTAAGAGGGGTAATAAAACCGGACGCAGAAGACGTCATAATGACGCGTACATCAGCATGCTGCTTTTTAAGTAAGCGAATAAGATAAGCTGTTTTATAAGCAGCTATACTCCCGCAAACGCCGATTAATATTTTTTTTTCGTTCAACACGGATTTAATTTACAAACTTTCCGCCTCCCCTTTGTCCACTTCTTCAGTTTTATCCCGGTACATGAGTTTATCATTCAGGAATTCCTCAATAGCCGTTGTGGTTGGTTTTGGCATTCTTTCGTAAAACCGGCTGATCTCAATCTGCTCTCTGTTTTCAAAAATCTCCTCAAGATTATCTACTGTCGAGGCAAATTCAGCCAGTTTGGAATTCAGCTCTTCCTTCAGATTAGATGAAATCTGATTTGCTCTCTTGGAGATAGTGGCTACCGACCTGTAAATATTACCTGTCTTAGCTGCCATTTCGTTCGTGTCTCTAGTAATAATTGATGATTGTAACGCCATAGTTATTGGTTTTTTTATATTATGGATTAACTCTTTTGTCTTTTCCCAGTGCTATCACACTGTTATCATACAGTTTATCAGCTTCTTTAAAGTATTCACTTTCAGGATAGTCCTCCAAAAATTCCTGATACATCTCAATTGCTTCCTTTAGCCGTTCCTCTCTTTTTGAAGGAATACTTAATTGAGCCAGCAGATATTGTGATTTAAATTTCAGAAAACTTATCTCCTCATTAAGATCCGAATCCGGAAAGTCTATAGCAAAATTATCAAAAGCAATGATTGCGGATTTATAAAGGCCCATTTTAAAATACTGCTTTGAGTTTTCGTAGGACTTAGTCTCCAGCTTTATCTGCATTTCCTGGATGATCGCAGATGATTCACTCAGGTATTTACTGTTTAGATTACGGTTTATAAAAAGCTGCATTGCCTCGATGGCCTCCTTAGTACTTGTTTGATCCAGATTGTAAATCGGGGAATCTCTATACAACGAATACGCATGCATAAATTCTGCTTCTTCAGCATACGGACTTCGTGAATAGGTCTGGTAAAATGTTTTGAAATAATATTCCGCTAGTTGATATTGCTTCTGATAATAGTTGCAGTAGGAATAGTAGAACTGAGCCAGTTCCCCTTCCTTTTGCCCCCTTACCAGGGGCATAATTTCTTCAAATAAGATACTTGCCCGGTAATAGTCTTCGTCCTTATAATATTTAATGGCTGCTTCATACTTCACTTTCCAGTCCTCGCTTTTCTGCACTTTTCTGAATTTGCTGCAAGAATCAAATAATAAAAGAAGAATTAGCCCCAGAATTGATAAATACCCCCCCATTTTCCGCATAAGCCTGCAAATATAGTTGAGTATGATAAATAAATCAACAATATAATTTTCCAGGATAACGAAAGTATAACAGGAATTGTTATCTCTTAATGATAAGTTTTTTTGTCACCTTTCCTTCGTTGTCAACATAGAGTGTGTAGAAATACACTCCTGGTTTAAACTCAATCGTGTTTATCTTCAGTTCACGCTCCACCGGGTTCAGTTCATATTGCCTTATAAAGCTTCCTAATACGTTATGAAATACAACCCTTACCTCGGTTTCTTCCGAAAAAATGACATAATCGAGGAATGCAAAATCAGATACAGGATTGGGATAAATATCACTGAGCTTTATCAGGTCAGAATGATACATCAATTCTTTACTCACTACATCTTTTACTGTATAACTCAATTCCACCTCAACGAAATCGAGGGGGTTGTCCCTGTCATAAAATGTGTATCGCAGAAACGAAACCGTTTCGTTCAGCCCGGCGTCGAGCACACTCACAAAAGTTTCTAATATTTCACCGGGTTCAATAACCTGCGTAACATAGTGCTGATTTATATACGGCTCATTGCAATCATTATCCCAGCAAAAGAATGATCTCTGGCTTGATCCGATCTGTGCCTTGTCTCTTCTTACCTGGATATGCAGCGTCTTATCCGATACATTTTTAAGCTTGATAACAGTTCGTGCTTCGTCGCCGATCTTTAAATCGTAGTTGTACTTAGTATCCACCACCTGCAGGCTCTGAGAATAACCCACAGTAAATAAAAGTATTGATATGGCGGTTATAAATACCTTTTTCATGACTCATAGCGCATACCACGCCATCTATAAAAATAAAACAAATAATTATCAATTACTGAAAAAATTAAAAAAAATGGAACTTTCTTATAATAAAATCAATTTTTCTTCGTTTTTACGATTTTTTTCCGCTTTTTTCCACCCATATTTTCAGGAATCTTTTTCTTGCCAGCACCCGGAACGGGACTTGTATAAATCTCTGTTTCAATATTTTCGGGTTCCCTTTTTACTCTATTTGGGTCCAGATACTTCTCAGGGACCACATCTTCATAGCCAGGTTTTTCCTTAGAACGCCAGGTAAAACCCGTGAGTCTTTTATCCGGTTCCTTAAGTTCATGCGGCGGAATAAACTTTCCTTCGTTGTTCGTATAAAAGGTAATGTCGCTAAGTTGATTATCAATAAAATTCAGAGTCATGTCACTGCATAGAATTTTGTTCATGCCAATGAGCGTGGACTCGTCTTCAGCCAGCATAAAAAAAATACTCTCGCCATTTCCATATACATACACTTTCGATAATTGCTGATCTTCAAATATCGCATCCATATCCCTGCCTTTTATCTGGTTAAAGTTGTTCAAACTGTCCACTGAGATCACAAATGAATTTGACTTTAAATGCAGTACTGAAATAGTTTGGTTTGCAATTTCAATATCAATATGATCAGAGGTCATCTGGTTTCCCATGGTCCACAAGGCCGGATTGCCAAATAATGACAGCACGGAATCTGCCTGAAAATATACCAGCGAATCGGCAATTCCCTGGAGGTCGTTTTTGTAAATTTTTACATTGTGGTAAGCCAGCAGGCGTTTGTTTATATCCTCCTCATCATCAAGTGATACAAGGGTGTCTGCCGATACGTAGATGGTGTCTTCGTTGCTTAACATCTTCAAAAGGGCATTTTCATAAACTTTTGTGATTTTTTCAGATTTCCAGTACTCTGCTTTATTACCCAATATAATCACATCATTTCCCTTCGCAATCATTTTAACATTGTCGGATGCCGTGTAAAAGCCCCTTATGTCATCAAAAACCAGCCGGTCGCCATATAAAAAATAAGATTCGGTTTCGATATATCCTTTACTGAAATCCGACTTGTCTATGAGCGTGTTGTATAACCCGCTGCTGTACACAAATACATTCCCGTCCACATCCGTCAGTTCCGTTTTATCCTTGAAATAAATGATTTTTGTCTTTGTATTGTACTGAAGTGTATCAGATTTCATAGTATAATCCGGATTCTCGCCAACCACATTTGTTTTAAAAGAGGCCATGTTCCTGCGCACGTCGTAATATCCCTTTTCACTCGACAATACATTGGTGCTGTCCACTATTTTTCCGCCGTTTACGTACTTAGCAATCTCTTTGACCCTGTCGTAATCAAGAAAATCGGTGTACAGGGTCATTTGTGTTTTTTTGGTGAAAACCACATTGCTCCTGAGTTTTGCCACACGGCTGTTGCCATCATAAATCAATGTATTTGAGGTCACCGTTATGGAATCCCCATCGTCGATCCTGACATGGCCGTAAGCTTCGAGGCTGTTTTCCTTGCGGTATAAAATGGCCGAATCGCAATAAATGGTGGCATTTTGATGCAGGAAAATTACATTACCTATGAAGCTGTCGTACCTCCTGCCGTCTTTTCTTCCTCCTTCGAGCCGGTCGGCGCGTTCAAGCCTGACCTTTTTTTGTGCACTTGCAGGGCCGGCTATGTACATGGTAAGAAGCACCAGTAATATAAAAAGTAAATGGGATTTGTTTTTCAACGCAATAATGATTTCAGAGTTTTCAGGAATGATACGCAATTATCATGCAAAATTACCTAAAAAAGATATTTTTGAATGATGGTTCATGCCTTTTTAAAATATATACATCAAAACAAACTTATTGTCGAGAAGGATAAAGTGCTTCTGGCAGTAAGCGGTGGTATCGACTCCATGGTTATGGCCGATCTGTTTATTAATGCAAAGATCAGATTCAGCATGGCACATTGCAACTTTGGCCTGCGTGGAAACGAATCGGATACCGATCAGCAATTTGTCGAAGAATACTCCTCAGAAGTTAATGCTGAGCTTTTTACCAGGCATTTTGACACACAGTCCTATGCAGATAAAACCCACATTTCCGTGCAGATGGCAGCCCGGGAACTTCGGTACCGTTGGTTCAGGGAACTGATGCATGAGAAAGGATTTAAGAAACTGGCGATTGCACATCACAAAGAAGACCAGGCAGAAACAATAATCTTTAATCTGATAAAAGGAACAGGTATCGCAGGGCTAACAGGATGGAAACCTCTGGATGATGACATCATCCGTCCCTTGCTCTTTACTGATCGAAGAACTATCGAAGCCTACGCCCGGAAAAACGACCTGAAATGGCGCGAAGATTCCTCCAATGTTTCCACAAAATATGTCAGAAATAAAATACGGCATGAGATCTTACCCCTGTTTAAAGAAATCAACCCGGGATTTATTGCCTCGTTGGGTTATACAGGCATCAGGTTGAAAGAAGCAGAAGTATGCCTGCGTGCCGGAATTGAAAAGCTTAAAAAACAGGCTGTAACAAAATCAGGAAACGACCTGATCATATCGAAAGATCAGGTTACCGGCTCACTGTTTCCTACGTTGGGTTTATATGAAATACTGCAACCGTTTGGGTTTAATTACCGGCAATGTGTTGATTTGTTCGGGGCGCTTGATACTTCGGGAAAAATCATTGTTTCTGATAGATATGTGCTTAATATTGACAGGGAGCATCTAATTTTATCCCCTGTTGAGGATCATGGTGATACTTATGAATACCTGCCACCGGTACATATCGGGTATGATACAAGCAGTGTAACCACGAAGTTCGGAACCCTGAATTTTCGCATTTCCACGGAACAGATTGATAAAGAAAGCATTCCGGCCGATTCGGCAATGGCTTTTCTTGACTTTGACCGCCTTGCTTTTCCACTCACTCTGCGACAGTGGAAGCCCGGCGATTTTTTTGTACCGTTAGGAATGTCGGGCAAAAAAAAACTGAGCGATTTTATGATTGATGAGAAAATTCCAGTAAACTTGAAAAGGAAGGTACAGGTGTTGCTATCTGGAAATGATATAGTATGGATTACAGGCATGCGTATCGACGACAGGTTTAAAATCAGACCCGGTACAAAAAAAATGCTTATTGTAGCGTATGAAAAAGATCAGATTTAATCCTTTCGAGAAAACATTCACTACCCGCGAACTTGAGCTTTTAAATTATTTCGGGAAGGTGCGGGTATTTGAGAACCTGACCGACAATGAGCTTTCATTGTTTCTGCCCTATTTTCACGAAAGGGTTTATAAAAAAAACGAAGTGATCTTTTTCCGGGGCGATCCAAGTCGCGCATTATACATCATTAAAACCGGCGTCATTTCCTTGACAGTCGATTACCAGGACGACCTCGAAGAACTGACCAAAGCAGGTCAGGGCGCTTCCATCGGTGAAAGCTGCCTGCTGGAAAACACGAATCGGCTTCTGAATGCCATCGTTTTTTCTGAAGACTCTGAAATATATGTGCTCCCTCAGTTAAGCATTCTTGAAATATTTGAAAACAATGTTTTCATAAAAGCAAAAATGTTTAACGCCCTCGCGAAAATTTACCACGAGTACAACGATAATTTGTTTGAAGCATACCGCAAATCACTGGGGTTCTTTTACCTGCCGATGGTTTATAAAAATAAAATGTCGGCCAACTAAATTATATATCTCACTAGCTTCAAATACTAAAGCCTTTATAGTAAATTAGCATTCATCCAAATAGTCGATTTTTATAACCAATTCAACATGTAGATATGAAAGTAACTGTGATAGGTGCAGGTAATGTAGGAGCAACTTGCGCTGACGTTTTAGCCCATCGTGAAATCGCAAATGAGATTGTAGTTCTCGATATTAAAGAAGGTATTGCAGAAGGTAAATCTCTTGATATCTGGCAAACATCGCCGATAAATATTTATGACTCAAAAACCACCGGAGTAACCAACGATTATTCCGCAACCTCCGGATCCGAAGTGGTGGTGATCACGTCGGGACTTCCCCGTAAACCGGGTATGTCAAGAGACGATCTGATTCAAACCAATGCGGGGATCGTAAAGTCGGTTACCGAAAATGTTGTCAGGCATTCGCCGGACGCCATTATTATCGTGGTTTCTAATCCGCTTGATGTCATGACATATCAGGCGCATATCACTTCCGGATTGCCCAATACCCGGATTATGGGAATGGCAGGTATTCTGGATACAGCACGGTACCGTGCTTTTCTGGCTGATGCATTGCATGTTTCACCGAAAGATATTCAGGCCATTTTGATGGGTGGTCACGGCGATACAATGGTACCCCTGCCACGGTACACCACAGTGGCAGGCATACCTGTAAGCGAACTGATTGACAGTGAAAAACTTGACGCCATTATCGAGCGGACCAAGTTGGGAGGTGGCGAACTTGTGAAACTGATGGGTACATCGGCATGGTATGCCCCCGGAGCTGCCGCAGCGCAAATGGTGGAAGCCATTGTAAGGGATCAGAAAAGAGTATTCCCGGTATGTATGAAACTAGAAGGAGAATACGGAATAGACGATTGCTACCTGGGTGTGCCGGTAATTTTAGGCAAAAACGGAATCGAAAAGGTGATTGAGCTTGATCTGAATGATGAAGAAAAGGCGCTGCTTAAGACTTCAAGAGCACACGTGAAAGAAGTAATGGAGGTCCTGGACCGGATCAATAGCTGATTCTTCCGGAAATTAAAAAAACTAAAGCGGCACAAACAGCCGCTTTTTGTTTGGGTGAGCATTTCAAAATCAATCCACCTGATATGGCATAAACTCATTGAATGCACGCATGAGTTGACGGTTGGTAATCTCTTTAGTATTTTCCCAGGTAGGATCAACTTTAAGTTTAACCAGATCCGGATTATTCAATACGGCTTTCAGCTTATCTGTATCAAATAAAAAACTCTCGTTTCGACGCCTTGATTTGGTGATATAGCTCCTCGCAAATGCATTTCCTTCGTTCAGAAGTTTGTTTCTCAGCTCGATATTTATTTTAATACGAGATCCTACCTCATCCATGGATGTGTCTATGGCATGCTTCTCCCTCAGGCCGAAGAATTTTCAGTGAATGCGGTTCATCCTGGCCAAAACTATCCCATGCAAAACCTGCTATTAGTGCAATAAGTAAATTTTTTTTCATTAATTAATACGGCGGAATTCCGGGCAAAGTTAACAGGATAATATGGCAAGTAAAATCATTTGGTATCTTTGATTTTCGTAAAAACATGACGGGAAAATCAGACTTTTTTAATGAGGTATATCAGGTGGTGAGACTTATACCTGAAGGAAGAATTACCTCTTATGGTGCAATAGCAAAATACCTCGGTACAACAGGAAGTGCACGAATGGTGGGCTGGGCAATGAACCAGGCCCACGGAAAAGACGTGCCCGCCCATCGGGTTGTAAACCGTAACGGCTTACTTACCGGAAGGCATCATTTCGGCCACCCTTCAACCATGCAGCAATTGCTTGAAGCCGAAGGAATTGAAGTTGAACATAATGGGGTTATAAATTTCAATGCATTGTTATGGGATCCGATGAAGGAACTCGGGTTATAGGCATGTTCATTCCCCCTTCCTGTTTTCAGCGTTGCAATACCCTGTTATTGCTTCGATGAAAACTGAGCTAATACCTCTTGCTTAACTGCATTATTTATGAATTAAATTTTATTCCATCTTAACAACAAGGTCCCTTGCAGGTGACCTTGTTGTGGAACTAATAAGTAGAAAGCAAGAAAGTATTTGAGCAATCCTCAGACTAGTACTGGTGATCTTGTTATTCTGCTAAAACCCCAATACTGCCACAAGGCAGTACTCGAACGCCCCGCAGTTGGGCCACAGGAGTAATTCGAAGGCAAATCCTTGTCTCAAGTCCTTAGTGCCACCAACATTTTACAGAACTACTGAAGATTTTCGCCTGCCTGCCGAAGCCTTGGCTCGTCCGGCAAAGGCAGGGAAAACCTTGGGGCGTTCTTGACTTTTCCCAAAGGGATCCCTTCGGGGTTGGTTCGCCTGCCTGCTCGTAGCCGATTCGGCAAAG
>JADFHN010000076.1 GCA_022567155.1 Bacteroidota bacterium
CCCTGCGTTGTCTCCTGATACCGGCTTTTCCCTGTTTTCCACACATTTTAAAAAAATGTCCAAAAATCTAAAATTTGGTCGATATTTTTCCAAAACAGGTGTCCCAAAGACGATGACATGAGATTTCTGTTGGAATACATATGGCCGAAATGAGTTTTATATCAATAAAATAGGCGCCATGACAAAGACTGTGGTTATTAGCTTATCTACCACTCCACATAGAGATCGGTAATGATTTTTATTTTGTTCATTTAGTCTTCCTGCCCGCCCCGCAGATGGGCTTAGGATGGCAGGCGGGGACACAAAACCTGCCTTTGCCGAATCGGCTACGAGCAGGCAGGCGAACCAACCCCGAAGGTCCGAAAGACTCCTATGGAGGATCCCTTTGGGAAAAGTCAAGAACGCCTCAAGGTTTTCCCTGCCTTTGCCGGACGAGCCAAGGCTTCGGCAGGCAGGCGAAAATCTTCCGTAGTTCTACCAAATGTTGGTGGCACTAAGGTCTTGCGGGAGGGTTTTACCTTCGAATTACTCCTGTTAGTACACTGCGAGGCGTTCGACTACTGCCTGGCGGCAGTATTGGGGTTTTTAGCCGGATAATAAGGTCACTAAAACCGGTGTCCCAAAACTGAAAACAGAAGCCTGTCAGGTTTGATCTGCCACCAGAAATGCCGCCCCAAATACCCCTGCGCTGTCTCCTAACACCGGTTTTTTTATTATCGTATGAAAATTCGTGTTGAAAACATACCTTTCTGTTTCCTGTACACCTTCTGTATATAATATCCCGAGATTGCCTACACCACCACCGATCACAATAATATCAGGGTCAATAATATTCACAATGCAGGAAAGCCCCAAACCAAAAAAGTGAATGAGCCTATTCATAGTTTCAGCGGCGGCCTGGTCAATGCCTTTTTCATATCTTTCAGCTATTTCCTTTAGTTTTAGTTTGTTTCCTGCGATCTGTTCATAATATTTTTCTAGGGCAGTTCCCGAGATCACCGTTTCCACACAACCGGCTTTACCACAATAGCAGCTGCCACCACTGGCATCCATAAAATTGTGACCCCACTCACCTGCTATTCCGTGCCTGCCATTGATAACTTTTCCTTCCACCACTGCACCACCTCCCACGCCCGTTCCCATGATTACGCCAAAAACCACTTTTGCATCCGGGCAGTATTTGGGTATGGCGCCCATCTTTGTCTCAGCCAGCGCAAAGCAGTTGGCGTCGTTGGCTATGGTTACGGGTATGCCCAGAACGTCTTCGATATCTTTTTTAAAAAGCATACCGTTCAGGATCACCGAATTGCTGTTTTTTAACATGCCGGTGTCCGGGTCGATGGAGCCCGGCGTTCCCATGCCCAGCCGGTCAGGCCAGAACCCGCTTTTTTCGGATGTCTCATCAATCAGCTTTTTTATACGCAATAAAACGTGTTTGTAACCTTTTTCAGCCTCGGTGGAAATTCTTTCGCGCACGATCACCCTGTGATCATGCGCGGCATTAAGAACCACGCATTCCGCTTTGGTTCCTCCCAGGTCTATACCCCATAGATATGCCATGCTACATCAGTTTTTCCTGTCTGTTTCACAATTATCCCGTTCAAAATTAACACTAAACAACCGGGATTCTGAATATACAATTACCTTCAAGCCATAATATACTCCTGGAGATGGAACGGACAAAAAATCAAATTTCCTTTATGCAATCTCCTCTTTTGAAAACCCCGGACCGTATTTACGTATTTTATAAACATGAAACCATCGTGACGGATTGAAAAGCAATGGATCATGTCTTATTTAATCCCCAGGTCTTTCTGTATTTCTTCGAGAGACTTTCCTCTTGTTTCTATCATCAGTTTCCAAACAAACAATAACTGCAGCACCATCATAAAACTAAAAAACATAAATATATAGCCTCCTCCAACCTGTGCGGCTATACCCGGAAACATCTGGGCAATGACTGCAGCCAGTATCCAGTGGGTAAAGCTTCCAAGCGACTGCCCGCGGGCCCGCACTTTGTTAGGAAATATTTCTGATATAAACACCCAGATTACGGCGCCCTGTGAAATGGCAAAAAATGCAATAAATCCAAATATATATATCGGAACATCCCACCCTCCGAAATTTTCCTGAAGGAAAGATCTGGCCACAAGACCCATAAAAACAATAACGCCAACCGAACCAATCAACATCAATACCTTCCGGCCTAGTCTATCAATCAAAAATAGTGCAATTACTGTGGCCGTAAGGTTAACCGCACCTATACCAACGGTTGAAAGTAACGCTAAATTTTTACCTGATCCAGCCATTTCAAAAATTCGCGGTGCATAATAGATAATCGCATTTATTCCTGACAGTTGGTTGAACATGGCAAGAAGTACAGCCAGCATAATGGGAACGCTATATTTTCTACTGAAAAACGGATCGGCACCAGACTTCTTAGTCACTACCGTCAATGAATTTTTAATATCTGCCAATTCTTTTGCAGGATTGGGCTCACCAATCCGTTCCAGTATTTCTTCGGCTTCATCCAGTCTGCCTTTTTTTACCAGCCATCTGGGACTGTTGGGAATCGCGAGCAGTGCAAACAGAAACAAGGCTGCAGGAAACGTTTCAACGCCAAGCATCCACCGCCAGCTTCCGTCGCCGGCATCGGCAAGCAGGTAATTCGAAAAATAAGCAATAAGAATTCCCACAACTATATTTAATTGAAACAGCACCACCAGTCTGCCTCTTTTTGCGGGTGGAGCTATTTCAGAAATATACATAGGACCTACAACCGAAGATGCGCCTACACCAAGGCCTCCGATAAATCTGAAAAACATAAACGAATACCATTCCGGAGCCAGAGCGCTACCGAGAGCAGAGGCAAAATATAGCACTGCTACAGCAATCAATGTGGCTTTACGCCCAAAACGGTCTGCTGGCAGGCCACCCAGCATGGCGCCGAGCACGGTGCCGTATAAGGCTATTGATACTGTAAATCCATGCCACCAGTCATTGAGCTGAAATAATTCCTGAATGGATCTTTCCGCCCCGGAAATAACCGCCGTATCAAACCCGAACAAAAACCCGCCAAGTGCAGCAACTACCGAGCTATAAATTAAAAGTGTTTTTCCTCTCATTCGTATATGGATTAGATTAATAACTAATTACCTTAATTCCGCAATCCTCCAGGGTTTTGATCTGATATCCAGTAAGTTGTAAAAACACCTAATGCTATCTGTTAAACGAAACCCTGGAGGATTTGATACCTGAATTTATGTTTTTATAAGTATTCTTGCAGAATTAAGAGATTACTTGAATACTTTCATTTTTTTACCTGAAAGGTAATAAAATTATATAATTTATCCTGTATCAGCCATAGGATAGAATCATTGTTTCTGGCCATCATTATCAGCTCATTTCCCTGAAAATTCAGGGATTCGATTCTTCTAATGTCCCCCTGCAATGAAAGGCCAATTTCATGATTAGAAAGTATTTGATAACCACCGGACCGCCCGGCAAGTATCGACCCTCGATCGGCGGAGTAACGGCCTTCCTGAATGGAAGCTGCATAAAAATTGCCGACAGAAAGTATATCTGCAAATCCATCATCATTAAAATCTGAGACCAGAAAGTCTTGTAAAAAGCTGATTTGCATAGCTGTAGGTAGCGGCTCAAAATGAAACCCACTACCATCATTGATAAATACCCCGGACCTTACTTCATGTATAGTCAATTTTCTGGCTCGTGAAAGGCCATCACCCAAAATTTCCTCCAGGGAAGCTTCAGCATAAGCCATATTTGTGGAAAACTTTTGACCAATTGATGGGATTTGCTTCTCCAGGTCATCTCTTGAGACAAATATAGATTCCTCACCCATTGGGTTGAAGGTCATGACAGGGTCCAGTCTCCCATTTTGATCGAAGTCGTCGAGATATAAATTTAATGTCTGTCCCGGTGTGGTTTTGAGTTTGGAGTTGAGACCCAGGTTCCCAATCAACAGATCCTGATCTCCATCGCCATCATAGTCCATAGATTGAATAGTCTTCCACCAACCGGAGCTATTGGGTATTTTTTTTACTTCAAACTCTGTTCCGTTCGTGGATAAAATCAATATGTCCATCCATTCTCCTACTAACACCAGATCTTTTTCACCACTCCCTTTCAGGTCAATCCATGCCGCATCATTTATCATTCCCAATGTGCCATTTTCAGGGAGGTATCGGGAAACATCAATAAAGGATCTGCCCGCATCGTTTTTTAATAAATAACTTTGCGGGGCAAGGCCGTAATTCCAGGGTACGGCCAGGCTACCCAAAAAAAGATCTTCCCAGCCATCAGCATCGAAATCGTGAATAGCGACACAGGACCCTGTTTGATAAACCCCCTCAAATACTCCGGGGAGTTTTGAAAATGACCCAGCGCCGTCATTTAAGTACAACCGGGGTTGGCGATTAGGCGAATCTCCCAGAAACTCATTGCCTCCACTTACTACTATCAAGTCCTTATCGCCGTCATTGTCAAAGTCAAAGAAGGCTGCATCCACATCCTCCTGCAATTTATCCTGCACCAGAGCTGGCTGTACAGATAGTCTAAAACCTCCCTCATATTGCAAATAAATACGGCCCTCCTGATATTTTGCACCACCGATATAGAAATCATCCCAACCATCACCATTTATATCCGCTACAGCCAGGGCGGGACCTTCTGTAGAGTGCATATGCGGTATTAAAGGTTCCCGATTAAACTCTATGAATGTGTTTTCTTGATGAATGTAATCTACACCCAGTTCTTCATTTGAAATCGAAGTAAAAAGCGTATTCCCTAAGTTTTTGTTCTTCCTGAATTTTGGCTCTTCCTTCTGAACCAACTTCATAAACCTATCGGCCTCAACATCAAAAAGGACCGTATCGCCTCCGCCGGGCCAAATTATACGCATCGAATCAATGGATTCGGCTTTCCCAAGTCCAATATGTATTCTCGGATCAACAGAAGACTTAAAGCCACGAACGGGGAACAACTCAAAAAACTGATATTCCTCCTGATAAAACACCTCAACCTTTGCTCCAATAGCTTGCGTATTGCTCCCTGCTCCCACTAACTCCAATACCAGGAAATGGCGAGTAGTGTCACTGTCAATTTTGTTTTCTTTTATCACGGCCCGGCCATTCAGGTTATTCAATATCAGATCGAGGTCACCGTCATTGTCCAGGTCGCTATAGGCAATGCCGTTAGTAATTCGATCAGAGGCAACACCCCATTCCCTGGATGAATCCTGAAAGGTCAAATCTTTATTATTTCGGAAAAAATAGTTTGAAACTTCACCACCCGGCATCTTTCTAATCAAAACCAAGTCAGGGATATCAGGATTGTTTTTTATACCCTCCATTTCAACGAACTCCAGATAGTCCATATCGTTTGGTCGTCCTGGAATGCCATTGGAGATAAAAAGGTCTTTCCAGCCGTCGTTGTCAAAATCAGCAAACAAGGGTGACCAACTCCAGTCCGTGGCATGTACTCCGGCCATCATGGCAATATCGGAGAATGTCCCATTTCCACGATTAAGCTGAAGTGTATTGCGACTGTATTGAGCCATATATCCGAATGCAAGCTTCATTCGGAAAATTTCATTCGGGTCATCTCCTATGATGCTTTTTCTTACCACATCATCTTCCGGCAGCATGTCGAGGGTAATGATATCTACGAAGCCATCGTTATTGAAATCAGCCAGATCACTCCCCATCGACGATAAACTGGTATGGTCGGCCATATCAGGGAAGACATCACTGAAAGTCCCATCCTGATTATTGAGGTACAGATAGTCATTTTCCATAAAGTCATTGGAGATAAAAATATCGGTGAAGCCATCCTTATTTATATCGGTTAGACCAATTCCCAATCCATAGCCTATTTGTGACCGGTAGATGCCGGATGCTGATGAGATATCGGTAAAATAACCGCCATCGTTTCTGTATATTCTGTCTCCCGCAAGTGAATCAATATCCAGCCTTAGGCTGGCATCGCCAAAGGAGCGATGCGTATGAACCGAGTGATTGAGAAGATAGACGTCCAGGTCCCCATCATTGTCCATATCAAAAAAAGCAGCTTGCGTCGAGAAACCAACAAAGTCAAGATTGTATTTCGCCGCCTCTTCCCTGAAAGTCATATCACCTTGATTAATATATAGCTCGTTCTTGCCGGTCACCCCTTTATAGTCTCCTAACCGGCAGAGATATATATCAAGCAGTCCGTCTCCATTCACATCAGCCATAGACACCCCGGTTTTCCAAGGTCCCGGAGACTTCACGCCGGCAGACTCAGAAATGTCCTTAAATTTCAATCCGCCTTGATTAAGAAATAAAGCGTTATCGCCCTCATTTGAGACCAGGTAAATATCACTCAGCCCATCATTATTGATATCCCCGACGGCCACACCTCCACCATCATAATAGTATAAGTAGTCTATGATGTTGAATGAGTCGGAATTGCTGAGGTTATTAGAAAATTCTATCCCAGACTGTTTTGAGGACAGATCAATAAACAAGGTTTCCTCTTTTTCAGAAACACACGACGAAAAAAATATAGATATCAGGGAAAAATTAATAAAGAACCTAAGAGGCTTACATGTAACTTCCCGTTTCATTAACTAATCTCTTTTAGAAAATATCTGAACAAAATCGTTATTGTTAATGACGACAATTTTAAACCCCTCAGTCGTTTGAATTTTTTTTATCTCTCGTGCCTGTCGGTCCAGCCTCAATCCAGACTGGGCCACGGGCATTAAATCAAATGCGCCATTACCATCACCTATCAGTAAAGATCCGTAGCTTGCATCATATCGTCCTACTTCAGGTTTGGAATCATAGAAATTTCCGGCAAACAAAATGTCATTGACGCCATCTCCATTATAATCTTTAATGGAAATAGCATTTGTGGTTGATAGCTGAACCTGGACAGGCAGCTTAACTTTTGTGAATGTGAAATCACCATTATTAAGATATACGCCGGTTGCTAATTCTACAACCTCCAAAACAGTTGCCTCATCCAGCTCTTCCCTGGTGAAAATATCAGTTATCTGTTGGTCCTTATAACTTTCATATAGCCTGTATTTGGTCCGAATAAAGGGCAACTGACTCGCAAGATCATGTTTTAACGGCATGGGATACAAATTTCCCTTTTCATATTGACATAGAATTTGTTCTGTAATACCATTATTATCAAAATCTTTTACAAACATCTTCAGTGGCCACTCCGGGGAAGCCCTGAACCGGGAATTATATCCGTGGTTTCCAACTACAAGATCAGGATAACCATCGTTATTCAAATCTCCTGTTTCAATTACGTTCCACCAACCCGTTGAATTGGGTATTTTATTTTCAATATAAGTAAACTTGCCATCTTCATTAATAAATACAGCAATAGGCATCCACTCTCCCACTACCACCAGGTCCAGATCATTATCGTTATCAAGGTCTGTCCAACTCGCATCCGTTATCATTCCAATGCCTTCCAATTGTGGGGCAATTTCTGATGCAATATTGGTAAATGTGCCATTACCATCGTTTTCAAGGATATATCCGTTGGCCGGCAACCCATAAAAGAAGGGTCTTAATCTGATCCCCACAAAAAGGTCAATATCACCGTCGTTGTCAAAATCAGCAGGTACGACGACGGACGAACTTTCAAACCGGCCTGCAGGTAATGTTTGCCGAACCAATTCGAATCCGAAATTTCCATCTCCGAAAAACAACCGGTCATTCAACTCCGCCACATTTGGATTAAATTCATTACTGCCACTTGCAACATATAGATCAAGGTTACCATCGCCATTCGCATCGAATAAAGCGCAACTAACATCCTCTGAAGCTTGTGTGCGGTCAAATTCTCCGACACTCATATTTACAAACGTGCCATCAGGTTGCTGTCCATAAATCTGGCCACTGAAGCCGGTAGCTCCACCAACAAAAATATCGTCTAAACCGTCGTTGTTTATATCACCGACACACATGCACGGGCCCTCTGAGGAAACCTTATGGAATATCAAACGATTACGATTAAAATCGGAAAAGTCACTTTCATAGTGACGATAAGTAAGTCCGGCAGTAGCATCTATTTCCACGTATAAGGATGATATGGTATCTTCTCCCACAACTTTATGCTCCCAAACTGCATCAGATTCATTCAATACCAGCTCCTGGTTGGTTTCAACCTCATATAGCCTTGTAACTTTTCCGGTAGGCCACCAGACTTCTATTTTATCAACTTTAAGGATTTTACCTACCCCTATCAACGGTCGATCATCAACGGTTGACTCAAAGCCCCGGAATGGCACATTTTCTACCAGATACACTTCTTCATCAACGAATGTTTTTATTTTCGCGCCAATGGCCCGGGTATTTCCATTCTCACCATTTAAAATAAATCGTATGTAACGATTGTCGGGGAATAATTCCTCAGTCCTGTTCTCATACAAAAAGGAGGTCATGTTGGTGTTGTTCACGACCAGGTCCAGGTCTCCATCATTATCAAGATCTCCATAAGCTGATCCGCTGGAGAAACTTTCAGCGGAAAGTCCTAAATCAACTGATTTATTAGTGAATGTGAGGTCCTTATTATTTATATATGCGTGATTTGAAATTGGATTACTTGGTATGTATCCGATCAGCATTTCATAGTTGACAACACCTCCGGAAGTAATCCGCATAGTTACTTCATCCTGGGTCACGAACTCCAGAAAATCCTGATCAGTAAGGTCTTGATAAATACCGTTAGCGATAAAGATATCTTTATATCCATCGTTCTGAAAGTCGAAAATTATAGATGCCCAACTCCAGTCGCTGGCTTCCACTCCTGCATAACGGCCGATCTCGCTGAAAGTGCCATCACCATTATTATATTGTAATGTATTACGTGTAAACTGATGCCAGTATCCGTTTTCAACACTATTCATATATCGGTCCCAGGAGTCGAAAGTAGTTACGGTCTTTATCCGTTCATTATTATCAGGCAGCATATCCGTAACAAAAATTTCAGGATGACCATCGTTATCCAGATCGGCCATATCAGCTCCCATAGATGCAGCACTTATCGACTTCATCTGCTTTTTAAGCACTTCATCAAATCCTCCGTTCTGATTGTTGATATACAGATAATCCCGATCAAAGAAGTCATTGGAGATATAAATATCAAGCCAGCCGTCGTTGTTGACATCACCTACGGTTACTCCCAAACCAAATCCTATCTCACTTCCGTAAATCCCTGCTTCTTCACTTACATCAACAAACTTTCCTCCCTCATTTCTGAAAAGCTTATCTCCTCCCAGACTGTCCCTTACTGACCGTTGATTAACAGTAAGATCAAAGCTTCCTATTGCCTTGAAAGAATTGTTCAGCAGATACATGTCGAGGTCCCCATCTTTATCATAATCAATAAAAGAGGAATGTATTGAAAATCCACGATCAGCCAAACCATACTCTTCAGCCTTTTCATCAAAGGTGCCATTGCCATTATTGATAAATAACTCATTCTGCCTGTTGTCACCTTTCACATCACCTGAGTTGCATACATAAATATCGGGCCAGCCGTCAGCATTGACATCGGCCACTGTTACACCTGTGCTCCATGCATGTGTGCCTCCAACACCGGCAGTTTCAGTGACATCTTCAAATTCAAAATCACCTTTGTTAAGGTATAGCTTATTGGGCGCCATATTGGCCACCAAATAAATATCCAAAAGCCCATCCTTATTAAAGTCTATTAATCCTACGCCACCCCCGTTATAATAATTCCGGTACTTGAAAATGTTGAAGTCCTGGTCAAAAACCAGATCATTGGAAAAATAAATATTGGATTGAGCAGGATCGATGAGCTTAAATAGTGGTTCCTCCTTCTTCCCGCAGGAACTGGCCATCAGCGCCAGAAACAGGTATTGAAACGTTAATTTTCTCATCGCCGCACTTCAGGATTATTGTAATAGGAAAGATCAGAATATATTGCCACTACAATTTTCTCATTAGATATAAACAAATCTATCATTCTGTTGCCGTCTATTTTATATATATGTTTTTTACCATCCTTTATCTGGGTGAAAATTTCGTTACCACCATACCATTCCATTAGAATTGCAGGCAGTATTTCAAATAATTTATCGGACTGCAAATGCCTGTTCCATGGCGCCCAACCATAATAATAGAAGTTTGTATTGTACCTATGAATAATATTACCACTATTTATATCCGGATAAAAATTAAAGGCTATGGGGTTATCAAGACTATCTTTGAAAAGATACTCCACCGACATATTTTCAGGCCCCTCTTTGACAATTCCCTGTTTATTTATTTTCCAGCAATGATCATAGAATTCCTGTAATTCCATTCCCATTCGAACGCCAAGAAACAGAGAATCATATCTCACTCCTTTCGCTAATTCCTTTTCAATTACCGAATTCAATTTGTCTGCAGGTTCACAACCGAAAACCGCTAAAAATACCATACTGACCTTTAAAACCAACCAACTACTTCTCCTCATTATACTCAATCAAATAAATTTCCCTGTTATTTCTTGTAAATAATACAATCCTTTTACCATCAATAATAATCTCTTCAATGTCACGAATATCACCATCAATTCTAATTCCGCTTTTTATGGCAGGAACAAATTTAAAATCACCATTTTCCTGACCCTGAAAGAGGGCCCCGTAACAAGCCTGATAGGTCCCGGCCTCTGGTTTTGATTCAGAAAAATTACCACCAAAAATAATGTCCATAAGGCCATCTCCATTGAAGTCATCCGTATAAATGGCGTAGGTTGGCGATAATTGGGCATGGATCGGCAATTCATGGAAAGTCAACTTCCCGCCATTATTCATATAGATGCCGGTAGCCAGGTTGTATGCGGACAGCGTATAATCTTTGTTTTGTGGATCCCGGGGAAAAACATCCTCGGTTGTGGCCCATTTGTAATCATTAAATCTTGGGTATCGCTGCCTTGCCGCAGGTAATTGCATGGATAGATCCTTCAACTGCACAAACGGATACCACTCCTCGCCACTATTCATGGAGATTATCTGTTCGAAGGTACCATTGTTATCGAAATCATTCACCAGAAGTCTTATGGGCGCTTCAATTGACGCCCAAAAGCGAGAATTCAGCCCATGGTTGCCTACTATCAGTTCATCTCTCCCATCATTATTGAGATCAGCTGCTTTAACGACGTTATACCATCCATTTGATTCTTCTAATTCCCATTGGCGGCTTACATCCTCTAACTGGCCATTTTTAATAGAAAATACTGTTATTGGCATCCAGCGGCCCACTACCACCAATTCCGGGCTATTATCTGCATTTAAATCGGCCAGGGTGGCATCCGTCACCATCCCAATCCGGTTTAAAGCAGCTGCCTTTTGATCCGTGACATTCTTATAGACACCAAGCCCATTGTTCTCCAGCAAATAAGAATTGGCAGGGATTCCATAATAATAAGGAACTGACCGTCCTCCAATAAATAAGTCCAGGTCTCCATCTTTGTCCATGTCAAAAGGAACAACCACACTTGTAGACTCAAAACCCTTGTCCGGTAATCGTTGTTCGGATTTTTGAAAATTTCCTTTTCCGTCGCCAAAATACAACCGGTCGTTTAACCAGACAGAAAATGAACTAAACTCACTACTACCTGAAGTAACGTAAAGATCGAGATAGCCATCCCCATTGGCATCGAAAAACGCACAGTCCAGATCTTCACTTTGCCTATCCATTTCAAAACTTTTACTTGAAGAACGAAAAGTTCCCCCTTCTGCCTGTATGAAAAGTTTTCCTGATTGGCCAATGGCTCCTCCCACATATAAATCATCCATCCCATCATTGTTGATATCTCCTTTGCAGACACAAGGGCCTTCTGTTGAATTCATATGAAACAAAAGACGATCATTATTAAAATCGACATAGTCGTTTTCAACATGAGTGAATGCCAGGGAATCATTCAAATAATGCTTGAAAAGTTGAGGTGTGCGTTTTGCAATAAGTGATTTGGCCAATTTACCATCTGCTGCATTCAGTTCAATTAATTGATTTACCTCAACATTATACAATGTGGTTATCCTGTCATTTGGCCATGTGACACTGAGGCTATCGATTGCGGCATTCTCACCCAGACCAAATACCATTTGGTAATCAACTGTGGATTCAAAACCCCGCATTGGATTTTGTTCCTGGTAAATGATCTCATCACCCATGTACAGTCTTACTTTTGCACCAATGGCCATTGTATTCATGCCCATCCCTTTCAGCTTCAATGCCAGGTAATTTCGTTCCGGCAGGACTTGTCTCGATCGATTTTCATAGATCATGGAGGGCATATTCACATTATTCACCACAAGATCCAGATCGCCATCATTATCCAGATCACCATAAGCTGAGCCGTTCGAAAAGGTGGGCTCACCCATGCCCCAGACATCGGCTTTATTTGTAAAAGTTAAATCCCCGTTGTTTTTGAAAATATAATTTGGAATGGGTTCCGATGGCATCATATCGATCATAAATTTGATTGCATTCTTATTCGTTTGAATAATGCCTCGGACCCTGGCAGGATCAGCCATGAAGCTTAAATAATCCAGATCAAGGAGATCCTTGTAAATACCATTGGAAACAAAAATGTCTTTTAGTCTATCATTGTCCATATCAAAAATTAATACTGCCCAACTCCAGTCCGTAGCTTCGACTCCAGCGTATCTGCCGATCTCACTGAAAGTACCGTCACCATTATTGAGCTGAAGCACATTACGTCCGAACTGGTTGAAATAGCCCTTACTTTGGGCATACTTTTGTTCATCCCAGGTTTCAAAAAATGCCTTTGTTACCAGCCGGTCCCTCCTTTCAGGCAACATTTCCGTAACGAAATACTCGGGGTTTCCATCATTGTTTATATCTGCCAGATCTGCTCCCATTGACCCCATTGAGATCTCTTTTACATAATCCTCCAGCAGGTCTTTAAAGGTACCATCCTGCTGATTGATGTATAAATAATCCTTCTCGAAAAAATCGTTGGAGATATAAATATCGGGCCAATTATCATCATTTATATCACCAACCATGGCCCCCAGACCAAATCCAATTTCACTGGAATAGATGCCTGATTCAAGGGTTACATCAATGAAATATCCGTTGTCATTCCTGAACAATTTATTTCCTCCCAATGTGTCGGGTATCAGTCGCCAGTCCTTAATGATCTCAAAGCTTCCTATAGATTTAATGGAATTGTTTAGCAGATAACAATCAAGATCACCATCCTTATCATAATCAAAAAAAGCCGCATGAACAGACAGGCCGATATGGTCCAGGCCATAATCTTTGGCCCCTTCTGTAAAAGTGAGGTTTCCATTATTAATAAAGAGTTCATTATACCTCTTTTCACCACCGGGGGGGCCCGATTTGCAAACGTAGATGTCGAGGAATCCATCAGCATTGATATCGACCATACTTACACCTGTGCTCCAAACATTTTTACTTTCCAGGCCGGCGCTAACCGTAATATCTTCAAATCTTAACCCTCCTAGATTTAAATAGAGTTTATTGGATACCATATTACCGCTGAAGAAAATATCAGCCAGGCCGTCATTGTTGATGTCACCTATGGCTACCCCCCCTCCGTTGTAAAAATTCTTAAATGTGTAGGGGTTTAATTGCTCGGTATATTCAAGTGTATTAGTAAAATCAATACCTGAATTTTGGGGAGTTAATGGCTTGAATAAAACATTTTCCTGGGTGGATCGGAAACACGAAAAAAAGGAACCCATCGCTATTAAAATCAGGAAAACATATCTCATGTAGGTGTTTAAGAAACAGATGCAATTATAGATCAATGCCAATAAAAAAGCAAGTGATAGAATCACTTACTCCTGTTTTTCGCAATGATGTCCCCAAAATTCCAGTTGCTACTATATAACTCTTTTGCATCTATCAGATTATCAGCGTGTTATTACTAAGCCACTTTCTTTAGTTTTTCCAGTTGTTTTTCCAATCGTCTTATCTTTCGTTCTCTGAATTTTTGTTGATCACCGGTTATTATCTCAGGGTTGTATTCGACCTTTTCATTTAGCATTGTGTAGATAATTCTTGACAGCTTATGCGCAGTGGCTAATACCGCTCCTTTTCCACCGTGTTTGGCGCGGTTTCTTCGGTAAATATCGCCCAATTCCGATTTGCTTCTGGAAAGGGTGGATGCAGCCATTTTCAGGGTCTGTCCCGCCTTGTTCTTCTTTTTCATTACCTTGCTGCTAATGATCTTTCCGCCCGATATTTTATTGTTGGGCACAAGGTTGAGCCAGGCCGGAAAATGTTTGATGCTTTTCCAATTGTCCATCTCAACGCCTGTTTCGGATATTAGTTCTAGGGCCGTAATTTCACTTACGCCAGGTATTTTGCATAAATCCACACCGGTCATTATTTTCAGATAGGGCGTCACTGCAAAACTAAACTGGTTCTTTTTCGGCTTTTTTTTACCTCTTTTTGGCTCATGATCTCGCTTATGTCTCCTTCAGTAACATTAGCCACCTGTTGTAACAGTTGCTCTTGTATCTTTTCTTCACAAGCCTTTATTTGTTGCTGGTAAAAGGCGTATTCCTGATGGGCTTGTTCGAGCATGAACAGGTATTCGGATTTCCATATCCCTTCCAGGGACTTGATGATATCTTCCCTCGATGCTTTGATCCTGGGGTCGGTGAGCGCTGCCAATGCTTCAGGATCCCTTTCACCGCTCAGGATAGCTTCAAGAATTTGCATGCCGGTCTTTCCCAAAATGTCGCTGATGACAGTATGTAGTTTGATGTTCATCAATTCAAGAGCCTTCTGCATCCGCCTTACTGCATCCGAACTGATGGAAATGAGATTCTTGCGTTGACGAACATAAGTGCGCAGAATGCGGTATTGCTCATCAGGCTGAAAACTTTTTTGTAACAACCCGCAACTATGCAGTTTCTGTATCCAAATAGCATCGGTATCATCTTTCTTGCGCCCGGTTACGTTCTTGACGTGTTTGGCGTTGACCAACCAGGGTTCTATGCCAGCCTCTTCCAGCATGATATACAGAGGTAACCAGTATACTCCGGTGGTTTCCATTGCTACAGTAGTGATACCTTCTGCTTGCAGATCCGCGACAATAGCTTGCAGGTCTACCGTAAAGGCATCATAGCTTTTTACTTCATGACCATTCTTGCCGTCACTGATAGCTACATAATGCTCAGTATCCCCAATGTCAATACCTGCTGCATGGGGATAAAATACCGGCAAGCCACTGCTAATCTTGACATTTCTTTTCTTGTCATTTTTCATAGTACTATGATATTAATTGGTGAAACAATAAAGCACATAAGACTGCTGAAAAAAAATGAGATTGCTCTACTATACGGTGTCTCCGATTGATTCGGAGCAGCCAATTGAAATTTTAATAAGCAGTCCGAGCCAAACTCTAATAAGGAATTCATATTACCAAGGTTAAAATGGCTTCATATGTGCTACTTTAGCGATCCAAAGTTATCTGATTTAATGTTGGCGCAGATGCTGTGCCCGGATACTCTAAATGAAATGGGGTCTTAAATTCTTGAATTTGGAGTTGGGAAGTGGGAGTATATTGTATCATAATGCAAAGTTATAGCATAAATATACGAATATATTTGTACTTTCCAAATAAATACACTATTTTATTTCCTGAAGATCAATCAATTATCTAAAAATCAGCAGACCCTAAATAACAATTTACTGGTCGATCGCCTGTACATTAATGATGGAACAGGAAGTTTCACAAAGGTAGCTGGTGGTTTTACAAATAAATTGAATGGTTCATGTGTTGTAGCTGGTGATTTCGATAATGACGGCTACACTGATTTATTTGTCGGCACCCGATCTGTAGTAAGCAGTTATGGTATCACTCCTGAGAGCGTAATATTATGGAATAACCACAATGGCCAACTGATTTCGGACAATAAATTAGCGGTTGAAGGATCATTGAAATTGGGAATGGTGACTGATGCCTCTTATCTGCAGAAAGAGAACAAACTGGTTGTCGTAGGGGAATGGATGCCTATTAAAATACTAAACTTAAGAGGAAGGTCATTTGGAAATCACTGATCTTAAAAATACTCCAGGCTGGTGGAATACGATCCATGCCTCGTATTATCACCAGTCGTAAATCCCTGTTACTGGCAAGTGCTCTCCAGCTGAACCTGATTCATTAGGTTAGAGGAAGTATTGTTTTGTTCTGCCAGTTAGTTAATCAAAAACAGTATCAGATATTTCAGTGGGACCAGTAAACTTCCTTAAATAGATGGTCATGCCAGTTTTATCCACTCGATCTTTCCTTCTCTGAAGTCCTTCGGGAGAAACCTGAGTTTTATGGCATGCTAAAGAATTTAAAGCCTTATCCCAGTGTTCCTGTGTAAATGTAACCCGTGTAGTCAAATATCTTTTATCTTGACCACGAAGTATCTTAGAATCGGGATCATCTATATGATCAGATGGTGTCCCGTAAAAATACAGGCTTGTTGGTTTATCCCAAACCTTGCTTACAAAAACCTGGGTAATAGAAGCTCCGGTTAAACGATGATCCAAATGCGTTGAGCCCCCATCAGGTCCCCAGGTAATAATAACATCAGGCTGTATATTCTCTACAATCCCGTATAGCTCCTTGACGAGCGCCTTAACATGTGGCATATGGCCGTCATATCCTTCTCTTGCTCTAAGTTGATCATGATAATTCAAATGAATGAGTTCAACTCCTAACTTTTCAGCCGCACATTGCATTTCTAATTTACGCATGGCAACTAATCCTTCGCCGGCTTCATGGTCGGTGAAGTCATTTACTCCGTACCTCCCATCAGTGGTAATAACTAAATGCACCTTAACTCCTTCGGATACATACTTTGCCAATATAGGAGCAACAGTAAATTCATCATCAGGGTGCGCAAATACTGCAAGTAATACTTTTCCTTCATTGGAATCCTGTGCCATAACGTTCAGGTTGGAGATAAGCAAGGCAGCAATTATCCATGTAAATAACAGTTTGCTGCTTGAAGTACCTCTAAAAAACGAAAAGGCCAAATTTTGTAGATTTTTCATAATGTTAACTTTGGGGTTTATATTTTTCTAAAACCTATATTGAGAAGATGGAACCTAATTTATACT
>JADFHN010000146.1 GCA_022567155.1 Bacteroidota bacterium
GCATTCTCCAGGATTACTGCTGTTTTTCCCTTCTTGCTTTTGTGACACATGAGCTTCTTGAGAAACGCAAGAAAGGTTTCAAATCCTGTTGAGTTTACAATAATCACTTTCCAACACCTGCATTCTCAGCGGATTTTATTTCAGAGATTGAATCTTCAAATATTAGCGTTTCTGAGGGTTGAATTCCTAACCGGCTTATTGCGGAATAAAACAATTCTGGATCTGGTTTACTTTTCACATTACCATCATTGAAGGATACATTTTTTTTATTAAACCATTTCGATAAGTTTAAATATTCAAAAAAGAAATCCAAATTTTCTTTGCCAGATGCCGTTGCAATATTAAAAGGTATTACTCGCTCTTTAAGAAAATCTAAAAAAGTAACAACACCTGGAGCCAGTTTTAGTTTTTCATCACGACATAATTTCTGATAGATCGACTCTTTCTTTAATATCAATTGATCCGCTTGTTAGGATGTTAATATTGTTCCAAATAATTCTTCAATTATTAACTCATTATTTTTCCCATGAAGTATTAAAAGTTTCCTTTCATCACTCAGAATGATATTATGTTGTTTGAGAAAAATATCCCATGCCTTATTGTGTAAATGCGTATCCCAAAATAACGTTCCATTAAAATCAAATACAATTCCTTTTATATACATTTGTTTAAAATGGTTTTTTGTAAATAGAACATCTTTCTGGTTGTCTATTAAATTGCCACATGACTTGATAAAATTATTATGCTTTCGCAATGGGTCGGCTTACTTGCTAAGAGCAATTAAAGTATCATAATTTGCAATAGATTCTAATGATATGCGAGCAATTTCATTTTTATGTATTGTTGGTGATCATTTCACTTTATTTTCCTTGGTTGATTAACTATATTTTATCTCTCATAAAATTGCCATGAACTTTTGAAGTCTTTTTTCAAAGGTTGATCAATAAGTATAGCACGTATCATTTCTACCGGCATGCTATTTTCGTGTAAGATAGCGTCATGGAATTCTTTGTAAGTCATTATTCCACTTTCTACCAGTTCTTTTTTAAGCGCATAAAACTGTAACCCACCTACCATGTATGCAATTTGGTATAGTGGTCCGTAATTGCCTGTAAAAGAGCGTCTTACCTCACCTTCGGCATTTGCGCGTTCATGTCCAACTCTGTCAACCAGATAATCAATACATTGTTGAGGGGTCCATTTTCCTAAATGATAGTTTAATGAGAATATAATACGTGCACAACGATGCATCCTCCAAAATAACATACCTATCCGATCTTCAGGTGACTGGGGGAATTTCATATCCCAAAGAAGAAGTTCCCAATACAAAGCCCATCCTTCTGTCCAGAAAGGTGTGCGATAAAACCTATACGAATTGAATCTATTGTTCATAAAACGCTGTAAATGATGCCCTGGAATCAATTCATGATGTACTGTTGCCCTTGAAAAATGAGGATTATTACCGCGCATACTCATCAATTTATCTTTGTGATTCATTTCATCCGTAGGATAGGATATTTGAAGTACTTCACCTCCAAGAAAAAATGGACTGATTAATTGACGTTCCGGTGGAATCATTTTCATACGCCAGGTTTCCTCAGCCAGTGGTGGTATTGTTATCAAATCATTCTTTTTCAGGAACTCGACAGATTCGTTGTATAGCGTTAACATCGCTTCAGGCTGATATCCCTCTGTTACAAATGATTGTTTTACTTTTTCCTGTGCTTTTTCCCATTCGTCACCAAAGCCCATTTCTTCAGAAGCCTTTAAAAGTTCGGCATCACACCAGGCAAATTCTTTGTTGGCAATCTCAATCAATTTTTCCGGCGAATATGGAATCATTTCATTCTCCAGTTGGCGTATGATTTCTTCACGACCAATTGGATTACCAATAATTCCGCTACCATCATCTTCTGGTAATGTAGATAGATCAACTTGTGCTTTGATCAGTTTTGAATACTGATCAAGTAAACTGTCTAATACCTGGTATGGTTTGGTAACCCACCATGTAAATTGAGGGTCATACCCGTTATAAAATTCATACACACTTTCAAGAGCCTGTCTTTGGCCTTGTATGATTCCTTCTGCCCGTTTTGTTAAAGCCCTTGAAAAAGCAGGATTTTCCTTTTTTAATTCTATTGAAGTTTCCTGCAGACTTTTAAAGATATCATTTAATTGACCTGCTACTATCGACCCATCCATGTGCTTTCCTCTTCTTCTTTGTTTCTCTAGTTCATAAATGGGCTCACCATGCACAACCCATTTGCTCAGTTGTGCATATTCCTTTTCCTCAACTGATAGCTCGAACAGTTTATTATCAAGAAAATTCTTAGTCAATAAATAATCAACTTTCCCACTAGTCGATAATTCATCAAAAGGTAGTTTTTCCAACTTCGTAAGATAATCCCTGAAAAAAATCTTGAAACGTTCTCTTCTTTCGGGAGAATTTTTAATTGCATAAAAACGAGACAAACTTCCATAATCTGCCATTAGCTCGACAGACAATTGAAAAACCTCACTAACTGGAGATTGTGTATCAATCGATTGTTGGGCATGAGATTGTTGGATAATTAACAATATTAATAGTGGTGTATTTATTTTATTTAGTACAGATTTCATTTTATCTTGTTTTTGATTCAAATTTTTTTTGCTAACTATTAAATAACGTAGTTTGATGACTACTAACGTTCCGTTTTGGGCACATGCACTCCAAACTTGTAATCTGCAATGAAAGTAATGATTTCTGCGTTTTCTGTCAAGCTTTTCTCAATGATGTAAAGCGCACAATTCAAGAATTTCCGTTCCACAAGTCTCGCTCCAAAATATCTATGAAAGGCCAACACACAGAAATCACGGGTGAATCGTACTACAGATGCCAGAAATTTCCAAACCTTTGTGGTGATTTCAATAAATTCATTATTCAGTTCGATAATTTCATATCCTAGTGTTATTCAATAAATATTGAAGAAGTTATAGTATGCGTATTGGCCCCCTAGAAGATCGGACATAATTATAGTTAGTTATCTGTAAAAATTATCAAAAAACTAATTGTATTGTACGTTGCTTTGTACGTTGGACAATAAAAAACCCCCTCAGAATAAACTGAGAGGGAAAAGTGCGGTCTGGACGAGACTCGAACTCGCGACCTCCTGCGTGACAGGCAGGCATTCTAACCAAGCTGAACTACCAGACCATTACTATATTAAACGTAAAACATAAGATCGCCTTTTGCGAACTCGTGACCTTCCCGAGTATTCGGGACAGGCATTCTAACCAACTGAACTACCAAACCAATTAATGTAATATTATGACAAAAGTGCACCGTATGTGAACTCGCGGCCTTCCCGAATACTCGGGGCAGGCATTCTAACCAACCTGTCTTCCGACTGGAGGGCTGAACTACCAAGCCTTCATTTAGGGTGATTGCAAAAGTAGATGATAAATCAGGAAATGCAAAAAGTCCAAATAAATATTAATTCAAATCATGGAAATAAAAAACCAGGATTCCAGCCATTAAATATCCTGAGATAAGACTGAACTTTCGATCAGCAGATATCTTCACTCAGTAACACTTGTTTCAGGTGAGCCAGGGGGTTTCTACGATGCCAGCTGTTTCAAAATTGAGGGTGTGCCCGAGCCTATTCATTTCTTGACGAAAGTCTATATGAATTATACATTGGAAAAAGAAGCAAAGCCATGTTTTTACAGTATTTTCGGCTATTTCCATCTTTCTGGCTTGCCTGGGTGTATTGGGACTGACTTCCCATTCCGTCCGACAAAGACAAAAAGAATTTGGGATACGCAAGGTATTGGGCGCGTCAATTACCAGCATCATCGGCTTGATTGCCCGGGAATTTTTGATCCTGATCTCCATTTCAACACTAATTGCAATACCGATAGCTGCTTTATTCCTTTCCAAATGGTTATCTGAGTTTGCCTACCAGATAGATTTGGTAAACCATTGGCCGCTGTTTTTGATAAGCGGTATAAGTGCAGCAATTATAGCATGGCTGAGCATTGGAATAATGACTTACCGGGCGGCAATTTTGAAGCCAACAGAGTGCATCAGGAATGAATAATGAAAAGATTTAAAAGTCAAAGATTACACCCTGGCATCCTGAACCTATAGGGCTCCCGGGGTTACCACAAGTAGCCATATCGAATAAATGTTTATATTCGTGTAAACAAGCACCTTATAAATAATATAGTGTAGGCATTGCCATAAATTGTGCTGTGATTAAAAAAGTATATTATTAATAAGTCCTGTGTATTTTCCCATTTTATTGATGGCAAGGATGTTCTTGAGGGAGCGGTCGACTTGTGATAAGGTAATTTGTCATAAATGAACTACAGTGAATTTCAGGTATTAGCCTAAAATATGATTTTATCAAATATATATTGGATTTTTTGGATTGATTATTTAATATCTGTACATTGTAAGCAATATTGACGACCGTAATTTTTTATATTATCAACACATGGATTTTTCACCAGTGAATACTGGAACCAATCAGAATATTCACAGTAAAATAGTTAGGCTACATTTCTATTTTTACCTGATATTTTTATTTTTTCCGACAATTGCATTTAGCCAGGCACAGCAGGTACAGCAATTACAGATTACAGATTTTATAATGTATGGTGGCTCAATTGGAGTTACCATAGGCTCCTCGAACACGATCAATGAAGGTTCTGTGGGTAGCGATGTGCTTGTTCAGTCGACTGGTAATGCCCAGATCAATAGTAATATTTATTCACAGGGCCT
>JADFHN010000077.1 GCA_022567155.1 Bacteroidota bacterium
TATGATTTCTTTTAAGGGCTTGTTGATCATAACATTTTCTGGATTGAATTAAATCATCATATTTAAACTTTATAAGTTTTTTCATAACCTAATTAGCTTAATTTCAAATTCAAGATAACTCTTTTCAACGTTAATTATTAGATTGAATTCAGATGACTTTAAGAGAGCGGCTTAAATTATTACTTGCAGATATGTATCAAACCGGAGGCACACCGGAAAGCCATGATGAAATAGATAAACTTCTACGCACAATGGCTGGGGATGACATAAACGAAGTTACGGAAGGAAATGCACCTAGATACCAGGTATAAGAATATAATGGCACGAGAAGATTTAACTAGTTTAATAATCCTGGATATTGCCCGAAATAGACGTAATAAATAAAACAGGTGCGACTATCTTTTTGTTCTAATGGTATGGACATCACTTAAAACAATAATGGCTTAAATCGCATAATTTGTCATACAATATGTCATACAAGTTATGCAAAAAGCCTATTAGAATAAATTAAAAGGCTTTTTGCTGTCCGTAGGGGAATCGAACCCCAGGAAGTTTCATCGGCTTTGAAGCTCGAACTATTTGGTGATTAATTTCTGATATTTGTGTACCTTTTTGTGTCCTTGAAGATAATCAGGGAGCTTATATCTAACAAGAAGATACGTAACTCTCTGATTATCAATGTGGGCCCACCAGGGCTCGAACCTGGGACCCCCTGATTATGAGTCAGATGCTCTGACCAACTGAGCTATGGGCCCAACTTATTTTACTTCGCTTCGGTAACGAAGATATCCCACGTCAAGTGCTCCTTACCCGAACGTACCATTCAGTACGGACAGGCTACCAACTGACCCGATAGCTATCGGGAATGGGCCCTTTTGAAACATTTCCGGGATTATCCCGGATACGCTTGAAAATGGAACTGCAAACTTAGATATTTGCCGGTTAATTCACAAGACCAGCATTACGTGAAACCCACAGATTATCCTAATATTATTTTTGATTTCGGTGGAGTAATCTTAAACATTGACGTCCGCCTTACCATTGACGCATTTAAGGAACTGAGTCCTTCGTATCGCAATGATTCAACTCCGCGAATAATAGAAAGCAGGCTATTGCATAATTTTGAAATGGGACGTATTGAGGAAGAAGCATTTAAAACCGGGCTCCGTGAAATCCTGAAGATTAAACCGGACACCGTTTCGGATTCGCAGTTGTACGATGCCTGGAATGCACTCATTCTTGACATCCCGGTTGCAAGACTTGAGCTGTTAAAAAAAATATCTGAGAACCACAGGATTTTTCTCCTCAGCAATACAAACGTTATCCACATGCGAAAAGTATCGGAAGTGGTACAACAAACGACGGGAAAACCGGAAATTGATGACCTGTTTGAAAATGCCTACTATTCACATCTGATACATATGCGAAAGCCGGACACTGATATTTATGAGTATGTGATTCAACAAAACGACCTGGATCCGGTCGAAACCCTGTTTCTCGATGATAACCCGGTCAACCTGAAAGGTGCGGAAAAGACGGGACTGGCAACCTGGGAAGTGAAACCGGGAGATGAAATATGTAAAATATTCAACAGTTAATGGAGCCGGATAAACCTGAAAAAAAAATTATTGTTAAAGACAGGAAAAGGACTCATGTGATTCTTTTTTTAGTTACGCTGTTAACAACCACGCTGGCCGGATCCGAATGGATATATGGGAGATCGTTTATATTTGGCTCGTGGACGATGGGATGGAGGGAGTTTATCGGGGGATTTGAGTTTTCCATCCCTTTTCTGGCGATCCTTACCGCACATGAATTCGGCCATTATTTTACGGCCGGACATCATAAAATAAAGGTAAGCCTGCCCTTTTACCTTCCCTTCTGGACGGGATTCATTGGTTTACCAAGCATCGGTACATTCGGGGCATTTATTCGAATCAGAGAAAGGATATATACCAAAATCCAGAATTTTGACATCGGAATTGCAGGTCCGCTTGCCGGTTTTGTCCTGTCCCTGGTAGTGTTACTCTATGGATTTACTCATCTACCACCCAAAGAACATATTTACAGTATTCATCCTGAATACCAGGTTTTCGGAACCGATTTCGACAAGTATATTTATACACAGGATACATTTATTCTAAAAACGGATGTGGAAAAATACAATCCGGAATACGCCCAACACCTCCCTGATACCATCCGGTTTTCCCCTGATAATCCCAATATTGCCATTGGGAGTACCTTACTTTTTAGTTTTTTTAAGCATACCATTGTTCCGGATTCGCATAAGGACCGGATACCTAATGCATTCGAAATCATGCACTACCCCTGGCTGCTGGCAGGATTTCTTGCTTTGTTTTTTACCGCATTGAATTTACTACCCATAGGTCAGTTAGATGGTGGGCATGTAATTTATGGGTTGTTCGGTTCAAAAAACCATGCAATCATATCGAGGGTGTTTTTCATTGCCCTCGTATATTATGCCGGGTTGGGACTGATAAGCCCATTTAAAACTCCCGGGGGGTCTGACGTTACCG
The DNA here is from genome assembly GCA_022567155.1 of Bacteroidota bacterium. Lineage (GTDB taxonomy): Bacteria > Bacteroidota > Bacteroidia > Cytophagales > Cyclobacteriaceae > SZUA-230. Next base: position 2,538 of record JADFHN010000077.1, read on the forward strand.
GCTACCTGATTTATATACCTTTATACATTTTTTTCCTGTACTATATGTTTGCAAAACTTGTAGGCGATAAAATGAACCGGTTATTGTGGGCAGTGGGGGTATTTGCCGCTCAATTCTTTACTCTCCAGTTTTTCCCTGAAGCCGAAGGGTATAACGGCTGGCTTTTGTTTGCTTTTATTATTGGCCGGTTTATTGGTATTGACTACCCGGCTGCTCGAATTGAAGAACCGCTTGATGTTAAGCGTCAGGTGCTTGGCTGGATTGCCTTGGTTGTGTTTATCCTTTGCTTCAGTCCGGCGCCACTGATAATTACAGGCGTATGATTTTGGAGTAACTATCCTGTTTTTCGCAATGATGTCCCCAAAATTCCAGTTGCTTTTAAGCAACTGTCAAAAAGTAATTCAATAATTTTTGGCTTTAACCACATTTTTATTTTCCTTGACAGATTCAATTTACCCCCTACTCTGACGCGGAAGTTCCTTCCGTGACTTCTATTGAAAATAAAAATAGTACGGTGCTCCGCACCTTGGTTGAAATCGGTCAAATAGCTATAAATATGATCGGTGCGCTGCACCTTTCTATAAAATCGCATATTGGGACCAAATTTTCTGCCACTAGGTCCCTTTCAGGTGACCTTGTGGTGGGTGAAGGTAGATGAAGTGGAGTGATAATAAAACGCAGTATCTTTCACTGGTCGTAGGATATCCCTGCGGCCTCCCTGTATTTGACGACGGCACTAACCACATCGGAATTTTAACCTTGGCATGACTACCTCAATACAAACAACTGGTCTGAGTGTCCGCCTGGCTGAGCCATTCGAACGGGTCCGCTCAGACCCTTTCTTGTTTTCCTCAAATTTTAAAAAATGGCCCAAGACTATAAATTCGATTATATTTATCCACTGCGGGTGTCCGAATACTGAAAACAGGCGCCAGGCACCGCTGATAATTACAGTCGTATAATTTTTGGGAACATTTCCTTATTTTGTGAGAATGATTTTATGCTGTTCCCACTTGTTTTGGTATTGTATCAGCAAAATGTAAACTGAAGGCGGGAGAGGTGTCAGATCAATCATTTTATCCTTGATACCTATGTTTATTAATTTACCACTTAAATCCAGTAACCGGATAACCTGGGGTATTTTGTCAAAACGGATGGTACCGGTAGTAGGATTAGGGTAAACACGTATTTCGGGATGCGTTTTTGTGATATTAATCCCATTCACGATTTCGACGGTGAACCTTGGCCGCATCATTAAGCTTCCTTTGACTTCCGTGTTTTGTACCCATTCACCTGCTACATTAAAAAAGATTTTATCACTGTTGTCGTTGTTTTTATCAAGTCCGACTGCTAAAAAATCATTCGATGTCTGGCTGAAACCAATATAGAACGTGTCCATTACGATAATGGTTTTACCGAACTCATAGGTTACAAAGCCATCGAGGCTGTCGGCTACCTGAACCGAACCTGTCACCGAACCAAGAAGAGATGATTCAAGGTCTTTCAAATCCTTCAATACGAATAGTTCAATAGGAGTACCTGCAAATATTTTTCCAATGTTTTGAAAATTAATGTCAATGGATTCAATTATTCCGGGGCGGATTGAAACAAACCGGCACACGAGACGTCCGTTGATCTGGTTTATTCCGGCGCCAAACTCTGCTGTTCCGTCATCATAAGCATAATAGTCATCCAGAACAGTAAAGACCCTGATAGTGTCGTTTACCCTGAGATCCACCGACCTGACAAATGCCGTATCCTGGCCATTATTAAAGATGGAATCAATCAGAAAGGTATCACCGGTATCCATATAAAACCTTGTTTCAAGGTATAAGAAGTCTTCCGTTTCATCAAATTTATCCGGATCAGGCACACCCGCAAACAGCGTCCTGTTTCCGAACGGATACCTTAATGCCAGAAAAGCGCTGTCAACTACCAGTGAGTCAACAGGGTTGCCCGTAAAGGCATCATATATGATGGCCGAATATTCAATCGGTTGTACCTGGCTTTCGAGGTTTGTAAACCCTACCGAAGAAGAATCAAGATGGTTCATAGCGTCCGAAAAAAAATGCACTTTCGGGATGGCCGTGTAAGGTTTCAGGATCGATGTGGGAACCGAAGTAAATGCTCTGTCAAGATAATTTGTTCCGATGTTGGATGACCTTCGTTTGTCGAGATAAATGTAATCGAGGTGCCAGACATCGAATGGACCGGATTGCCTGCCGTGAGCCTGAAATTTAAACTGAAATTGATCCCAGAAAAATTCCCCGGTTACCTGAATGATTTTCTGTGTGAATAAGTCGGTCAGGTCACTTACAGGCTCACCCGGAAGCGGCCAGACTGTCTCCCATTCTCCGTCAGGTTTTCTGAACTGCAAAATGAGTGAGTCTGCATCGCCCGGGAAATCGCCAAGTCCTCCTTTTTGATAGAAGAAGCTTAGAAAAACCGTATTTCTGAGCGAAACAGGTACCAAAGTGAGGTCGATCGGGCGTGAAACCAGGCTGTCAGTTTTGCCGGTAGCAAGCGGGTCTTGGCTGTAATGCTTGCCGGCTGCATCCCAGCCGTCGAGGGTTGCCACATTTAGCGTAGGCGGCTTCCTGCCTATGCCGGGGCTGATAAATACCCCTGTATTGGAAACCCAGTAAGCCGTGTCGGGCGTTGTAACCGAGGTGCTGAAGTCGTCCCACACGGGTAGAGTTATGGGAATGGTATCAGTTTTTAGCCGGAAATGTACGTTCTGCAACCTGTTAACCGGAAACTCAATAAGCTGGCCAAATAATTCGGCGCTGTATGCCGAACATACCACAAATATGTAACTGATTATTGCCTGGTTAATGGTCATCTGTATTACTAAAACCTAAGCTATCCGTACGTAACTTTATGTTTAACAGTGAATCGGTAGGCACAACCCACAAATCAATCGGTTCGCCTACTTTTACCAAACTACCTTCAGGAGGTATTTGTTTGTAAACAAAGCCCTCATTATTTTCCATTCCATCCTCATTAACTATGCTCCCCAAACGGAGATCCATTCCCTTCAGGGAAATAAGCACCTCGTCCAGTGGCATGCCCTGAAAACCCGGCAGAATAAATTGCCGCCTGCCATATCCGTCACCTACCACCAGATCAATAACGGATCCTTTCGGTATTTTAGTACCGGGTTTTATGGAATCTCCCTGGTATAATTGTTCAAGTACGGCATTTTCGAACGGACTAGGCTTAAGTTTTATCTTTCCCCGCTTCAGTTCATAGCTTCTCAACTCTAATTCTGCATTTCTCAGTGACCGGTCTATCAGGTCAGGCATTTTAGTAGTAGGAGGTATAAAGCTGTTTATCGTTAAATATATCTTCCGGTTTTCCTTCACATTCGCACCTGCAGCCGGGAAATGACTTAAAACCGTAAGAGGAGGGTAATCTGAAGAATATGAGGAATCGCTTACTTCGTATCTGAGTTTTCGTTTAACAATAAAATCGTCAAGCTCCTCCATTGGCATTCCTTCCAAATCGGGTACAGTGATGGTTTCGCCATGGTTGGTAATAGCAGGAAGGTAGATATAAAAAAAGAAAAGAATCAGCACCAGGAAGATTCCGAAAATGATTGCAATATGCTTAATCAATGAAAGCCATTTTGCAGATAATAATTTCTGTATCTTCATCTTCATCTTCATGAATTGAAACGGTGTTCTTAACATAAATGGAATCTCTGTTAATATTATTGTTTAAAAACAGGGAAACATCCTGCTAAGATAATCCTGATATAAAATAAGTTTCAAGTTTTTTAATTTCCTGATTTCGTTCGAGCGCCATATCTATAAGTTGGGTTATCAAATCAGGGTAAGAAATACCCATAAGCCCGCACAATTTTGGAAACATACTTATATTGGTAAATCCCGGAAGCGTATTGACTTCATTAACAACAATTTCGCCGTTCTTTTTAAGAAACAGGTCCACACGTGCAAATTCTTTACAACATAGAACATTATACACTTTCAAGCACACACTTTTGATTTTTTCAACCGTATCGTCGTCAAGTTCTGCAGGGATATGAAGCAAAGTGGCCTCTCCGTCAACATATTTAGCGTCGAAACTGTAAATCGTATAATCTTTTTTTAATTCCACTTCTCCGGGAGGAGAAGCAAGCGGCTCCTTATTTCCGATCACCGAGCATTCCAGTTCCCGGCCAATGATAAATTCTTCGATCAGTACGGATTCATCGTATTTAAAGGCTTCCTTCAATGCAGTATGGTAATCATCTTCCGAAATGACCTTTGAGATGCCAACTGAAGAACCCTGGTTAGCAGGCTTCACAATCATTGGTGTACCCACCCGATCGGATATCATTGTGAAGGACGGAATGTTTTCATGTTTATACACGAAAGCATATTTTGCCGTTGGAATCCCTGCCTGCAACATAAGTTTTTTAGCAATGATCTTGTCCATAGATATGGCAGACCCAAGCACACCCGAACCTACAAACGGGATTTGCATAAGTTTGAAAAATCCCTGAATGCTGCCGTCTTCGCCGTCTGTTCCGTGCAGAATTATGAACGCCACATCAATCGAAAACGCCGATCTGTCTGATTGAATAATAAAGGTAGGATTCTTGGCATCCAGATTGATATGGAGCGGGCGCCCTTTATCGAACGATTTGTCAACATCAGGCATTAGAAACCACTTACCCGATTTATCTAGCCATAAAAGAAAAACGTCAAATCTGCTTGTGTCAATATGCTCAAAAATATTTCTTGCAGAGATCACAGACACATCGTGTTCCACTGATCTTCCGCCGTAAACAAGCGCAAGTTTTGTTTTCTGCGTCATTTATGAAATAATAAAATGATTCTGTGCAAATATATATGCTTCACAAGGGGTTTTTTGATCAGGGGTCGATAAATATTCGCAATGAAGTATTCAATGTGGCTCCGGTTGTTTTAAGTATATACATACCTGCTTGATTACCTGTCAGGTCAAACAGATAGGTCTGGTTTAATGTATTCGGATAGGTACGCCTGTAAATTTCCTTGCCCATCGAATCGAAAATAAAAATGATTATATTTTCTTTTTCACGAAGGTTGAAGGTGATATTGAAATTAGCTCCGCTTGCAGGATTAGGATACAAAACCATGTTGTCTTCAATGCGTACAGGTTCCGGATTGTTGTCACTAAAAAATTCGATATCATCAATAAAGAGATTGTTTGAGCGGTTGCCGGTTACTTCAAAAGCAAGCCTGATTTTTTCACCTGCAAAATCACTCAGGTCTATAAATTCATGTACCCAGTCCTGATCTGATCCGGGTGTCCACGGGGTGTTAGGAGTATTTACGGCTATCTGATCTCCTGATTTCTCATAAAGCAAATGGGGATATGTCAGGCCGTCGTCAGAGGAGGCTAGCACCCTGAGATATTCGCCTGGTAATGTATCGGAAGCATACGATACGTCGAAAAACACACTGGCTTTGAATAAGGAGGTCATATTAATTACAGGACTTACAAGAAAATCTTTAAGTCCGGCGTTCTTGTACTTAAAGTTTTCTATTCCTGCAGAGTTACCATCCGTTCCTGTTTTGGTAACCTTCCATGCAATATCATCAAAGGGATTTATCGAGAGCCAGTTTGTTTCCGAAAGTATATCCACATCAAAATTCTGCCTGAAAGGAACGGCTTCTTCCTGGCAGTCATTAACCAGACTAAAAGCCATACGGTTATTTTCAGGGGATGGGTCAATGGTTCCCGGTAACGACACTTCTACAGTGAGCAGGGAGACTCCGTTGTTTACATTCATATCATCCAGTATCAGGTTAATCGAGTTACCTGATTTCAATTCCAGACTGCTGAAAGTTTTAGTGCCTGTAATCTGACCGGATAGCTCGTAACTGAGCAGAACCTCGTTGATTTCTTTTGTTCCAAGGTTTTCCACTGTGATAATCGGGGCGATACTTTTCGCACAAAATGCCAGATATGGAGATTCAATACCTATAATTCCTGCATCCATAATGGCATTGACATGTATTGCTACATTGTCAATATAAAGGTTGTTTCCATTACCGTTGGTTCCGATAAAGGCAACCTGAAGTGATGGCTCACCAAGGAATAGGCTGAGGTTTATAACTTCCCGTTTCCAGTCGCGCCTGTCCGAAGGGGTAAAGCTGAATTTGGTATCGTCCGAAGTTGACAATCCAGCTCCGGAGCGGTCGTATAATACAAAATTAAAATTCATTCCGCAGTCTTTAGATATTGCTACCTGAAGCCTGTCGTTGTCAGCACCAGGGGTATATGCATAAGCCATATCAAATTGCAGGTATGCTTCCGGGTAACTTGTAAGATCAATAACAGGCATAATCATCATATCGGTTTCGCCTATATTCGGGTCATTTCTAAAAGAAAGTTGCATCGCAAGATTATCCGGCTGCCACGAAACACACTGTACAAGTTCCCATGTGCTCCCATTGTCCTGGTTTCGGATCTCCCAGGTAGCAGGTGTTGCATTAAATTCTTCGTTTACTGGCAAATCAATGAATTCAGATACGAATACCTGATACATTTCTATATCATTTATCGGATTGTCATCGGTTACGCCATTGACTGAGGTAATCCGAAATTCAATTTCGGCCAGTCCTGCTGGCGGCGCAGGAGCAGTATTAAATGTAACTACGTAAGACTGTAATGGAGACAAACTGAACATTTCAACCCGTGATTCAATCATCGAATCATTGATCCACAATTCCACTGTTGCCTGTGTAATAAGTTCCGATCCGTAGTTTCTGATACTTATCGCAGGGGAGAAGAATGGTGTACATATTCCGCTTACGGGGCTTATGATCTCTCTGATGCCAAGATCAAACGCGGAGATCACCGGATCCTCCAAAGCGTGTGATGTGGTGAGCGACGTACGCCGCGGGCTGCTTTCCACTACTATACGCATCCTTTCTTTTTGCCCCATCGAAAAAATATTCATGCAGGCGTCGTCCGTATAATCCAAATAATTCTGAAACATTTCAAAATCCACGGATTCACAGATGCCGGGTACCGTAACCGGGCATCCCTCATTTTGGTTATCCTGGTTGGGGGTATCCGTTACAAAGTCATCCACGCTGCAACCACCGTCGCCAGAGATATGCCGGAGCCCCAGAAAGTGGCCGATCTCATGAGTAGTAGTCCTGCCCAAATTAAAAACAGGGTCAAGGTTTGCATCCGGATATTTTTCAATCGAACCAAAATAGTCAAATCCGATTACGACGCCATCAAGCAGCCTGTTTGTTTCCTGATCTTCAAGCCCCTCCAGATTTGCGATTGGAAAAGAAGCGAAACCAAGCAGATTAAACGATAACGTAGTCACCCAGATATTCAAATAATCTTCTGCGGGCCAATAGCTTTCCCCTTTCAGTTTTGTATCATTGTCGAAATTCCAGCTCGTTTCCGACCCTTTAACCCTTACTATACCTGTGGTGGGTAACCCTTCAGGATCTTGTTTGGCCAGCATAAATTCGATCTCCACATCTGCTGCCACAGGCTTGAATATATCCTGTGTTTCGCTTGTATCTGCATTCAATCTCCTGAAATCTTCGTTGAGCACATCAATTTGAGAGATAATCTGTGCATCAGAAATGTTTGTACCTACGCCAATGGGCTCTCCGTTGTGTATAACATGTATCACAACGGGTATTTTTACCAGGGATTCTTTCAGCGCAAAAATGGCATAAGGGTAATCACTTATAAACTGTTTTCCTTCGATTTTTTCTTTGATCCACCGCTCAAACTGATCTATACTTTCTGGTCTCTGATTAAGTATGATTTTGTTATATTCAACAGTGCCGCAGTTTCGCTGAGCTAAAGAAATGCCGGGATACAGAACAGCAAAAAAGAAAATGATAACTTTCAATAATGAAGCTAACTTACATGTATTTCTGTTTATTAATCCCCGTTTAACCATGCATCTGCCATTCTCATTCTCTTAACCAGAAATTTCCTTTTCCGGTATATTTACGACGATTACCGCGTTAATTTCCGGAGCCACTCTTTTAACAGCTTCTTCAACCCCTGCAGTTAAGGTCATTGGCAACATCGGGCAGGTGCCACACGAACCCAACAACTCAATTTCAAGTACTTTTTCCTTATTCACTCTTATAATCCGCACATCGCCGCCATCAGCTTCAAGGTAGGGACGAATGCTATCAATTGCTTCTTTGATTCGTTTGTCAAGATCTGCAGCTGATGTTGTCGATTTCATTTTTAATTTTTATAAATATTCAATAAAAACTGGATTCTGGATTTCAACGTAATACCATAAATCAATTAAACTTTCATCTCAACCGGTTTTGTTTCTACCATTGTGGCATTTCTGATAGCCACCTGTTGTGCAAGTGATTTGGCGGTTTTATTAAATGCTTCTGCTGTTAAATCCTCATTTAGTACAGCCGGGTAACCGTTATCACCACTCTCGCGTATGGCCTGAATCAGCGGTATTTGCCCGATTAACGGGATATCTAATTTCTCAGATAATTGTTTGCCTCCGTCTTTCCCGAATATAAAGTACTTATTTTCAGGTAATTCTGCAGGTGTAAAGTAGGACATGTTTTCAATTAATCCAAGTATGGGGACATTGATTTGTGCCTGGCGAAACATAGACACCCCTTTGGTAGCATCGATGAGTGAGACCTTTTGGGGAGTGGTTACTATAACTGCACCGGTAACAGGCACGGCCTGAACCATTGTAAGATGGATGTCGCTGGTTCCCGGAGGTAGGTCAACCAAAAGATAATCCAGCTTACCCCAGTCCGTATCACTAAAAAACTGACGTAATGCCTTGCTTGCCATAGGTCCGCGCCAAACTATTGCACTATCTGGAGGTGCCAGAAAGCCAATAGATATGATCTTTACGCCATATTGCTCAACAGGCACAAGAAAGGATTTGCCGTCTTTTTCTATAGTAGCGGGCTTTTCGTTTTCACAATTGAACATTGTAGGCATAGAGGGTCCGAATATATCGGCATCTATCAATCCTACCGAGGCTCCGTTTTGTGCAAGTGAAACTGCCAGGTTGGCCGTCACAGTTGATTTACCAACGCCCCCCTTACCGGACGCAATCGCAATGATGTTTTTTATATCCGGAAGAAAAGACGCACCACTCATTCGCGAGGTTGTTACATTCGATGTTATGTTCACATCTATCTCAACAGTATCACCTACCTCCTTTTTAACGGCGGCTATGCAATCATTTTTAATGATTTCCTTTAGCGGACAGGCCGGGGTTGTAAGTTCTACGGTAAAAGTGATGAGGTTATCATTGACTTTTACGTCCTGGATCATGTTCAGTGTCACCAAGTCCTTTTTAAGATCAGGATCCTGTACAGTTGACAGCGCTTGTATAATTTGATTTTCAGTTATTGCCATTTTAAATATAACACATAGATTAGTGTAAATATTATTTAAGATTTTTGCAAATTTAACAAGTATTAACGGATTCAACGTAAATGTTTAACTAATGTGAATTCAGGGAATAAATGGTTATCTGTTCAGCCCACAGACAGGTCATCACATGAATTACCATACAATCCCTTTTATTATCTTTGATGATTAATTCTGTCTTTTGAGAATACTTCAGAAAAATATTGATGAAATTAAAAGCCGCATAGACATTGTAGATGTAATCAGCGACTTTATAAACCTGAAAAAGTCCGGGCAGGCTTACAAGGCGCTAAGTCCGTTTACCGACGAGAAGACGCCGTCGTTCTTTGTGGTCCCATCCAAAGGGATCTATAAATGTTTCAGTTCAGGAAAGGGTGGTGATGCCATCAGCTTTATCATGGAATATGACGGGCTGAGCTATACGGAGGCGCTGAAGTATCTGGCAGGTAAATATGGTATTGAAATAGAAGAAAGGGAAATTACTGAGGAGGACATCAAAGCTCAAAACGAGCGTGAAAGCCTGTTTATAATCCTGAAATATGCAACGGACTATTTTATCAGTAATCTGAAAAATTCAGATGAAGGAAAGTCCGTAGGACTTACCTATTTCAAAAACCGTGGCTTGACAGAAGAAATAATTGAAAAATTCGAGTTAGGGTATAGCCTTGAAGCATGGGATGATCTTTATAAGGCTGCTATAAAGCAGGGATTCGGTAAGGATATTATCGAAAAAGCCGGACTCATCATAAAAAAAGAGGAAAAAGTGTACGACCGGTTCCGGGGCAGGGTTATTTTCCCCATTTATAATCAGACAGGCAAAGTAATCGCTTTTGGAGCGCGTACCCTGAAGAAAGACACAAAACAACCTAAATACGTTAATTCTCCCGAAACGGAAATCTATCATAAAAGCAACGTACTTTATGGGGTGCATATGGCAAAAGGGCCTATCCGGAAGGCGGATAATTGTTTTCTTGTGGAAGGATACACAGATGTGATTTCGCTGCATCAGGTAGGAATCGAAAATGTAGTTTCATCTTCGGGTACCTCGCTTACGGAAGAGCAAATACGGCTAGTATCCCGCTATTCAGAGAATATAACCGTTCTTTTTGACGGCGATCCTGCAGGTATCAAAGCTTCGTTAAGAGGTATTGATATGTTGCTTGCAGGTGGCCAGAATGTGAAAGCAGTGGTATTGCCCGAAGGCCATGACCCTGACAGCTATTCAAAAGAGCTGGGCGGATATGAATTCAGGAAGTACCTGGAAGAGAACGCCCATGATTTCATCACTTTTAAGATCAATCTATTTGTTAACGAAGCAAAAGGAGACCCTGTAAAAAAAGCTGCTACCATCCGGGATATTGTTGAATCCATATCACAAATTCCGGATCCCATCAAACGGACGGTTTATATCAAAGAGTCTTCAGTTTTACTTGATATTGACGAATCGGTATTGATGACTGAGCTCAATAAGATCATTCTTAAAGCCCGGCGAAAAAGCACAGCGGCAGCAGGACCACCCATAATACCGATCATGGCTGATACGGTTATTGGTCAAAAGCTGGAGGAGGATGTGAGCGACAGGTTAAATGCTGTTTTGCGTCGAAAAGAAAGAGAAATTATACGGTCTCTGGTCAGGTACGGATATAAAGAAGTTGCAGATAATGTTTATTTATATCAGTATCTTTTTGATGAGTTGGGAGACGTAAAGTTCTTTACACCCGTATATGAAGAAATCTACAATATGTTCAAAAACGGACTTAGCAAAGATGAAGAAATGGAAGCCGGTTACTTTCTCGAACATGGCAGTGAGCAGGTGAAAAGTGAAATTGTTGATCTGATAACCGACAAATATGCGTTAAGCAATAAATGGAGAGATAAGTATAATATATGGGTTCCCCGAGAGGAGGAAATATTAAGCAGTAAGTCCTATACTGATATTGAAAGGCTCAATTATGCATATATCAAAAAACTGATCAGAAAAAATCTTACCGAGCTTAAAAATGCAGGGTCAAAAGATGATCAGCAAAAATATCAGATTATTCATATGGAACTCAAGAAAACGGAGAAAAAGATTGCGAGCGTACTTGGCATCGTTATTTCCGGGTAATAATATCTCATTGCGATTCTTGTCAGGAGTAATTCCCTATTTGTTACCTTTGCATCAGAAAGATTTTTCTTATAAATATCAATGGAAAAGAATAATAATATTTTTAGTACCATAGAAGAGGCCATTGAGGCCATTAAAAACGGTGAAGTGGTCATAGTTGTGGACGACAAAGACCGTGAAAATGAAGGTGACTTTATTTGCGCCGCCGAAAAGGCCACCTCTGAAATAGTTAATTTCATGGCGAAACATGGCCGGGGTTTGATTTGTGCACCCCTTATCGAAGAACGTTGTGATGAACTGGGTCTGGAACTTATGGTGGGGAAAAGTACAGCCATGCACAATACCCCTTTTACGGTTTCGGTAGATCTAATTGGACATGGATGCACTTCGGGAATATCTGCAAAAGACAGGGCAAAAACAATAAAGGCGCTCGTAGATCAAGGAACCACTCCTGATGATTTGGCACGGCCGGGTCATATTTTCCCACTTAAAGCAAAGAGTATGGGTGTGCTTCGCAGAACAGGTCATACCGAAGCTGCCATTGATCTTGCCAGACTTGCAGGCATGAATCCGGCAGGAGTGCTGGTAGAGATTATGAATGAAGATGGAACCATGGCCCGTTTACCCGATCTGAAAGTGGTATCAGATACATTCAACCTGAAGCTTATCTCGATAGCCGACCTGATTGCATACCGGCTTGAGAATGAAACACTTATTGAAAGGAAGATACAGGTTCAGATGCCAACCGCCTACGGCAATTTTGACCTGATAGCCTATACACAAACAAGTACGGGAGATACGCACATGGCCCTGGTTAAAGGCAAATGGGAAAAAGATGAGCCTATTTTGGTACGTGTGCATTCATCCTGCCTGACAGGTGATGTATTCGGGTCGTGCCGATGCGATTGCGGGCCACAATTGCACAAAGCCCTGCAAATGGTTGAGAAGGAGGGCAAAGGAATTGTGTTGTATATGAACCAGGAGGGTAGGGGAATTGGTTTATTAAATAAGCTGAGGGCATATAAACTTCAGGAAGACGGCCTGGATACTGTTGAAGCTAATATTGAACTCGGATTTGATATGGATCAGCGGGATTATGGTGTTGGAGCACAAATCCTAAGGGATTTAGGGGTAACAAAACTCCGGTTGATCTCGAATAATCCTGAAAAAAGGGCAGGATTAATGGGGTATGGACTGGAAATAGTGGAGAAAGTACCTATTGAAATTGCGCCGAATAAATACAATGAAAAATACCTGAAAACAAAACGTGATAAGATGGGGCACGCTATTCTTAAAACCCTGAGGAATTGAAATATTTTTTAACGATAGCGTTGTTTTCTTTTGCTTCGGTTGCTGCGAGCCAGCAATTTCCGTCTGACTTCTGGCATACCGGCAAACTGGTGTTAACCGATGGTGATACTCTGAATGGAAAAATAAAGTATGATCTGCCCAGAGATCTTGTGCAACTTGAAATTGATAACCAGATATTAACCTACGGGGCAAAAAAGATACTCTTTTTTGAAATATTTGATGTAACTGTAAACACCTACAGGCAATTTTACAGCATCCTTTACAGCGTTTCACAAGGCTATAAAACACCCATTTTGTTTGAAGTGTTGTACGAAGGTAAACTCTCACTGTTAACGCGCGAGTCTATCATACAGAAGTCGTCGCATTATAATAACTACTACTGGTCGGGAAGTACCTATACACGTAAAGTACTGACCTACGATTATTTCTTCCTCACTTCGAAAGGAGAAATGATCTTTTACACCGAAAAGAAAAAGGACCTGCTGGTTATTATGAAAGACCGTGCCGGCGAAATCAAAGCCTATATTAAAACACATAACCTCAAAGTGGATCGACGGGGCGACCTGGCCCGCATAACGGCTTACTACAACAGTATCATCGAAAGCTGAAAAATATTAACCTGGTTGAATACAGCGGGTAGTTTATTTCAGCAAAAAGAAATATTTGTTTTTACAATGGATACCTTTGCGGCATGAGTAAACCATTGATTTTAGTTTCCAATGATGACGGAATCACTTCCAGGGGCATTCGTTTTCTGGTGGATATCATGAAAAAAATAGGAGAAGTAGTGGTAGTAGCGCCAGACCGGCCCCAGTCCGGTATGGGGCATGCCATTACCATTGATGAAACCTTGCGGCTTGAGGAAGAAGACCTGATCGACGATGTGAAGGCATACAAATGCAGTGGCACGCCTGCAGATTGTGTAAAGCTGGCCAAACATTACATTTTAAATGACCGGAGACCCAACCTGGTGGTAAGCGGTATAAACCATGGCGCCAATACTTCTATAAGCATATTGTATTCGGGTACCATGTCGGCAGCGCTGGAAGCAGCTATCGAGGGTATGCCGGCGATTGGCTTTTCATTATGTGACTATTCATCTGACGCGGACTTTACGCATGTTGAAAAATATGTGGAGTCAATTGCAAAACAGGTTTTGAATAAGGGTCTTCCAAAGGGAGTGGCGCTGAATGTGAACTTCCCGCCGAAACAAAATGAATCAATCAGGGGTATAAAAATTTGCCGGCAGGCAAAGGCCAAATGGAAGGAGGAGTTTGATCAGCGGATTGACCCGAACGGGAGAAGGTATTTCTGGATGGCAGGCAATTTCGTGAATTTTGACAAAGGAGAAGATAACGACGAATGGGCAATTGCCAATAATTTTGTATCGGTAGTTCCTTGTATTTTTGATCTTACTGCCCACCATGCCATCAGTATTTTGAACGATGAGTGGGAGATTGTAGGCGATTAACCCGGAAAATTCACATGAATTTTCCGCCCGAAGGGTCCGACGATAAATGTCGGACTCTGACAGAATTGTCATGAGCCGACGAGTTGTAAAATATGGATAATCAGCTAATTGGTGTTTTGGAAAGATTA